>JAKASW010000107.1 GCA_021818875.1 Bacteroidota bacterium
TTGAGATGACAGACAAAATAATAAAGAAGTTCCCAGAGGTGACGACGGTCTTCGGAAAGGCGGGAAGGGCGAACACTCCGCTGGATCCTGCAGGTCTGGATATGTTCGAGACCACCGTGAATCTCAAGCCCGAGTCCGAATGGCCGAAGGGAATGACTCCGCATAAATTGGAGGCTGCCCTTAACGACGCGCTGCAGGTGCCTGGGCTCTCGAACGTCTGGACGATGCCTATAAAAAACCGTGTCGACATGAGCAGCACGGGAATCAAGAGCCAGATCGGTATCAAGGTGCTCGGCCCCGACCTGGATTCACTCCAGGCTATCGGAGAAAGGATAGAAGCGCTGCTCAAACAGCTTCCGGAGACACAGAGCGCTTTTGCCGAAAGAGTCGGTTACGGCAACTATATAGATTTCAAGATCGATAGACTTGAAGCCGCGAGGTACGATCTGAGTGTCCAGGATATCGAGAATGTGATAGAGATGGCAATGGGCGGCATGCCGGTCGGACAGATCGTCTCCGGCATCGAGCGCTATCCGATAGATGTCCGTTATGCGCTCGAACAGAGAGATAATCCTGAGGAGCTGAAGCGAGTACTGATCCCCACACCGAGCGGCGCTCAAATCCCGATAGGAGACGTTACGCAGATGATAATCCACCATGGCCCGATGTTCATCAGGACCGAGGGAGCCGTTCCGACTATTTACGTCTATGTTGATGCGAACACGTCTGACATTGGCGGATATGTGAACAAAGCTAAAGCTTACCTTGCAAAGCACCTGACAATTCCGACCGGATACTTCATAACCTGGAGCGGACAATACGAGTTCATGAAGGAAGCTGCTAAGACGCTGACCTACGTCATACCGGCGACTCTCCTCCTCATATTCCTGATAATATATCTGAATACGAGATCGGCCGCAAAAACCTTCATCGTTATGCTCGCGGTTCCGTTCTCGCTCGTCGGTGCGGTATGGTTTCTTTACATACTCGGTTATCAATTGAGCGTTGCTGTGGCGGTGGGAATGATAGCGCTCGCGGGTCTCGACGCGGAAACGGGTGTCGTCATGCTCCTTTATCTCGACATAGCGTACGACAAGATGAAGGCTGCGGGGCAGATGTTCACCTTCGCACATCTAAAAGAAGCAATTCATGAAGGCGCCGTTAGGAGAGTGCGTCCAAAGATGATGACCGCCTCTGCGATTCTCGCGGGCTTACTCCCGATCATGTGGGCGGCAGGGACTGGTGCGGATGTGATGAAAAGAATCGCTGCCCCGATGGTGGGCGGAATCATAACAAGCGTGCTGCTCGAGCTCATGGTGTACCCGGTGATTTATTATCTGTGGAGGGGAAGAGAGCTGAAGGGGCAATCCCAAATTTCAAATGCATCTGTCGGAGGAGGAAAGTGAGATGCAAAACATTCATCCGTTATTCGTCCATTTTCCGGTTGCGTTATCGTTGACAGCACTTCTGTTTGAGGTGCTTTATCTAGTGTCGAAGAAGGACCATTTCAAAACAATTGCAGCGGGACTTATCGTTCTTACCGCTGTAGCGGCAGTTGTTACTGCCGCTACAGGTCTGGTCGCCGCAAATACTGTTCCGCATCCCGACATTGCGCATCCACTGATGGATACCCACAAGGAGATCGAATTGGCAGGAGTAGCTCTAAGCATACTTGCATCTCTTTCCCTGGTTCTTGCACGGAATAAATTGAGTTGGGTCAGAGGATTGCTCGTTCTTGCAACCGCGGCGACCATCTCGTACGGCGCATCGTACGGCGGAAGGCTCGTCTTTGATTACGGAGTTGGAACCGCACTTGTGAAGACCGGGATGGTTGACAGCACCGGCTCAGGCAACATGAATAACATGGACATGAGTAGACCGAACACCACCACTCACCATGGTGAGGTACCTGAGCAAAGCGCCGCCGGTGAACATGGCCGCTAACACTGAAGTCAATGGAAAGCTACTCAATATGAATACCGACGTGACTCAGGGACGGTTCCCAGGGAGGGCATCCGCAGATTTCCCGGAAGACGAACAATTCGTGCGAGACCCGGTCTGCATGTCTTCCTTTCAGGTAAAGAACGCGTTTGGAAAGGTAAGGCACGGCAAAGTCATCTATCATTTCTGTTCGCCGGGTTGCGAGGCTCCATTCATAGAAAGTCCTCAAAATTTTCTCATGGATGTGGAGAGTCATTCTGAGAACCTCGAAGCGCAAGGTCCCAATCGTGAATAGGCTAACTATTCTTTCTCTGTCTTTGACGGAAACCAGACAATCCAGCCAGCAGAGGGCGGGTCGCCGGCACCCGGAGCGCACTTTTAAAAATAAACCACTACACAGATTGTCCGAGCGGACCTGCGGACAAACTAACACAAGTGCACTTTGGGTCTCCCCGTCGCCCCGTCTCTATTTCTGCTCTCCGTGCAAGGCAGCGAGTTCGAAGAACGAAATTAGGTATCATTCTCTATGAAAAGAATAACCACCTATGTCAGTCCGATGAGAGTTCATTGGCTTATCGGAGAACTTGGCTCAACCGGCATAAAGGAGATTAAGGTGGTCGAATTTTTCAAACCGCTATCGCAGATTTCACGCATCGATCTTCTCTGTGACGAGCAGGTTGTCGATAGTGTCTGCCGGATCATTCACGAAGTAGGCACTACAGGCGGACTTCCGGACCATCTTGTTTTTGTCAATGACTTCCTGCCCCGACGTGTTGAAGACACGTTGATCGGAAAGAAAATGGGAGAGCTCGATGACTAAGAACATAAATACAAAGGAAAAATGTCATGAAAAAGATCGTATCAGGAATCGCCGCCATTCTCCTGGCGGTAGTGGTCACTGGATGCTCTGAATCCCTTGTCACGAGAGGGTATATAACAGGGCGAATCGATGGCAAAGTCTACATTGATATCGGATCTGCAAACGGGATCCGGGCAGGCGATGTGCTCCAGTTGTACACGGTGAACGAGAAACGAGCTGTACTCGCAGGGAAAGTGAAGGTACTGAAAATCCTCAGAAACAATTCTTCCATAGCTGTTGTATTGAAGGGAAATCCGGCGCGCGGCGATAAAGTCGAAAAATGGGTATCCCGATGAGTTGCGGCAAATGTGGCGCGAAGAATGTCCCTGATGCACGATTCGGTTCGAACTGTGGCGCGGAGCCCGGCAAAAAGGGTGTCTGGCAATGCCCATAATGTGGAGTACAGAATGAAGCGGATTCTGTTTCTTGTTCGAATTGCGGCGAACGTCTCCCGGAGCGCACCGCCGCCAAGGCCCCTGCTCGACGGATCCCGAGGCAGCAGAGTCCAAAGCCCCACAAAGGCAGATATGTCCCGTCGGCTCGATTCCTGATTTTGTTGGCGGGTCAATGTTGTCTAAGAGTTTTGGCGGACGCGTGAAGGACACAAGCGCGGCAGGTATTGCGGAGAGCATCAACGACGGACCTTACAGAAACTGATGATACAAACAAAACACATACGAACGGAGGTCGACTACGGAAAGTCAAACTGAAAAGCTGCATAAGGATGTTCCTCGCGCTATGTTGGATGCAATCGTTGAACGAGTTGAAGAACTATATCATTCGGTGGAACCGCTAACCTCCGAAGCTCTGAGAAAACATCGCAAACTTGCACGCCAGCTCAGCCTGATGTCCCCGACAGAGGAACTAATATGCGAACTCGAGTCGAAGACCGGTGCCCACCTTACGAACTGGCTGCTTGATCTGCCGTTTCACCTTCAAAGCGCCGGTATGACGTCTGAAGCCGTTCAGCATCAACGGTTTTGGGCGCACATTCTGGAGCGATCCAATTTCCTCGGCGACCGGGCCATCATCCTTGCGGAAGCACGTATGGAGGATGAAGCCCTTCGGCAAATCGCCGAGCTCGACATCGATTTTCCAGATGATGCTTGGGTGCAGATCAAGATTGGCGATGCACTCTTCGCGTTGAATGAATTTGATGGAGCGGCAAACCGATACCGGAGAGTCTTTCAATCCTCGAAAGACGATTATGATCGCCATGGGGCACTTGAGCGGCTACTCCCGATTGAGAGATACCGGGAGTCATCTGTAGTGGAAACTTATGACGTACATAAGCAAGGACACGACAAATGTTGAGCAAGATTTTAAGTGATACCGTAGTACCGGTTCTCTTCAAAATTGGTCCACTCACGGTTTACAGCTACGGTTTGACAGTGGGGATAGCATTCCTTGTTGCCAACTACGTTGCAGTGAAGGAGTTCAGGCGGAAAGGTCTCGGAGCGGACTTTGCGAACCAGGTGACCATACTCGCTGTGGTCTTTGGTCTGGCAGGTTTCTTTTATCTCCGCGCTAAACCTGCGTTGGTTGAAGCATGATTACTGAATGGCGAGGGACAACTGCCGACTGTCGCAGGAGATTTTGAAAGATAGGAGAGGTTAAGTGATGGGAAAAATAGAATCGCAATTAGTCGGTAGTCGCGCGAAGTTTCTGGGTTACATCAGAAAGCGGATTGCGGACGCTGACCTTGCAGAAGATATTTTGCAGGATTGTCTTCTGAAGGCCGTACGCTCCGCACCGCAAATTGAAGACGATGAGGAACTCGTCAGGTGGTTCTACCGAGTATTGCAAAACGCGATAATCGACGCATACAGGCGGCGAGCGGCAGAACTCAATCGGAGGTTGAATTACGCTGCCGATGCTGATCTCGCAGTCGAGCCGGAGGAAAAGGAAGAAATATGCGAGTGTGTGAACGGACTTATTTCTACGCTGAAACCGGAGTACGCAGAAGTCGTGAAAGCAATCGACATTGACGGAGAGGATGCTGAAGCTGTTTCGAAGCGCCTCAGAGTTTCGCGCAACAATCTCAAGGTCAGGTCTCACCGCGCAAGACAGGCGCTAAAGAAGCGGCTGGAAGAGACCTGTCGAATGTGCGCCGAACACCATTGTCTGGACTGCTCGTGCAGGAAGTGACAAAGATGCAAATGCACAAAGGAAAAGAAATTATTCTGCCATTTGGGAATTGGGAGCTTTGGATTTTGAGTTTGTTTAGGATTTCCTTGATGCGGTGTAACCGCATCAAGGGTGCAGCGTCATGGAGGATGAACATAGAAAAGAAAGTGAGGTTTAGAAAATGTTAAACGAAGTGTCGAAGATCCTCCCTCGGTCGGAAAAATCCCGCCCCACACCAGCACGATGCCCGGTTTGTGGGATGTTGATGTCGACCCCTTGGGGACAGATCAATGAAAAGACCGTCAAGATTGTCGAGTATCAAGGTAAGGCCTACGTAGTTGCTTCAGAGGACTGCAAAACCCGTTTCCTCGCAAGTCCTGAGAAATATGTTGGACGAACTGTTGATCTGAGTTCAGCGAGCCAGCGCTCCCACTACGGAGGTGGACACGGATGCTGCTGAATCTATCTGCTCCGGCAGCCGGAACGAGCGGTTCCAGTGGAAAACGACATACTTCACCTTTTCCGCCTCGTCTCCGGCTCGCCAGGGCGGACTTACCAGATCGTGAAAATCGAGATAAAGTGAGAAAGGAGAACTAGCAAATGAAGAAGATTAGACCTCGTCCCGTCGCATGGGCACTCGGAAGTTTCCTGGCGGCTTCGTTTGTCCTTTGTGTTCTATGGGATTTGGTATTTCCAAATGAATGGCAGATGTACCCATTTTGGCAGGGCTTCCTTCCAGGCTTCAAATGGATCAGCTGGACAAATTTCTTCCTCGGCTTTTTTGAATCGTTTCTATACGGTTTCTATGTGAGCTATGTGTTCATCCCGCTGTACAACCTCTTTGCCAAAACGGCATCGGGTGAGCAGTCGCAAAACAGTTGGTGAGAATGATGAAAAAGAGATGTGAAATCTGCGGAATGGAAGCCGACCCTGATCTCAAGCGTGAATTCGAAGGTGAAACGTACTACTTCTACACAGGCCTCTGCATGATAACCTTCGAGATTCAGCTTGAAAAAATAATCGCTGAGCGAAACAGGCTTCTTGAAGAGTCGCGGAGGTCGTTAGGCTTGAGCAGATTCCTCACATCAGCTCAGGTGGATGAAGCCTTAACTGCTCGCCGAGAAGACATCTGTAAGTGTGCATTCGGAGTGATACCCGATGACTCGACGACGGACATGTTTGGAATGGACAACGGAGGTTGCAATGATCACAACTAGCACTATCGCGGCTCTGCTCGGAATCCCCTTCGCGATTGGCATCTACTACTGGTTATGGCAGGCAATGGAAAAGAAAGAGCAGGAACGATTGGAGAGGACACGCATCCAGGAAGCGAGCATCATAGTCGACGGCGGGTATTCGCCTGAGGTAATAACAGCCAGGGCGGGGAGACCGCTGAGGGTGTACTTCCTCAGAAAGGATCTGTCTTATTGCGACGAGGAAATCCTTTTTCCAGACTTCAACAGGAGAATAACACTTCCTCACCGTGTGGTGGTCTCGACCGAGTTCATGCCTGAAAAGCCGGGCGAGTATGCTTTCCAATGTGGCAAAGGAAAACTGAAAGGCACACTGATTGTCTCGTAGCCCAAGGTTCTACGCTTGCGATTACAAGTTGAGTTTGTCAAAAAAACGAAATTGTGAAAGGAGAGAAGGCAATGAAAGAAATAAAAGCCTACATCAGGCCCGAAAGAGCCGATACGGTAATTTCACATCTTGAAGCAATAGGTATTAAGGGAATGACAGTCATTGATGTATCACTGCTCGGAAGCTGGGCCGACAAAAAAGGTCTGAACATCTCTCTGGAGTACTGCGATAGATACAGCAAGGCTTGCAAAATAGAACTCGTGTGCCCCGATGATCTTGCCGAGATAGTCGTCGGTTCAATCCTGGATCATGCGCACAGCGGTCAGCCAGGTGATGGAAAAATATTTATCACAAACGTCGAAGACGCCGTCAGCATCCGCACTAAAAAGCATGGAACAGATGCACTTGCCTGAAAGGTGGTGAAAGCCATGTCAGCAACTCTGATTTATATCATCATATTTGCCCTGCTCATGTTTTTCATGCACCGCGGTCATGGTGGCATGGGAGGATGTGGAACTGGACACTCACATTCAGTGCGTGAGGTAGGCAAAGCCGAAGAAAGTGAGAAGCCACACGGTTCGATGGGCCAGACAGAGCATGCTCATCATTGAAAAAAGCGCTAACCAATAACATTGAAGAAAGGAGATTCAAAATGTTTAGCGGAGTGAAATCGCGTTCACCAGAAACACACGACCCGGTATGCGGAATGCAGCTCGATGAGAAAAAAACGACTGCAAAGAGTGAGTACAATGGTACTATTTATTATTTCTGCTCGCCTTCATGCAAGGCGGCGTTCGACAAGGAACCGTCGAAATATGCCCAACGAAGTGGTCCTTCGGACAAGCCAAAAGAGGGAAGCGGACACGAACATCATCACTGAGAAGAAGGAGAAAGGAGACAGGAGGCCGGATTGCGGTCTCCTGTTTCCGGCCTCCGATTGAGTAAGGAGATATATTATGCACGAATCCTATGACTATGGACTCTGGACGATGGTTTTCATCAACGTCGTCATTTTTGCAGCGTTTGCCATCGGATTTCTCAAGCCGAAGAAGAAATACGAATGGCGAACTCTCGGAATATTTGCGGCTTTCATCGTGGCTCTGTTCACTGAAATGTACGGCTTTCCACTGACAATCTACATCCTACTTTCGCTGTTCGGCAACAAGTTAGGGGTTGATCCCTTCGGCCATGTGAACGGTCATCTTCTCGGAACCCTTTTCGGCGCACCGGAATGGGTTAAGCTTGTCATCTGCCAGATCGGCGGATTTGTAATGTTGATCGGGTTATGGATCATGGGCGTGGGCTGGAGGCGCATATACCATGGAAGCGGAGACCTTGTAACCGATGGTCCGTATGCGCGTGTTCGGCACCCGCAGTATTCGGGACTCTTTCTCGTAACGATCGGAATGCTGATTCAATGGCCCACGATACTCACTCTCATCATGTTTCCGATATTGACTTGTGCTTACTACAGACTTTCATTGCGTGAAGAACATGATATGGAGGAGAAGTTTGGAGACGCGTACAGGGAATATGAGAGATCTGTCCCGCGTTTTGTCCCCAAAGCAGGAGTCAAATACTCCAAGAATCCCGAGGTCGTCGCTTGAGCGAGGCAGTCCAAATTATCGGTGCAGGGCCGGCCGGACTCACCGCCGCGATAAATCTCAAACGTGCAGGCATCGACGTTGTCGTACACGAGCAGAACAAGGATGTCGGCCTGCGGTTCAATGGAGATTTCCAGGGCCTTGAGAATTGGTCAACTAACCAAGACGCTATTCAGTTCTTGAGTAGCGTCGGTGTGTCGGTCAACTTCCTCTGCAAGCCTTACAGCGAGCTGGCGGTATTCACTCCATCCGGCAAAAGGCATTTGGTCAAATTCGCAAGACCGCTTTTCTACCTAGTGGAAAGGGGTACAACCGAAACATCACTCGACTGTGGATTGAAGAAGCAGGCGATTGCGACTGGAGTGGAAATTGTCTGGAACAGTAAAGTGGACGAGGTTAAGCAAGGCAATACGGTGGTCGCTACCGGACCAAAAGCAGCAGATGCCATTGCGAAAGGCATAGTGTTTTCAACCTCGCATGAGGATGCCGCAATCACTTTCGTCGATGACCGAATCGCACCCAAGGCCTACGCGTATCTCCTCATAAATGGAGGCAAGGCGACCTTCGCAACCTGCCTCTTTGTGGACTTCAAAAATGAAAGAAGCTATTTTGAAAAAGCATTCGACCGGATGCAGAAGCTTGTGCAAATTGATGTGAGATCGCCGAGAGAGTTCGGAGGATTTGTGAACTTCTTCTTCAAACCTGCCACAAAAGGGAACAGGTTTTGGTATGTCGGTGAAAGCGCAGGTTTCCAGGATGGATTATGGGGATTCGGAATGAGATACGCGATGATGTCGGGCTATTTGGCGGCACAAAGCATAATAACTGGAAAATCATACGAGAGCCTTGTTCAGAAAAATATAGAGAAGATACTTGAAGTGTCAATCGCTGATCGTTTGATTTTCTCACTGCTTGGAAATCGCGGCTATGAGAAGGCGCTTTCAATCCTCGATAAGTTGGAAGACCCGATTGCGTGGCTGAGAAAGTGGTATAACCCATCACCGCTGAAGACGGCCATGTTCCAGGTTGCGAAACGCTGGTACCGCACGCGTTTGATCGACAAGCAATGCATGCATATGAATTGTGATTGTGTCTGGTGCAGACATGGGAATCAACCTCATGGGCACAGCATGGAACAAATGAAGAATTAGAAAAGGAGGATGTTTTATGACTTACTATTTCAGCAAAACAAAGAATGTTTCGTTTGACGAGGCAATTGAAAAGGTCAAGGATGAACTGAAGAAGGAAGGCTTCGGCATCCTTACCGAAATCGATGTCAAAGAGACTCTGAAGAAAAAGTTGGACGTCGATTTCAGGAAGTACCGAATTCTCGGCGCGTGTAATCCGCCGTTTGCCTACAAGGCACTGCAGGCCGAAGTCAAAATCGGCACGATGCTGCCATGCAATGTAATCGTTCAGGAAATCTCTGAAGGCGTCATTGAGATCGCCGCCATTGACCCCGTGGCTTCCATGCAAGCGGTCGGCAATCCACAGCTGGCGGAGATCGCAAATCAAATCCGAGCAAAACTCAGGAAGGCTGTTGAAAGAAGTTAGGAAAGGAGAATTGAAATGTATTGGATGCATCCATTCGGGTGGGGCTCGCCGATGATGATAATCTGGTGGGTGATCATTATTGCAATTATCGTGGCGATAGCGAAATGGCTGACCCAACGAAAAGGCCAGCAGACAAAAGAAGATTCGGCGATTGAAATACTCCAGAAGCGATATGCCCGCGGAGAGATTTCTAAAGAGGAATTTGAAAAGAAGAAGAAAATTTGGTTTAGACATGATAAATGGAAGAAACATTACTATTTGTTTCGCAACTGTAACTGCTTAGAAGACGTGTCGTTATAAGTGGCAGATAAAGGAGAAATGACTATGAACTCAAGTACTTCCAAAGAAGCTGTGATAAATAGCAAAGTTATCAAAATCTATAATGAGCGGGCGAAACGGTATGATGTCTCGACCTTGATTCTTTACAACCTGCTAGGTATGAGAGTTAATAGACACAGGAAACTTGCGGTCAAGAAATTGAATCTCAAGAAAGGAGACACGGTTGTCGAGATTGGATGCGGCACCGGGGGAAATTTCCTGTACCTTGAGGAGCAAGTGAGTGGAAACGGCAAAATCATTGGTGTTGACTTGACTCCGGCAATGCTGGTCGAAGCCGAAAGTCGAGTCAAGGAAAACGGTTGGAAGAACGTGGAGCTTTTGCAAAGTGGAGGAGAATCCTTTGAGTTTCCAAAGAATGTCGATGCGATTATTTCTACGTTTGCTTTGACGATGATTCCTGAATATGATCGGGTTATCTGTGATGGTGCGGATGCACTGAAGCAGGGCGGCAAGTGGGTCGTCATGGACTTTCGTGCCCCTCAAAATTGGCTAAAGCGCTTCGTCCCGCTTCTTGTCACACTTGTTAAACCTTATGGTGGAACAATTGAAATGGCGGACAGGCATCCTTGGGAATCAATGGGGAAATATATGTCCAATGTTGTGGTTAAAGGATTTTGGTTCGGAATGGCATATATCGCCGAGGCGACCAAAAGATGACCATTCACGAGGAAACGGGCTTGTCCGTTCTCCAAAGACAGACGGGAGGTCTGAAAGAAAAGACAGGGAGAAATCAACTATGACAAAAGATCCAGTATGTGGAATGTCCGTCGAAGAAACGTCAGCGTTTCATTCGGAACACGACGGGAGACATTTCTACTTCTGCTCTGCCAACTGCAAATCGAAATTTGACAGTGAGCCTGCGAAATATGCTGGTAATATCATGGAACAACTGAAAGCTGTGACCAGCTCGGAAGCTTCGACTCAACGTCTCAAGCTTTCCGTGATAGACATGGATTGCCCGACGTGCGCGTTGACGATTGAAAAAGGGGTGAAGCAAATCGAGGGTGTAAAGAAAATAAATGTCAACTCTGTAACAGGTGATGCTTATGTCGAATATAACCCCACCGTCACAAATGCAGCGCATATAATCGATGCAATTAAGAAATCCGGCTACAGAGTCGGCCAAAATCCCCTTACGCTAAAGATTGGCGGGATGTATTGCGGCTCCTGTGTCACGAAAATTGAAAACGACCTTTTGTCGAAACCCGGAGTCACATCCGCGAGTGTTGACCTTGCAAGCGAGACGGCATTGGTTCAATACATCCCTGCCGAAGTGAACATTGATGAGATGAAAAAGTCAATTGAGTCACTCGGATACACAGTGCGGGACGGCTCCGGAAAAGTGGACCGCGAAGAAAGCCCCGAGAGAATTACTGGAAAAGAAGGTGAGGTTCGCGACGAGACGGAAATAGCACATGAGCAAGAATATAAAAGCCTGATGAGGCAATTCATCTTTGCCGCCGTCGTTTCTGTACCAGTTGTGTTCTTTAGTTATCCCGATATCTTCGGTATCTCTGGACTCATGAGACAGGGAAGCGCTTCGGCGACATATATTTCGCTTGCGATGGCGGCTGTGACGCTCCTGGTCATGTTCTACTCCGGCGCGCAATTCTTCACAGGAGCGGTTGCGGCATTCAAAAGCCGCTCTGCAAACATGAACACTCTGGTTGCAAGCGGCATTACGGCTGCATGGCTGTATTCTACCGTGGCTGTCCTCTTTCCCTCGGTGTTTCCCTCCAAAGCTCTGGCCGGACAATTCTATGACGTGGTGGCGGTGGTTGTTGCCCTTGTTATTCTCGGGCTGGCACTTGAGGTGAGGGCGAAGGGCAAAAGCTCTCTTGCGATCAAGAAGCTTATCGGCCTTCAGGCAAAGACCGCACGAGTAGTGCGAGACGGAACAGAAAAGGATATACCCTTTGAGGAGGTTGTGGTTGATGACATCGTCATCGTCCGCCCCGGCGAGAAGGTACCGGTCGACGGTGCGGTTACTGACGGTTCGTCGAGCGTCGATGAATCCATGATTACCGGCGAGCCGATTGCGGCAGAAAAGCATACCGGCGATGAAGTTATCGGCGGAACTATAAACAAAACCGGCAGCTTCAGGTTCAGGGCCACGAAGGTCGGCAAGGACACGGCCCTTGCGCAAATCATTAACATGGTACAACAGGCGCAGAATTCAAAAGCTCCGATTCAGAGAGTCGTTGATCAGATCTCCGGCTATTTTGCCCCTGCTGTAATCATCCTCTCGATAATTTCATTCATAATCTGGTATGACTTCGGCCCCCAGCCTAATTTGGTCTTTGCCCTAATCGTCCTCGTCACAACCCTGGTCATAGCATGCCCATGCGCCCTCGGAATTGCCACACCAATTTCGTTAATGGTAGGCGTCGGGAAGGGCGCCGAAAACGGGATACTTATCCGGAGCGGCGCGGCGCTTGAGACTGCGCAGAAGCTCAATACGATTGTTCTTGACAAGACCGGAACAATTACAAAAGGCAAGCCGGCGCTTACAGATGTTGTCACGACGGACGGCTTCAATGAAAACGAGATCCTGAGTCTTGCGGCCTCGGTCGAAAAGGCTTCCGAACATCCGCTTGCCGACGCGATAGTTACAGGCGCGCAGGAGCTGAAGGTGTCGATCAATGACCCCGAATCTTTTTCCGCTATTCCCGGAAAGGGAGTCGAGGCGAAGGTCGCCGGAAAGCATATTCTTCTCGGAAATGTGAAGCTGATGAACGAGTACGGGATCGCGGTCGAGAGCCTGGCCGACAAGTCCCGCCAGCTCGCAGAGGATGGGAAGACGCCGATGTACGTTGCCGTTGATAAACGCTTTGCCGGAATTGTCGCTGTGGCAGATACCGTGAAGGAAGATTCTAAGAGTGCTGTAGCCCAGCTTCAGAAAATGGGATTAGAAGTTGTAATGATAACCGGCGACAACGAGCGAACCGCCAAAGCAATCGCCCGGCAGGTCGGAATCACGAGAGTCTTTGCCGAGGTGCTGCCGGAGGACAAAGCGCACAACATTCAGAAGATACAGGGCGAAGGGAAGAAAGTGGCAATGGTAGGCGACGGGATTAACGACGCGCCGGCTCTTGCCCAGGCCGACATCGGGCTCGCAATCGGCACCGGAACCGACGTTGCCATCGAAGCCTCGGACATTACGCTGATCAAAGGTAATCTCGGCGGCGTTGTCGCTGCAATCGATATTTCCCGAGCGACGATGAAAAACGTCAAGCAGAATTTGTTCGGTGCATTTTTCTACAATACACTCGGACTGCCCGTCGCTATGGGCATTCTCTATCCGTTCTTTGGGATACTCTTGTCGCCGATCATTGCCGGGGCTGCGATGGCGTTTA
>JAKASW010000108.1 GCA_021818875.1 Bacteroidota bacterium
TTCCGATCTGAAGCGAAGTGGAATTTCTCACCGGACGCATCGACTCTCAAGTTCTTCTATGGAGAGAACTCCTACGGTCAATTGGTAGGAACTGTCTTCTTCGATTGGGTGGACACAAGGTATGGCCCGATCGAAGTCGGGACGGCTTTTGAACCCTGGGGGGCCGTCTCGAATGTTGTAGTTGCGAAAGCGACGGTAAAAACCGAACCGTGGGTGGAAGCCGTTTTGCGAAGGGGGCTGGTCAAGAACCTTATCGGTCTGGACGGCACATCGACTCTCGGTGCGCTCAAGAATCTCAACAGGAATTCAATGGGACCGAGGAATTACTTCATGACACAGGCTATCACGACGGCCGTCATAAGAGGGATCATCTACTACGATAGCCTTTTCCAGCCGCATCTGCGGGGCTGAGCAAAAAGAGCTTATGCGCCGGATCGAACTCCGTCCTTTACTTGAGATAGAACGCGGCTGACAGCCAGCCGCACCAGTGTTTGTAGGAAGCCGGTGCAGTCGTCCCCATCCCTGTGTTTCTCAAAGGAAGCACGCTCTCGGAGTACGAATCCGAATAGCGAAGCACTTTTCCATCGAGCTTCTTTCCGGGGACTTTCGAGACAGTTTTCTCGGCAGTCAATAATCCGAATGGCACCGAAAACTTTCCGCACCAAAGGGTGTTGTCCATCTCATGCGTCAGGTCTTCCACTTTGTCGTCAGAGAGAACTCCATCGAGATCTTTGTGAGCGATGCGTCTGTCATTAGCTGTTGCCTCCTCGTGCGCGCGTGCATCTTCACCGTAGGGAGAATTGTCGAAGTCCTCGCCATAATGGTCAGCATCTGACGACATGAGGAATACGATATCCTTTCCCAATTTCAGGTGACGCTCCGCTATATATTCTGCAATGATTATAGAAAGCTGATTTGAAATCGTATCCATTCTTCCGTCGGGAACTTTTCCCTTGACACCCGTTTTAAGGATTCATATCTTGTAACATTGTTGAGTTCTTTATAATACCTCTTTCTTATCAAGAACGGTCGAGGGAACAGGCCCTGTGACGCCGTAGCAACCGTCCCCATTTTCGGGGAGTCAAGGTGCTAATTCCTGCTTCGCCTATTGCGAAGAGAGATGAGAAGAAGATGCGTACAATGCTACCTCTTCTGATCATCGGAAGAGGTTTTTTTGTGATCATTGTATTCAAACAGAGGAGGAAATTGTATGCGTCTTCAAACAAAGACGGTTCACACCGGTGTAGATAAGGACACATGTTTCAACAGTGTCATCACCCCCATTTACCAGACTTCCACGTTTCGATTCGAAGACGTAGGGAAATCAAAGGGCTTCGATTATACAAGGAGCGCTAATCCGACTCGGAGAGCGCTTGAAGAAAACATCGCGGCATTAGAGGGTGGAACATCCTGCGCCGTCGTCGCTACCGGTATGGCGGCGGTCGCACTTGCGCTTCATTTCTTCAAGAGCGGCGACCACATTATTTGTACTCACGACTGTTATGGTGGTACGGAACGGCTGCTTAGAACATACCGCGACCAGTTCGGTCTGGAAATCTCCTATGTTGACATGCGTGACCCCGATTTAGTCAGATCGGCAATTAGACCGAATACAAAAGGATTCTGGATCGAGACACCGAGCAATCCGCTTCTCAACATCATCGATATCCGCACCATATCTGAGATTGCTCACGAGTGGGGGTCTCTGGCTATCGTGGACAACACTTTCCTTTCGCCTGTCAATCAGAGACCGTTCGAGCTTGGAGCCGACATCATCATTCACTCTACGACCAAGTACTTGAATGGACACAGTGATGTGGTCGGCGGAGCTGTCGTTGTGAAGCGGCCGGATCATGCAGAGAAGCTGCAATTCCTGGCAAATGCTGTCGGACTCGGTGCGTCGCCTTTCGACTGTTGGCTCGTTCTGCGCGGAATAAAGACGCTGGCGCCACGCATGAAGGAGCATGAGAGAAACGCGAGGGCTGTTGCAGAATTCCTTTCGAGTCATCCTTCCGTGGGGAAAGTTTTTTATCCCGGTCTCCCTACACATCCACAGCATGAGCTTGCAAGACGACAGCAATTTGGATTTGGCGGTATGGTGTCGTTTGAAGTGGATGGCGATGTCAGAGATGTCCAGCGTATCCTTCGTTCCACGAAGATATTCGCACTTGCTGAATCGCTCGGTGGTGTCGAGTCGCTCATTGAACATCCTGCTACGATGAGTCATGCATCCATGGCAGCCGAGCTGCGTGAGAGAGCAGGGATCAACGAGCGAGTCATCCGACTGTCGGTCGGGATTGAGGACGTCGATGATCTGATTGAGGATCTCGATCAGACACTGAAGTTCAAAAGTGACAACCTATCTTTTGCCGAGACTCCCAAAGAGGCGGTCGAATGCTGACCTGGATTGCACGAAACGAGGAAGTGTCATTCTGCGTCTATTCTCATCGTATCCTCGCCTATGGATGGGGTAACTCAAAAAGGATGATGCTGGTAAGATGATGCCAAATCCTTCGCGGTTTTTTCAATCAGGAAAATCTTAAGAGCAAGGGAAAAGACTTCAGGTTTGTCACGACTTTCGAAAATAATACTTGACAAAACCGTCATGATTTTATAACTTGTAACCGTCATGAGAACCGAAAAACATTCACGAAAAGCAGAGAGTCTTTTGACCTGCGCTTGTTGTTGCTGTATGAACGGATCGCTCTGTTTTCGCGAAGGCGTAGGTCCATGATTTAAAGTACCATACGAGATTTTCAAAGCCCTTTGTCGAAAGCAGACAAAGGGCTTTTTTGTTTATATAGACTTTATGAGTTGCCAAGTACGAGTTTGAAACTTGATATAGGAGGAGATGCAGTTGGAGATAGAGACGAGAGAATCGATTCAAACTGGAGTCGATAGCAGGGACGCTTACCAGGAAGATATAGATGCGATGCGTGATGCTATCCTGCGTTTCAAGCAGAACGAGTTGCCAGAGGATGAGTTCAAGAGATTCCGTCTTCACCGCGGCATCTATGGGCAGCGGGCCGACCAAAAGGGGTTCAATATGGTAAGGATAAAGGTTCCATACGGATTGCTCGACTCACGACAGCTTGTCACTCTTGCCGGAATCGCACGAGATTACTCCGACGGATTTGCTCACGTGACGACAAGGCAGGATGTTCAATTGCATTGGGTGCGCCTTGAGACAGTACCTGACGTCATGGAGAAGTTGAATCAGGCTGGTCTCACCACCCGCGAAGCCTGTGGCAATACCGTTCGAAATATCGTTGGGTCGCCTCTCGCTGGCGTCTCACGAGACGAGTTGTTTGACGTTACTCCCTATGCGCACCTCCTTGCCTCACATCTTCTTCGTAATTCTTTGAACCAAACTCTGCCGCGCAAATTCAAGATTTCATTTTCAGGGAGCTCAGATGAGCGCGACGGCATCATACCCTGGATTCATGATATCGGATACGTTGCCGCAATTGAAGCCTCCGGCTCGAATGTGAAACATGGCTTCAGAGTTTTCGTAGGGGGCGGACTCGGTGCCCAGCCTCGCGTGGCGGATCTGCTCGAGGAGTTCATCCCGGTCGAATGGCTGATCCCAACCACCGAAGCCATCCTGTCAATCTTTAACGAATTTGGGAATCGCGAGAAGAGGGACAAAGCGAGAATGAAATATGTATTGTGGCAGCTCGGCTTCGCAGAATTCAAGCAGAAGGTCGGCGAATTGAGATCGGGTATCCTGGCTGCAGGCAGAACATTTCCGGAGCCTGACATCGTGGATGAGGGCGGTTATCTTCCTCTGGATTCCCCAACTTTGCCTGCGACGAATGGCGACGTTGAATTCAATCGATGGCTTCATTCTAACGTCTTCAGCCAAAAACAAACTGGATACAATGTGGTCTATCTCAATCCGACGATCGGTGACCTGACAGTGGATCAATTGCTTACGCTGAGTCGGATTGCAGAGAATTACTCGAACGGCACAGTTCGAACCACGCCTCAGCAGGATATCGTGCTCCGCTGGATAAGGTCATCGGACATTCACTCTCTTTATAATGAATTGAAATCAGTTGGACTCAACCAGCCGGGAGCTCAGCAAACTGCAAACGTAACCTCATGTCCGGGTGCAGACACGTGCAATTTAGGTATCACCCACTCACGCGCTCTCGGCAGGGAGTTGACATTATCGCTCCAGCGCCAGCCGGATTGGAGCGAGCTTCTGGGTGGAGTACGGATCAAGATCAGCGGCTGCATGAATTCATGCGGTCAGCATCACGTCGCGGCCATCGGCTTTCATGGTGCAACGAAAAATGTCGAAGGAGGAGAAATACCGTCTTACATCGTATCGATCAGCGGCGGGATGAATTCAGGCAGATATAATTTTGGCAAAACCCTCGGGCGAGTACCTTCTCATTATGCGGCTGAGGCGGCACTGAGAATCATCAAAAGGTTTATTTCTGAAAGAATTGCCGGAGAGAATTTCTGGCAACTGGTCGAAAGGATCGGCGTTCGCCCATTCCGTGATGCAATATCCGACCTTGCCGATGTGCGGCCCGAAAAGATCACTGAAGAGCTATTCGTAGACCTTGGAGAGTCAACGAAGTTCGCGGCCGTAACTGGAGAGGGAGAATGCGCGGTCTAACTAAAAACGGAATGACGGAAAGATGGAATAACGGAATCTTGGGTCCATCCCACTATTCCAACATTCTATCATCTTATTCCATAATTCCTATTTATACATAGATAGAGGAGGAAACACAATCATGGCACAAAACTTTGCTCATCCTGAAGTACTGGTCGAAACCGATTGGGCGGACCAGCACAAGAGCGATTCGAACGTCCGAATAGTAGAAGTCGATGTCGACACTGAAGCTTACAAACAGGGTCACATCCCAGGTGCTGTGGGCTGGAACTGGCAGACACAATTGTCGGATAGTGTTCGAAGAGATCTCGTTCCGAAAGCAGAGCTTGAAATATTGCTCAGTGAATCCGGGATCGACAACAACACGACCATACTTTTATACGGCGATAACAACAACTGGTTTTCGGCTTGGGCGTTTTGGCAGTTGAAGATATACGGTCACAAGGATGTCAGGCTCATGGATGGCGGCAGAAAAAAATGGATTGCGGAGGGAAGGTCGTTGACGACCGATATCCCGAGTGTTCCTCGACAAATCTACAAATCTGCAGAACCCGATTTTTCGCTGCGGGCGTATCTATCAGACTTGATGAAAACCGTCGGTAACGGGGAAAAGGCAGCACTCGTCGACGTAAGGTCATTTGACGAATACACCGGCAAAATCCTCTCGCCTCCCGGATTACCTGAAACCTGCCAGCGTGGCGGACACGTGCCTGCGGCGGTCAGCGTCCCATGGGGAAAGAACGTCAACGATGATGGTACATTCAAGTCTGTCGACGACCTTAAGAAGATATACGAACCGCTTGGCGTCAAGCCTGATAAGGAAGTCGTCGCCTACTGCCGTATCGGTGAGCGCTCGAGCCTGACATGGTTTGTCTTGAAGTACCTGCTCGGTTACAAGAGCGTCAAGAACTATGATGGCTCGTGGACAGAGTGGGGAAACCTGGTGAATGCGCCGGTTGTGCGAGGTGAGCGAGCATGAGCACGTTAATCCCGCAAGAATATAGAGAGCGGACTGAGGCAGTCCCGCCGTTCAAAATGCATATCGTAAGCTATAAGCTCGGGGATAAGTACTTCTGCACGGTGGACAATGTCGACCCGGGTGCCAACATAGCCAGAGCGGAAGGCTCGACACGTGAGAATGCCGAGGCAAATGCAACTGCCAAAGCGAGGGCACGCCTTGAATACTCTGCGACGAGAATTCAACAAGTATGAATAACCTTTATCCCGTATTCTTGAAATTGGAACATCGCCCCGTTCTCGTGGTGGGCGGCGGGAAAGTCGCTCTGCAAAAAATTAGCGGCCTGCTTCATGACGGGGCGGACACTACCGTTGTCGCCCCGGTCCTCGCTGAAGCGATCACGTCGATGGCCGCTTCCGGAAAGCTCCGTGTTTTCAACCGTGACTATCATGGAGATGAAGTCCACGGCTACTTCCTGGTTATCGCCGCAACGGACGATCGGTCAGTGCAAAAAAGAGTGTTCGAAGATGCGCAGAAATGGAATGTCCCGGTCAATATTGTGGATGAACCGGGAATGTGCGATTTCTACCTCGGGGCGGTGTTCCAGGAAGGTGAACTGAAAGTTGCCGTCTCCACTAACGGCAAAAGTCCGACGCTGGGAAAAATAATTCGCGACAAAATAAGAGAAGAGTATTCGAAGAGCTACCCTGATGTTCTCGATCGCCTGGGGAAAATCAGAGAAGATGTTCGGAGTGCATATCCGGATTCCGAAAGCAGGAAACGATTTCATGAGCAAATCATGAAGAGTGAGTTAGAACAGGTAAGAAGGAACATGGAACAGGGAAGACGGGACACGCCTGCGTGCCGAAACGACGCACTCTGGCGTGCAGGCACGGAACACGGGGAAAGGAAAGAGGACGCGCCATACTCAAGAAAGGGAAAAGTCTATCTCATTGGAGCGGGCCCTGGTGATCCTGAACTGATCACCTTGAAGGGAATTCGGATTCTCCGCACCGCGGATGTTGTCGTCTATGACGCTCTGGTGAGCGATGGACTTCTTTTCGAGGTTCCTCAGTCGGTCGAAAAAATCTACGTCGGGAAGCGGGCAGGGAAACACTGCATGAAGCAAAGCGAGATCAATGCGATCCTTCTTAAAAGATCACAGGAAGGGAAGACGGTTGTCAGACTGAAAGGAGGCGATCCTTTTATCTTTGGACGTGGCGGTGAAGAAATGGAATTCTTGAATGATGCCGGTATCGAAGTCGAGGTTGTTCCAGGTGTCACTTCCGGTATTGGAGTTCCGACATCGCTCGGCATCCCGTTGACTTACCGGAATGTGGCTTCGAGTGTCGCTTTCGTTACCGGCCACGAGGATCCTGAGAAAGACTGCAAGAGTATCAACTGGGAGGGAATTGCATCTGCGGACTCAATCGTCATATACATGGGAGTAAGACGCGTCGCTTGCATTGTTGAGAGATTGATTGATGCGGGCGTCACACCGGAAAAGCCGGTAGCCGTGATCTTCGGCGGAACGCTTCCTACCGCGCAGGTGATAACCGGTAAACTGTCTGAAATCTCCGATCAGGTCGCCGAAGCTGGCGGCAATTTGCCCGGGTTGATAGTGGTCGGCGACGTCGTGAGCAAATTCAGTTGGAGCCTATCAAACTACAGATACTGTGAGCACGATTACGTTCTTAGGGAATCTTTTTAATGAACAAGCTTGTTTGTAGTGTGGAAAGATGTTCAGAAGAACCGATTGCACGAGGGCTCTGCTGGAAGCATTACCGGAGGCAACAACGCCATGGCAGTGTTGAATACGTGAAAAGACGGTATAGGATGCCTCCGAAGTGTAAGTACTGCGGTGTAACCGGAGCAGTGAACTTCTATGGATCTTATAAGAGTATTTGCAAAGGATGCAAGAAACTTAGAGCCGCTTTGCGGTCAGCAAGTTGAAAGGTAATGGTACGGTACTGAAAGGTCATGCAGAAGCTTATGAATGACATGAATTATGGTACAGGAGGTGGTCATAGCGTGATATCAGAAATTGAGGTTGAAAAGGCAGAGAGCCAGATAGGTGATCGTCATTCCGTTCTAGGAAACATAGGCAACACCCCGCTTCTGAAGATCCGAAGGATCATGCCGCAGAACGAATGTGTGGAAATATATGCGAAAGCAGAATGGTTCAATCCGGGTGGATCGATAAAGGACCGCGCGGCGTTGAGCATGATCATGGATGCGGAGAAGTCGGGCACTCTTACCCGGGATAAGGCTGTCATCGACGCAACGAGCGGCAATACGGGGATCGCGTACGCGATGATCGGCAGCGCGCTCGGATATCGAGTTGTACTTGCACTTCCCTCTAATGCAAGCAGGGAACGCAAGAATGCCCTCTTTGCATACGGCGCGGAAATAATCTTCACGGATCCTCTCTTGGGAACCGATGGTGCCCAGCAAAAAGTGAAGGAGATCGTTGCTTCAGAACCGGACAAATACTTCTATCCAGACCAGTACAACAACCCTGCCAATTGGAGGGCACACTACCGTACCACGGCCGTTGAAATATGGGAACAGTCTGGACATCGCGTGACACACTTCGTTGCCGGACTCGGAACGAGCGGTACTTTTGTGGGTACTTCGCGGCGCCTGAAGGAATTCAATCCGTCCGTAGAATGCGTATCGTTTCAACCCGACTCGCCGCTTCATGGACTTGAGGGACTAAAATATCTAGAGACTTCCATAGTCCCGGGGATTTACGACCCGACTCTCGCAGACGATCAACTGTTCGTGTCGACTGACGAGGCCTATGAGATGGTCAGGCGCCTTGCCCGCGAGGAGGGGATGTTCGTGGGAATTTCCAGCGGCGCAGCGATGGCCGCAAGCCTCAAGCTTGCGTCCCGAATTGACTCGGGAGTCATCGTCACTGTTTTCCCCGACAGCGGGTCAAGGTACGGGACGGAGCATTTCACAAATGAGTAGAAGAGAAATAGTCGGTCGATGATTGGAATAACCGAGGAAATGGATGTATGATAAAAATCTCAAAAGAAGCAATCGGAAAAATCGAACTTCACGGCAAGAAGACATATCCTGAGGAGTGTTGCGGTGTAATGCTCGGCCGAAGCGATGGTGACAGACAGACAGTCTATGACATTGTGGAGTTTGATAATAACCAGGATGAGAACAGGCGGAGAAGGTTTTTTGTGACGCCAAAGCAATATCTTCAGGCAGAACGGCTTGCCTCTGAGAAGAGTCTGGAACTCCTCGGTTTCTACCATTCTCACCCGGACCATCCTGCTATCCCGTCCGAATACGATCGCGATCATGCTCTTCCGTGGTTTACTTATGTCATAGTATCCATTATGGATCGCGAGGCAAAAGGCATCGCAGCGTGGCTTCTTTCTGAAGACCGCTCGCATTTCAATGAGAGGGAAATGCTTGTGCATGATTCTGGAAAGATGTCGCTTGAACGGACTCTGACGCTTGCGACAGAACCGCAAGATAATTTCAATAAGTACAAAGAGATCGGCGCCAGTTCAAAAGTTGGCGATTGAAAAACCAGGAGAAAAAATGTCGATAAAAGTATTAATACCAACACCTCTAAGACCTTACACAGACAAGCGCGACACAATCGAGGTGGAAGGCCAAACTGTCGGTGAAGTTCTTCAGAACCTGTCGAAAAAGTATGCCCAGATCCATCAGCATCTTTACGGCGAAAATGGGAATCTCAGGAGTTATGTGAATATCTACGTGAATGACGAGGATATTAGATATCTCGCGAAAGATAGAACGCCTGTAAGCGAGAAGGATACGATCAGTATCATTCCTTCCATAGCAGGCGGAGCGCCTTCAGACAGGTCGGGAAGTGGTCGGGACGGAGAAGTGGAAGTGGCGACGGCGGAAATTGAGAATGAAGTGATTCTGTCAAGAGATGAACTACTTCGTTATAGCAGACATCTAATCATTCCAGAGGTCGGACTAAGTGGTCAGAAGAAGTTGAAAGCCGGTAAGGTGTTGATGATCGGTGCAGGGGGACTCGGTTCCCCCCTTGGGATGTATTTGGCAGCCGCCGGTGTTGGAAAGATCGGCATCGTGGACTTCGACGTGGTGGACACGACAAACTTGCAACGACAGGTTATGCATTCGACGGAAGATGTCGGCAGACCGAAGCTCGATTCTGCGCGCGAGACGCTGAAGGGTATTAACCCTAACGTCGAAATTGAAACTTATGAGACGCGACTGACATCGGAGAATGCTCTTAGTCTGTTTGCCGATTACGATGTCATTGTTGATGGGACGGACAACTTCCCAACGAGATATCTTGTGAACGATGCTTGTGTTCTCCTCGGCAAGCCGAATGTCTATGGCTCGATCCTCCGTTTTGACGGACAGATAAGCGTGTTTGATGCGAAGCGCGGACCGTGCTATCGCTGCTTGTATCCCACGCCACCTCCTCCCGGACTTGTGCCGAGTTGCGCGGAGGGTGGAGTCCTCGGCGTGCTCCCCGGAATTGTCGGGACACTACAAGCTCTCGAAGTAATCAAACTTCTTCTTGGGGAAGGCGATCCGCTCATAGGAAGACTCGTCCTGTTCGATGCACTGAAGTTCAAGTTCCGTGAATTGAAGCTTCGCAGGAATCCGGAGTGCCCGATCTGCGGACAAAATCCTACCATTCATGAGTTAATAGACTACGAGCAATTTTGCGGAATAACGCCTCCTCAACCGATAGAGCAGGTGGATGACAGAACGGAAATTTCTGTCGAGGATTTAAAAGCGAGGCTTGACCGCGGCGATGATGTATTCGTCCTTGATGTACGCGAACCGCAAGAGTATGAGATTGTCAACCTCGGCGCTCCGCTAATACCGCTTTCGGAGCTCCCGAAGAGATATCAGGAGCTTGATCAGTCGAAGGAGATCGTGGTACACTGCAAAATGGGAGGACGGAGCGCGCGGGCCGCTGCTTTTCTCAGACAACACGGTTTCAAAAATGTGAAGAACCTGGTAGGCGGCATCGACGCCTGGGCAGAGAGAATAGACCCGACAATGGCGAGATACTGAGGGCTGCCTGAGAGACCATGCATAGGAACGGCATTGTTACGTGCGAAAGGCAAAAGAACATTAGTTAGGGAAAGACGAGCGCGAGCTTGTGAAAGACATACTGGTCAGACGGGCATCAGGAAGAATATTCTACTTTCTGATCCCTTTTCTCCGGCCACCCTGACGGTGTCTTGTCCGTTTTACCGTTGTGCCTTTGTCCAGCGATCTTTGCCGGGAGGCATCCCGCGTTCGGTTCCAGTTTTCCATCAGCTCAGCTTTATGCATCGTGGCACACACTTGCACAATGGCATCAGCTCTAGAAGCGCAGCCGAAAAGTGTAACCACTGCCGAAGGCATCACTTCGTGACAAGTCACCGACCTGCCTGCCCGCAGGCAGGGGTACTAAGTGTTGTACAACGACACCAATACCAAACATTTTTCTTTGAGGCTTTGAGTCTTTTTGGTTTCCAGAGGGGTTCTCTGCCTTGCCTCCAGGAGGGAGTTTTCCTGCCAGCATTTCAAGATCGGGCAGGCCATATACGCGTACGCGTTCATACTCGTTGTAGGCAGCATGGAAATGAGCCGATTGATGTCTCGAAAACATATAAATGGCAGTTCCGAAAAAACTGCTCAGCAGTGGTACCGATGAGTATAGCAAAGAAGACATTCGATGATAACGGCAAGCAATGAGGGAAGTGGCCGGGTAAAGCTGTTTGTGTCCCCAACAGGAATGACAGCTTAGACTTCCGTTTAGCCTAGGCTAATCTTCTTTACGCCCTCGCAGGCTCATCTGACTTTCTTCACATTTTCTCCGATCACGTCGAGAGCAAGTCGTATTTCCCTAAGGTGACTCCTGAAACTCATGATCGCGCATCGAATCCAGAACTCGCCATTTATCGTCGTTGATGAAAACAATACTTTTCCATCGACTCGAATCAAGTCCAGGAGTTGCTTGTTGACTCTCTCTTTGTCATTTCCCGGATACCTGAAGAGTACGATAGATAGCTCCGGCTCGGGACCCGTCTCAAAACCCATGTCCTTGATTTCGCCATAAAAATACCTTGCGAGGAGAAGTTTCTCTCTGAGGTTTGCCCTGAACGCATTCACTCCATGAAGATGGAGCGGGAGCCACATCCTCAGTTCTCTGAAATGTCTCGTCAATTCGATTCCGGAATCTGCCGGGCTTATTTCGTCATAACCCAACGCATCCTGCATATAAGAGGCACGCTCCAAATTCGATTCAAGGAGCGCCTTCCCATCTCTGACGAGTACTGCTCCAACTCCGAAGGGCAGGAACATTCCTTTGTGCGGATCCATCACGAGTGAGTTGGAGCGCTCAACTCCTTTGAATTGTTTCCTGGTTTCTTCGAGCAGCATGAAGAAACCACCATATGCAGCGTCAACATGAAACCATGCTCCGAATTTCTCGCAAAGATCTGCAATCTTCTCCAGCGGATCGATGGCGCCGGTGTCCGTGGTGCCCGCCGTTGCCACGACAAGAAAGGGATGGAGACCTTCTTCGACATCCCTGTGCATCATTTCCTCCAGATTATCGGAATCCATCCGGAATTCTGAGTCCATCCGAACTGTACGTCGAATTATCTCGTCCAATCCGAGAATATGCACCGCCTTGTGAATGCAGTGATGTGCGTGCCCTGTGAAATAGATTACCGCTTTCTTAACGTTGGTGGAGTCGATACGGTACTTGTCCCTCGCAGTCTGAATTGCAGTCAAATTCGCGATTGACCCACCTGATGTAAGGTTGCCGTGCGCAGTTTGAGGATACCCCGCAATTGAAGAGAGCCAGCGTATCATCTGGTTTTCGATAATGACGGCACCGGGGCTTGAGAAATAAACTCCAGCATAGCGGTTTGTTGCCGCTGCAAGCATGTCTGCAACCGAGCTTGCCCAGATTCCTCCGCTTGGAACATATGCGAATCCGGCGCCCGATGAAGAATTTATGCCCACGCGGTTCACCTCATCCTTTAGAATAGCAAGCAAGTCGTCGAATTGCTTTGGATTGTCGCCGACCTTAAGAGACTTGAGGTGGGCGCACTCACCGTCGACGTATGCTTTCATATTTGCCAGCGAGTCGAGATAATCATTGACGTATGAAGACGCTTTGGTTGATATTTCGTTTCTAAAAGCGACATCCGGTTCAAGGTTGAGGGATACTTTCTCAAGTTCAGAAATCTGCCGAATGATGTCTTCGGTTGGCGTGGAGTTCTGCTGAGAGTCATTGAAACTTTTCCCAGGTTCTGGAGTCATGCCGATTCTTTCCTGATTTATAAATTCCCGAACGGTCTTGTGTCGTAGAAGAGTTCGGTCCGAGAGATCAAACCATTCCTGATTGTCATAAGAACTGCGGTAGGACAGGCATCGACAGGTGCCGTCAATTTCATATCATATATAAGCACTACCTGATCGCCTGAACTGAATCTTGCGCGAACGTCAATGCCTTTCAGGAGCGGCGCAAGACGCTTGGCAGCTTCTATGACAGCGGCCCGTCCATTGCTTTCTCCCATCGGTGCAATAAACTTAACATCCGGGTGAAGGTAGTTGCCCGCGGTGTTAAGGTCTTTTGCCGCCAGCGCTTTGTAATAAGCTTCGGCGATAGATATGTTGTTGTCGTTCATTTCAATTCTCCTCCGCCACCATATGAGTTGAGATGGCTATTCTATTCCAGGTTC
>JAKASW010000109.1:0-2715 GCA_021818875.1 Bacteroidota bacterium
TCATGCCCAAGAGGCGAATTAACGTTCCTGAAAGGCAAAACATGGTACATACAGCAATCACACAATTGAAGAAATATCCCATTCATCTTGGTGTGGCTCTCTTTGCCCTTTTTATCGGGATGGAGGTCACTGGATATTTCGGCTTGAAAGAGACAGGCTCGGTCCCTTCTGCTGTGCCGGGAGCAACGAATATGCTGGCGGTTGGACTCGCCGGGTCAGTCACCATGGTACTCTTTTTCGTAGTCTACCTCCGAGTAAACCTATATAGTCCGATCAGAGTGCTTTCAAGAAAAGTGAGGAAGATGGCCGATAATGATTTGACTTCGCTGTCGACAGCAGTTACTGAGCTCGCACAAGGAAATCTCACTTCAGTCATGAAAGTGAATGCTGATAAGGTAAGCTCCTCCGTTAACGGGAACATGCTTGAGATGGCCGAGGGTCTCAACTCGATGATCGACCATATCAACGAAGCGAGTAGAGAATTCAATTCGGCAACAGAAAAGCCGTGCCAGAGACTGTTGTATGTCGGGGCTGACTCTTACCTTGAAGGAAGAGCGTGCGGAGAAGCAATGGGAAATGCCCTCGGCAGCAAAGGCAAAGTCGTCATCCTGGTTGAAAAATTCAGCATCGTTGCACATGAATTGAGACATAAAGGATTCGTGAATGCATTGAGGGAAAAATTCCCGGCAGTTCAGGTCGTCGAGACCGTGGAGACAAGCCTGAGTCAGGAAGCTACTTATAACGCCGCAAGGTCGGCGCTTGGGAAATACCACGACCTCGCGGGAATTTACGTATCATATGGAGGTGCATCTGCAGCGAGAGCTGCTGTCGAAATGGGGAGTGCGGGCAAACTGAGAATAGTGTGTCATGATCTTGCTGACGAGACAATGGAATACGTAAGAGATGGCATAATCACAGCGACCCTTTCCCAGGATGTGTTCGCACAAGGTCATGACCCGGTTATACACCTTTTCAACCATATTGCGGCAGGATGGGAACCGGCACAGCCAAGATTGTTGACAAACATCGAGATGGTGACCCAGAAGAATTACTCCCAGTACTGGCAGAAAGGAATTGGCGTCGTAGAGACGGAAACAATAGCGGCCAGAAGACCCAAGCCTATGAAAACGGTAGACCGGCCGCTGAGAATTGTTGTCCTTGGAAGAAGCTCCGATAAATTCTGGGACGCGTTTAAGGCAGGCGTGGACGCGGCTACAAGGGAATTGCGCCAATATAACGCTACTGTAGAATGGCTGTTGCCAAAAGGATCGCATGATAAAGGGGTGACAAATATCAGCGCAGAAATCTACGGACCGATGATTGATGATTGCATCGAAAGAAGAATCGATGCGATCAGCACCGGCATATTTGACAAGAATCTTATTCCGTACATTAACAAAGCAGTGGAAAGCGGAATAGCTGTTGCGACCTTCAATAGCGAACCGATGAGCTTGCGTGGCCTGTTCCAGTCTTTGTCCAGAAGATCTCAGATGCTGCTGAGCTTGAGTCATGATCTTGCAAGCACCGCGCAACATTCTGTGGAGGCATCGAACTATAGCGCAAGCAACGTCGAAGGTATAGCCAAAAGTCTCAACGTGGAAGCATCCTCTGTCGACACGGCGAGCGTAAACATGGAACAAATATCATTCGCGATCGAGAGCATTGCGAAAGACTCACATGAACAGAAAAGAGCGGTGGAAAATGTGTCCGTCTCTGCGGCAGACATCTCCAAAGCAATCGATTCTGCTAACTCTAGCGCGAGGGCGGCGGTGGCATCGTCTTCCGAAGCCATCAAAGTGGCAAACCGGGGCGCCAATGCCGTTATGCAGAACCTGGATCAAATGAAACAGATCGAGGGAACTGTTTCACTTTTCGCGTCGAAAATTGAGCGTATGGCAAAACAATCCGAACAGATCGAGGGAATTATCGAGAACATCGAACAGATCGCGGAGCAGACCAACCTTCTCGCGTTGAATGCCGCAATCGAGGCGGCAAGAGCAGGAGAACACGGGAGAGGATTCGCGGTTGTCGCCGACGAGGTCAGAAGTCTCGCAGAACGATCTGCGTCAGCAACTAAACAGACTTCAGCGTTGATCAACAAAGTCCAGGCAGACATTGACAATGCGAGCCTGTCGATAAAGGACGTGGTTAAGAAAGCCAGAGATGGGACAGTGCTTGCGAACAAATCGGGTGAAGCCATAAACGAACTCCTCTCGTCATCAGAAAACGTGAATAGCCAAATTGGAAAAATGGCAAAAGCAAACGAGTCCGTTGCGGACATTATGGCCGGTCTCCTTGACTCAATCAACAAAATATCTGCGGTTGTCGATCAGAACATGAGTGCAACCGAACAGGTAAGTGTCAACGTCAAACACACCGTGGAAATGATAAACAACGTCGCTTCGATCAGCAAAATGAATGCGTCCAGCATTAACGATATCTCCCGGAAGACCATGCAAGCCACCGAAGAAGCACAGAGAGTCGGCAACGTAGCCACCGAACTTGAAGGAGTGGCAGACGAACTACGGGCATCGACGGCACAGTTCAAGACAGATTCAAGTCGGATGCGAAGGAACTGAAGTCATCTGAAACCAGCTTGTAAAATGAAGGTCGCTGATTGGTCCGACACTTTCTCTCCGTTCCATACCGAAGCGGAAAGCCGCCTACATCAGGCCACGCCGATTTGTTCGAGGAACACGCGGCTACCATTAAGTA
>JAKASW010000109.1:2725-13149 GCA_021818875.1 Bacteroidota bacterium
TACTCTACGGTAATTAGTCCAGCGCGAATTCTTGGAGATCAACCATGCCGCCTGACCAAGGCCGAATCTGCACAGAAATACAGTATTATGTGACCCTCTTCGCTCTCCTTCCTGGCACGATACGTGAGGTAAATATTCCAGCGATTACAAAGTACAATAGTTGGAATCGATAGCATTCTGAACCCGCCGAAGGGTTATCGACCTCATAAATTCGCAGGCGGCAATGGATGCAGAAGTAATGATTCCAATTTTAAGGAGGTCAAGGACATGATAGAGCTAGACAAGAACGAATTGCGGAAAAGAGTGCGAAGACAACGGGATGAGATGTTGCGTGAGGCTATTTTAGCTTCAATGAAGAAAAATGGCGAGCCCGACGAGTACTTCATAATCAATTACCTGATCGAAAAGTTGCTTCCCAGCGAAGCGCTGCGCACTTTCCTCGAGATGCCAATGGGAAGCGCCAGCGGCTTCCTGAAAGCGAAACCTGTTCGCCATCTCGCCGCTAAGCACATCTGACGTCGTCAAGGTTAGCGCAGCTTAGAGTAATACGCGAGACTGAAGCCGGCCGAGAACCAGGAACAGCCCGGTTTAGTCATCAATGACTATACCCCACCTCTTTCGCATCCGCGAAGAACGATTGTCGGAGTTTACATAGTTACGAAGCTGGGCGTGTCATTCATATTATCCACCAAAGACCTAATCGCATCCCGACGCAGTCCCCGTAATTAACATCCCTCAACAAATCCACGTAGTTTTCACCCGGATTCTTTGTTTGATGCACATCAATGTCTTTCACCTTTTTGGGTAGTATACTTTCAGCGTACCACGTTCGAGATCCAATCATTCGGGAGTCCCGGGCGTGGGAAGACGTTTGAGAGAGCGTCAAATAAGACAACCGCAGTGGTCGAATTGCTGACCGAAAGATTCGAGGGGAAAGGAGTATCGTCGTGACGCTCAAATCGGCATTGACGAAGATTTGGAAAGCAAAGAACGAGAAAGAACTGGAAGAAGCCTCCAGAGAATTCACCGAGGGTGTGGAGGAATTCAAACGCGAAGTGGAGAATCGCGCGACCTCAGCTCCGTCCGCTCAAGCTGATGACGCCATCTCAATCCCGGCAAATAATGGTCGAGAACAACACTGAGGATGCTTCGAAGAGGTTGGCGACCATTTGCCTCGATCGCCAACTGTTGAAAGAAACTTTGCGAAGTTATCACCGACTGCGACAACATGAGAATCAGGATCCGCTTTCACAAGCGAGAAACATTCTCTCTCGAAGTCTATTCTTTCCCTCCTCCAATTCTCATCTCCAAGAATATGACTTAGGCCGGTAATATGAAGGAAATAGAAAACCCGGAAGCGCTAATTGAAAACCTGCTGCGTAAATTTCGAGATGAATAAAAATGGTGTGCGTTGGAGGATTAGGATGTTGTCGTCACGAGGGTGCAACGTCGAATTCAATACGGTCGCGAGGGGATGCAGAGGCGTAGATCCATTGCGGAAAGCTGCTCCACATATCCTCTTCATCGAGACCGGCAGTTCCAATGGAGAGCGGTATCATGCTGCCGCCGGTTCTTTGGCTTAATGAAATACTTTCCTCGAGGCCAGAGGCGTTCTACAAACACGCGAAATCCGTCCTCCCTGGATTCGGAATCGTAGACTCTTTTCGTTTTTAATTTACCCATCGTTTTGGCCATTACAGACTCCGCTCCGGTTCATGTGGAGACTTCAAACACAAATCCTAATCCAATTCACTTTGCTCCGACAACTTCTCTTATTACGGTACCGAGGTCCCTAAGACTTTTCGCGCAATCACCTGAATAGCTCGATCCATGCATTACGGCAAGCGTTCCCGGGTGGAGGTCCGCAAGCCCTCCGAGCAGGTTTTCGGTTTTGGACGTATAAGGTATGTAGTCACTCATCGGGCTCTTTTCCATATCCTCCAAATGGGCTCTTGCCCTTCCGACGATGTCGGATTTTGTGATCGGTTCAGCATCGCCCATATGATGGAACAGGTCGGAGCAAAAGAGTGTTCGTGAGGTGTCATCAAAGAGAAGACCTGCGTCCCAGCAGTGAGGGAGATTTGGCGTCGCACGGAAACGGTAATGGTGCTTCCCGGTGGCAAAGACTTCATCGTCTTTCATTCCTTTGACAGCTCTGGAAGCATACTCGTTCATGTTCACTCTCGCGCCGACAAAACTGCAAAAGCCCTGTGCGTTCGGTGACAATGCGAACCAATCATTCAAAGAACCACATTCATCTATTTCGAAGTGACTAAATCCAATCCACCTAATACTCGTCGGAGTCAATACTTTTGCTACTGCTTCACGGACTCCTTCGAACAGAAATTTTTGACCGGTATGCCACAGAAGCGGCTCTTCGTCTCTGACAAGGAATTGGTTTATTTGTAAGTTGCGCTCAGGGATAAAAGTGGAAATTCGGAAAACCTCGTCTGCTATCTCAGTTATTGTTGCCATCGTTTGCCTTCGAATAGTTTATCTGACGACACAGCAAGATTCTAAGTGTATAGATTCCGCCCGTTGGATCGATCCGGGGGCAGACGATTCGGCGAGTCACCGTCCGAGCTCATCATGACTCTGAGATCCCGCACACGGATTGAAGCTTTACCTCGTATGGGAAAGTGCATGACATAGGCTTTGGAAGATAGGACATCCGGTTGCCAACCGAAATCAAAGTCTTTTGATCCTTTGAACTTCTCGTATGTGATCTTGCCGATGAAACAGACAATTCGGGGTCTGAATTTATCAATGGCCCTAATAATCTTCTTTCTTCCGTTTGACTCCTCCCCTTTCTTGAGTTCGGTTACTACGCGAGTAGGTCTGTCAATTATGTTCATGAATCCATAATTGTAAACCCGGCTGAATTTCCTGAGATAGATTCGCCTGAGCTTTGTGTCGTCTTTAAGGTCATCTTCTTTCTCGTTGATTGCTCCAGATCTGTTCAAAAGGTACCAAAACATTTTGTTGTTGGAAAACGGAATTCCGCGGCTAAAGGAGCCATAATGTGGGTTAATACCCACAAACAGAATTCTCATGTTGCGCGAGAATGTGTGCCTTATCATTACTAAATCAAACCGAAGCGAACCCGTCGAAGCATTCTTTGAAAATCATCTGTCGTTCTGCCGCGGGCAGAGTCCGATCGATTAACGGGTAAAGGATAAGTTCCTCCTTCTTATTGTGTGTTGCGAGCTTGCCGACAAGTGCGTCCACCGTAGAACCGAGTGATGCTGCATCTTTCGAATCGCCGGCGGCTATCAGGAGCGCCGTTATTTCCCGATGTTCCGCAATCATTACCTGGACTGGACCTGTCTGTCCCGGAGATGCATGTTGAACAAACGACGGAAACAACACCGACTCCTCGAGTTCTATATGCTTAAGCAGCTGGCCTCGGACTTTGGAGTAAATAGTCCCGGCGGCATCGGAACCTGCACTCGATTTCCTCAAAGGGGAGATATTAAAGTCGATTCTCTTGTGGTCATGTTCGAATAGGGACCAAATATCACTCCTCTTCTTCTCCGACTCTATCTGGTGTGCCTCTACAATGAGTGACTCCAGCTCCTGCTGGGCAATCATTTTCGATAACTTCGGCATGAGTGTGTTTTCCTCTTCCTCAAAATGAGTCTCCAGAAGAGCCATGAAGCTATTCATCTCGGAGACAATGCCGGCGGAATCGCCCTTGCTGTAAGCTGTACTAATCGCCTCCAGAGCTTCCTTGATCTTTCTATGCTCGTGTACCATGTTATCGACAAACTCTGTGTCGCTGTCCGCCTTATAGAGCGTAACCTCTTCGGCTTCTGCATGAGCAAGAAGGTACTCGCTGGAGAACGTAATCAACAGCGATGCCTCTGCGCTGTCCGATTTTGTCCGTTCGGCCAGGTCCCGAATCGTGCCGATGAGTTTCTCATGATGGATATGTAATTTATCCGTGGGTGTCATAACCAATTCCTCCTCTGTTGATTGACTTCCTCTTTGCGTCATTTTTTTATCAGAGTCGACATATCAAACCGTCCTTCTTCGTCCCAAGTTATTTTAGTCCTGCCTCGCTTATCTTGACTGTGGTCAAGAGCCGAAAAGAGATACAGGAGTTGCAACAGGTTGAGACATTGCTAACGCAATTATCATTCGGATCGCTATCTGCGTCGGTGACAACCTCCCGCTGTCCTTCAGTTTCTTACCGCCCTTGGTATTTGATTTCTGAAGACGAGTTTCTCAGATCTCTCTTTAGGGTGCTGTAAACTATCTGTGCCATGATTGAATCGCCAATCGAATCCGGATGGACGCCGTCGAAGAAATACTTTCCGTCATTTGTCATCGGATGGTAGAAGTCGATCAGGTAAGAGTGAGATGCTTTCCAGACTCTTCTTATGATCGGGATGACTTGTCTATGCACGATCGAATCGGTGATGCCGTACTTTGAATGAAACACCGGGGGCGGATAGCACACGAAGACCTTGACGAGCGGGTTCACTTCTCTAAAGGTGTCAATCATATCCATATAGTCCCTGAAGAAATCTCGCTTGTATTTCCAGTTCCATGGTTTGCTGTCGTTGGTCCCGAGGCAGATTGTGAGGATTTGTGGTTTGAATGCAAGGGCATCATCGAAGAATTTCTCTTTCCAGTAGGGATAGTCCCCTCTTTTCAGCATTGTCCTACCGCTGACTCCAAAGTTTTTCACCTCATATTTCGGTCCGAGCAAACGACCAACTTCCTGTGGATAGGCAGCATTCGGATTCGGCAATCCATATCCGATTGTGATACTATTTCCGACGCATGCCATGCGGATGGATCGAACCTGTGCGGGAGACTGAGTCGCCGTGAAGAACAAGACGAGGAGTGAAAGGAAGACACGGTTGCCGGTTCTTAAGAAGGCTGTTATCTGTGGAGCTGTAGACATCGGTTCAATATAATCTCAGTTTCGCATCCCGGCAAATATTCTTGATAAGGCAACACGCCCGGCAAGTAATCGAAGTTTCTTATCTAAGTAAATGTCGCTTGCCACTGAACGTTCAATCATCTATCGCATTCATTTAAATTGATAGCTCGTGTCGCGTGGCTGACTCCGGCAAGACAATAAACCGCTTATCAGAGCCTACGGGAAGAGATGGTCTGAGTCCGATGGAATACGAACGATCCAGCCAGGTCTAATCTGCGGCTGGAAGTGGATCCAGCTGATGCTTCAGCTCGACAGGATGGAGGTGGGCTTGTCTATCATATACCGCTTCCCGATATGCCAATGGAAGGGCATGCGGGCAGCCTTGAGTTAAAAGTGATGGATAATATTCGAAGTAAGATTCCTTAGTCTGCCGAGATGTGCCTCTTACTTAGCCGACGCTTGACTGGCGGTCATCAATTCACTCTCGATGATTTCCTTCATCTGATTCTTCGGCAGCGCACCAACTGCCATCTGCGGTCTCCCTTCTTTAGGAATAAAAAGGAGAGACGGAATGCTACGAATCCCGAATACTCCGGCGAGTTCCTGTTCTTCATCCGTGTTAACCTTATAGAAGTCGACCTTACCATCATACTCTTTGGAAAGCTCTTCGATAACCGGCCCTACCGCCCGACACGGCCCGCACCATGGTGCCCAAAAGTCCACGACGGCAGGCAATGTACCGGCGAATTTCCATTCTTTATTTTTCTCGTAATCGAAAACCTTTTCTAAAAACGTCTGTTTCGTCAGATGCTCCGGCATCGCCAAATTCCCTTTTGTTTTGATGATTGTTTTATCTTATGTGAGATGATAATCCGATGAAAACGATTCGGCTTTTTTGAAGAAATTTGTCTCCCGCTCTCTGCAAAATTGCTCCGGGAGGATATTGCTCACGGTAGAAATGAGTCCATTCCACAAACTCTCATCCGAGGTTTCTTGTTATAAGATCTGTGGTTCATCGTAGCAGGAACGCAGAAAATGTGGTTAGTCCCCTGGTGGGAGTGGCACCGCGAGGTTCACTTAATGATCATAATTCATTGATGGATTCGCGACGAGCGGGACTGACCGGGTCACAGGTCAACGATCTGCTGCGCGCCAGGGATCTCATCGTGCGGTTTGGCTGGAACGCAATGTCGTACCAGATTCTCAATCCAGGTATCAGACGGTGGTTTACGCCGGATGGCGATGGGGTAGTCGGTTACGTTGAGGCCTACGGCTACCGCGTAGTAGCCGGCGCCCCAGTCTGCGACCCAACTCGGCTGTCAGAAATCGTGCTCTCTTTTCAGCATGACGCCGATGTTGCCCGAAAACATATCTGCTACTTCGGCGCTGAAGAGGACATTGCCGGCATCATGGGCGGCTTAGGTAAAGTGGCACAGATGCTGCTTGGTGCCCAGCCGGTGTGGCATCCGGCAGACTGGAAATCCCGTGTCTCATCGAAGGCATCATTGCGCGCACAACTATCGAGAGCGCTCAACAAGGGCGTCTCTATAACTGTGTGGGGCGCCGACAGCGCGACAAAAAGTATAGAGTTAAGACGGTGTTTGCAGGAGTGGCTCGATACGCGCGGCATTCCTCCGATGCATTTTCTGGTGGAACCGGAAACGCTCGCACGGTTATACGATAGAAAGGTTTTCGTTGCCGAGCGATCGGGCAGGAATATCGGCTTTCTAGTCGCTTCTCCGGTACCCTTGCGAAAAGGATGGCTAATCGAGCAAATCATCCGTGGTGCCGATGCCCCTAACGGCACATCAGAACTGATGCTTGATGAAGCCATGAGAAGCCTCGCGGACTCGGGCGCGGAGTACGTGACGCTCGGTCTGTCGCCGCTGTCCGTTAGATCAGGCATACCGCAACTTGAGTTTCACTTCTGGATTGCTACGCTGCTGAAGATAGTCCGGGTTCTCGGATCCCGATTTTACAATTTTGATGGCCTGGATTCGTTCAAAGCTAAATTCCTGCCGGAGAAATGGGAACCAATCTACGCAATTTCAAATGAACCGCGAATCACCTTGCGTACCCTTTACGCAATAGCCGGTGCGTTCAGCGGCACGTCGCCTTTGAATTTCATAATACGTGCGACTCTGCGAGAAGCCAGGCGAGATTTGACTTTGTGCATGAACAGGAAAACTATAGCACACGCATGATCGCGGACCTAAACGGAGCTGCCTGCTCGCAGTCAAGCCGTCACTGATCTTTTTCATATTGTTCATATCTGTGGTTATCTTGTTCCTCTGAGTATCCATTCGTGTGCAGTATTTGATTTTGGAATTGCTAATGCAGACAAATAACAATCATGAAAACATCTGATTTCGATTACGATCTTCCCGAGTCGTTCATTGCACAGGAACCGGTTGAGCCCAGAGACATTTCACGATTAATGGTTGTGGACCGTTCCGGCCAGCCTATCCAGCACGATATTTTCCGCAATATCGGCAAATATTTGAACCCAGGCGATTTGCTCGTCTTAAATCAAACTAGAGTGATCCCTGCCCGGCTTCACGCGCGTAAGTCCACAGGAGGAACGATAGAAATACTCCTTCTTCACAGGGAGGACGGACTGACATGGGAGTCTCTCGTCGGTGGCAGGGGGATGTCGAAAGGTCGGATTGTTACTCTGCAGGACGGACTCAAAGCCGAAGTTGTGGAGGTATTGGATGGGTCACGCCGCAGGGTGCGCTTTGCTGAACCTGTCGAATACCATCTCGCTAATGATGGCCAGGTGCCGCTGCCTCCATATATTCACCAGAAATTAGAAAACCCTGAACGATATCAAACGGTGTATGCGAAGACACCGGGGTCGGCTGCCGCTCCGACAGCGGGCCTGCATTTCACCGAACAGTTGATCGAGCACCTCAAAGATGGTGGTGTGAATATTGCATATATAACCCTGCATGTTGGGCTAGATACATTTGCTCCTGTCACCGAAGATGCCGCCACTGACCACAAGATTCATACTGAGTGGTGCGAACTTGATTCTCAGGCCGCAGAAGAAATCAATGAAACTAAAAAGGCAGGTGGCCGAATCGTCGCAGTGGGAACGACCAGCGTGCGCACGCTCGAGTCTGCGGCAGCTAAACCATCGAGGACAGAAGCGCGGCTGGACGATGAAGAAAACTCGGCGGTTCGACCTTTCATGGGGCCTACCGGTCTATATATTCTGCCCGGTTATCAATTCAGAGTAGCTGACGCTCTCATTACCAATTTTCATTTACCGAAGTCTACTCTCCTCATGCTGGTCAGCGCCTTTGCTAACCGCGAAACTATCATGAGCGCTTATGAAGTCGCGAAAAATGAGGGCTACCGTTTTTTCTCCTTTGGGGATGCAATGCTCATTTTCTGACCTGATCATAGGAAAGTCAGAAAGTTTTCTGAATTGAAACGGGACCGGTAATAAACATAGACTTCGGAATTCGGACAGTCGTCGAGATCGTATCGACCGAACTTCCGCCAACCATTATATCCAGCGGACCCGATTCCACCACGCGCTTCATGTCGATATTGACAAAAGAATACTCGTAAGGAGTCAGCGTAAATCTTGCAGTTCTGGTTTCGCCTGGCTTTAGCCGGAGCCTCTTAAACCCTGCAAGTTGTTCGACCGGTCTCGTGACCGATGCGCACGGTTGGCGGTAATACATCTGTGCCACTTCAGTTCCACTTCTACCGCCGGCGTTGGTGACATCGACCGACACAATGAACTGATCAGTGACCTTCGGGTCAGCTGCCACTTTGAGGTGAGAGTACCTGAATCGAGTATAGCTCAGCCCGTAGCCAAATGGAAATAATGGTGTCCACGGAATGTCAATGTATTTCGAAGTATAGTGATTTGTCAGTGAAGGTGGGCGTCCGGTGTTCATGTGATTGTAGTAAATCGGTACCTGACCCACCGTTCTCGGGAAAGTAACGGTAAGCTTTCCGCTCGGGTTGTAATCTCCGAACAACACGTCTGCAATCCCGTTGCCAGCTTCCGTGCCAAGAAACCATGTCTCAAGGATAGCAGGCACGTGTTTGGCCGACCAATCGATAGACAGCGGCCGGCCGTTCATTAGGATTTCTACTACCGGTTTGCCAAGATGGGCCAGCTCTTTCACAAGCCTCTTCTGGACACCCGGTAAGCGAATGTGAGCTCTTGATTCAGCTTCTCCGGTCATGTACCATCTTTCACCGACGGCAAGAACAATTACATCCGCTTCCTTCCCAATCTGGAGCGCCTGTGCGAATCCTGCTGTTGAGGTATCGTTAACTCCGCAGCCCTCTGCGTATATGATCTTTGTCGATGGCGACACTTTTGATTTTATTCCATCCAACAATGTTACGACAGGTCCGGGCTCTCCTTCGGTGTGCCAGCATCCAAGCATATCTTCTTTGCTATTTGCGAGCGGCCCGATGACTGCAATGGAATTCACGTTCTTTTTAAGTGGCAGGACTTCCCCCTGGTTCTTCAACAAAACAATTGATTCTCTGGCAGCCTTTCGAGCGAGAGCCAAGTACTGAGGCAGCATGAGGCTCGACTTAGCCTTTCTGATATTCATGTAAGGGTGCTCGAAGAGACCCAGTTTGAACTTGATTGTCAGAATTCGCCGCACTGCGTCGTTTATGAGGCGCATCGGGATTTTGCCATCACGGACCAGTGTCGCAAGATAGTCATGGTACGGACCCATCATATCCATATCAACTCCTGCAGTCACCGCTTTCCTGGCCGCCTCACTTGAGTCACATGCTACCCCCTGGTCAATTAGCTCGCTTATCGATTGCCAATCACTTACGACAAACCCTTTGAAACCCCATTCGTGCTTCAAGATACCTTCTATCGTAAATCGATCTGCAGAGGCCGGGATGCCGTTGAGATCGTTGAACGCGCTCATTACTGTACCAGCACCAGCTTCAATTGCCGCTTTAAATGCGGGAAGGTATACATCACGTAGCGTGCGCTCATTTACGTCCGTTGTATTATAATCCCTGCCACCTTCCGCAGCACCATAAGCAACATAATGTTTTGCACATGCCAGCAGCAAGCTGCTGGGTGATAATTCCGGGCCCTGATATCCTTTCACCTGGGCCTGAGCCATGACCATCGTAAGATACGTATCTTCACCGGCACCTTCGGCGATCCTTCCCCACCTTGGATCTCTCGCGATGTTTATCATGGGGGAGAACGTCCAGCGGATGCCTTGAGAATGTGCCTCCTCGGCAGCCACAGAGTCGCATTCCCTGATGAGATTCGGATCCCATGAGCTTGCTTCGGCGAGAGGGATTGGAAAAATAGTGGAATAGCCATGAATCACGTCCAGGCCAAACAGAAGTGGAATACCCAGTCTCGACTTCTCGACTGCTGTTTCCTGGAGCGAGTCGTTAAGCGAAGGAGACGTGACGTTCAAAAAGGAGCCGACCATCCCTTGCTTTACAAGGTTCTCTTTGGCGGGAGTGCTCACATCGAACTGACACATCTGCCCAATCTTTTCCTGCAAAGTCATCT
>JAKASW010000110.1 GCA_021818875.1 Bacteroidota bacterium
AACATGAAATTTCCTCCGCCTTCGCGACATTTTCAATAGGAATACCGGCGGTGGCAACGTAAGCTCCAATGGTAGCTGCAGTGTAAGTCTCCAGCGCAGCAGCATCTTGTGAAGAATCGCCGGTTGCAGAGTACAATGCCGACTCCAATTCGATTTGTGCCTGCTGTCTGGCGATTGCAGCAGTACTGAGTTGACTCTGTGTAACACCAAGTTGGGCGAACGCGGTAGTCTGGGCAGTCGATTCTTCTTCCATTGCCTCGGCAAGTTGAGCTATCGCTCCGGAGTTGCCAGCCACACCTGCAGCGACCGATGAACTCACGAACAACTGAAGATCAGGTATGGTGAGCACGTTACTCTTTCCATCCGCTACAACTCTCGAATAGGCTTCTGCTTGCACTGTGGATTGGTTGGTAAGAGGCTGGCAATCGGTCGTGTTTCCGGTGCTCACCTGACCGCTTACGATTGCCTGCCATTCGCTCGCTCCATCGACCGCTACTGCGACGAGGTTACTCACGTCGTTGAGATCAGTTCCGACAGCAAAATGTCCCGTAGCATCGGTCTTGACCGCTGCTTTTGAGACTGTCTTCAGCGAGCCATCTACCTGAATTTGTGCAAGTGTCACTGTGGCGCCTTGAATTTCACCGTCGACGGGGTCCGGCGGATTCAATGACGCAGCGGTTTCCGGCTTCGATGAGTGGTTGGTAGTCGTGAGTCCTGAACCACCGATTAACTGGCCCTGCACAGTTGCCGCTCCTTGCGAGCTGACGGGATTATTCGATGAACTTTTACTGCAACCTGCACACATAAATGCAATTGCAACTGTGACAACAGGTATGAATGAGAAATTCGCCGATAAAGAATTTGTCTTAATTTGCATTGTTATTCCTTATTGTAAAGTCCTTTTAACTTTTATCAGATACACTACATGCCAATCTGACAACTGTCATGCCATCGGGTTTTTCCTTATTGAACAAGAGTTTAGGTTGTCAAAAAGTTCACGCGGCATGAAAAACCTGCACAGTGCTTTCCTTTGGTGCAGGAATGGCGACGCCTCTCAACGGCTTGGCCGAACCCCAATTTGGTACAAAATGGACTTGCCGCCAGGCTTCAGATTGCAATTTCTGGAACCCAAACCTAAATTAAACAAGAAAATCGCGAGCAAGGATGAGCAAGCATAAAGTGAACGACAATCCGGAAGAAAAAGAATTCTAATGTCAGGGAAGAAATTGTTTGTGTCAATTGCCGGTAACATCGGAAGCGGAAAGTCATCGCTAACAAAACTCTTGAGTGAACGGTTCGGGTGGATCCCCTTTTTTGAGTCTGTAGACGATAATCCTTACCTCAAAGATTTCTACGCGGATATGAAGAGGTGGTCGTTCCATTTACAGGTTTATTTCTTGTCCAACAGGTTCAAAAATCATCAGAGGATCTCGGAGATGTCCGCTTCCGTGGTTCAGGATAGATCCATTTACGAAGACGTAGAGATTTTCGCCCGCAACCTGCACGAGATGGGAAACATGTCGGACCGCGACTACGAAAGTTATCGAGAGCTCTTCGGCATCATGGTCACTTACCTCAGACGCCCCGACCTCTTGATTTATCTTCGGGCAAATATCGATACCCTGCTCCGGCAAATCAAACTTCGCGGACGAGGATTTGAGCAGGGCATAACCAGAGAATACCTCAATAGACTTAACACAAGCTACGAAGACTGGATATCGAGGTATGGTGAGCAGGCGGTTGAATCCGACGGAAGCCTCAACAAACTCCTGATAATTGAGTCGGATGATCTCGACTTCGTCAACAATCCGAATCATCTGAACAAGATCACGACTCGAGTGGAAGAGACGCTTCATTCCCCTTCCCTTCAAGCGCCGCGAGTAGTTGGCTAATCCATTTCGAGGATGCCGGTAAAATTCGACATCGTACTGAGAAACGGTGATTTCTGGACCGGCAACGCGGGTTATCCTCATGCACGAACCGTCGGGATCAAGTCTGCCAGGATTGCACTTGTAACTGATGAGACGTTCCCGGATTTGTCGTCCGGTCTCAATTTGGATCTTGAGGGACATTTCTGTATGCCGGGTTTCATCGATGCACACACACATCTCAGGAGTGGAGGTGCGACGTTCCGCAAATTGAACCTTCGTCAATCAAGGTCCCAACCGGAGCTCGCAGAAATGGTTCGCAATGCTGCAACGGCGGTGCCCGTCAACAAATGGATAACCGGTTCGGGCTGGGATAACGAAAGCTGGGGAAACCGCCAACTGCCGGCAAAGGACCTCATCGACAAGTTCACTCCAAGAACCCCGGTGTTCCTGGACCGCATCGACATGCACGCGGCGCTTGTCAACTCATTTACACTTCATCTGGCAGGAATCACACGTGACACACCAGATCCTCCGGGCGGAGTCATTCTCCGCGACAGTTCGGGCGAACCGATGGGAATCGTCAAAGATGCTGCGAGAGAAATGATTCTGAAATTCATTCCTGAACCAACATTCGATGACCGTGTGCTCGATGCGAAGAGTGCAGCGGCTCATGCGAATAGACTCGGCGTGACTTCGGTCCATGATATGAGCCCTGAAGAAGACACCAAGGCTTTTGTCGAGCTGATGAACAAGAAAGAGCTTACGGTTCGCATATATTCAGTTCCACCGATAAGCGAACACAAGCTGTTAGTGGATGCGGGTATTCAAGCCGATCATGATCGCACCGGTAATGAGTGGATCAAACACGGAGCAGTGAAAGCGTTCGCCGACGGCTCGTTGGGATCCGATACCGCGTGGTTCTTCGAACCGTATGAAAATGACGGTCAAAACAGCGGGAATGCCACAGCAATGATGTCCAGCGGAGAACTCGAAAGACTCGCCATCGATGCCGATAGATGTCATATTCAACTGGCAATACACGCCGTCGGTGACAAGGCAGTCTCCCGGACACTGGACATATTTGAGGAAGTGACAAAACAAAATCCGCCCTGGGACAGGAGATTTAGAATTGAGCACGTGCAACATGTGAGGCCATTTGACTTCCCAAGGTTTGGAAAGTTAGGAGTTTTGGCTTCTGTCCAACCGTACCATTGTATAGATGATGGCCGCTGGGCGCTTGGCAAAATTGGGATTCACCGCGCCGAGACCACGTTCGCTTTCAGACAAATGATCGACCAGGGCATTCCACTGGCATTCGGCACCGACTGGCCGGTGGCGCCACTCAATCCGCTTAAGGGAATACATGCTGCTGTCACCCGCGCAACCATTGATGGTAAAAATCCCGGGGGTTGGATTCCCCAACAAAGAATTAAGATCGAAGAAGCACTCAAGGCATATACTCTGGGAAGTGCCCATGCTTCGTTTTCAGAAAGAGAGAAAGGGACAATCGAAGTCGGAAAGCTTGCCGACCTGGTTATTCTTTCACAGAACCCATTCGAGGTCGAGCCCGATGAAATAAGAGAGATAAAGATCCTGATGACGATCTTCGGAGGCAGAATCGTTTATGGAGAAGCCCAATTTGCAGAATGCTATGATCGATTCTCTTCCTGAAACAAAACGTCAAATTGCGGAGACCGATATTCAGTACATCAAAGGCATCGGGCCGAGAAAAGCTGAAGCTCTTCAAACAGTCGGGATTGAAAGTGCCCTTGACCTTCTTTATTACTTCCCGCGGAGATACCTCGATAGAACAAGGATACTGAAGATCAAAGACGCTCAGGCCGCTCTGCTAATGACTGAAGAAGTCACTTTCGTGGGGAGGATAAAGTCGGTTTACCTATCAGCCAGAGGACCGCGGCGGATGTTATTCGTTTCATTCACCGACGGGACGGCGACTTTAAAATGTGTGTGGTTCAATGCGGTCCACTATTTTGCAAGTGTGTTCAAAGAAGGAGAGCTGATTGCTTTCTCGGGCAGAGTTACATCATATCGAGACAGGCCCTGCTTGATCCATCCTGAGTACGATCACCTGGAGACCGAGTCCGACGAGGATTTGTTGAACACCGGCGGGATAATTCCTGTCTATCCGATGACAGAAGCACTGCGGACGGCAGGCCTTGAATCGCGAAGTCTGAGGCGAATAATTCGGAAGCTTGTGGAATCGACAGAACGGTTCGAGTTCCCGGAAGATCCGCTGCCGAAAGAGGTCCTTAGCACGAATTCTCTTCTCGGCTTGACGGAAGCATTGACTTTAATGCACTTTCCGAAAGACCAGAAACAGCTCACATACTCCTTGAGACGTTTTAAGTTCGAGGAACTCTTCTACCTTGAACTTCTCCTCGCGATCCGCAGAAATGTCATCAAGAATTCCCCCGGCATTCGTATGAATCCGCCGGCGCAGCTTGTGGAGAAATTTGCGAAGGAGTGTCTCCCTTTCAAATTCACGGAATCACAGCGGAAGTCACTTCATGAAATCATAGACGATATGAAGTCCGAGCATCCGATGCACAGGCTTCTTCAAGGCGATGTCGGAAGCGGCAAGACGGTCGTTGCCCTGGTCGCCGTTTTGGTCGCAGTCGAAAACGGATACCAGGCGGCATTCATGGCTCCAACAGAAATCCTCGCTGCGCAGCAGTACGACACGATCCGTAAGTACTTCGACATTCTCGGCGTATCATCTGCGCTTCTGACTGGCGGACAAAACAAACGGCTGAGATCTACCATCTATTCGGAGATCGAAGATGGTACAACTTCCGTTGTGGTAGGAACACACGCTCTGATTCAGGAGCGAGTGAAATTCAAAAGACTCGGCTTCATCGTGGTCGATGAGCAGCACCGTTTCGGCGTCGAGCAGCGGATGGCACTCCAGGAAAAGGGAGAAAGCCCGCATCTCTTAGTCATGACTGCCACGCCGATACCGAGGACTTTGTCGCTGACAATTTACGGTGACCTCGACGTTTCGGTCATCGACGAAATGCCTGCAGGCAGGAAGAAGATAAAAACTGCGCTGCGAGGCGAGACGAATCGGCCGAAGATCTACAAATTTATCAGAGACCAGGTGTTGGCCGGGAGACAGGCATTTATCGTCTATCCGCTCGTTAATGAGACATCGGATTCCGGTCGTGTCTCTTCAGATGGCAATTTGATTCCGAAGGCTTCAAAAAAATCCGGGTTAAAGGCCGCGACGCAAGGCTTCGTCAAATTGAGAGACGAAGTGTTTCGGGGATTCAAAGTGGGACTGATCCATGGTCAGATGACTGATGCCGAGAAAGACGACGTGATGCTTGCATTCAAGCAAAGATCTCTGGACGTTCTTGTTGCAACCACGGTAATCGAGGTCGGTATAGACGTTCCGAATGCAACGGTGATGCTGATCGAACATGCCGACCGCTTCGGACTGAGCCAGCTTCACCAGCTGCGAGGTAGAATCGGAAGGGGGATTCACCAGTCTTACTGCATCCTTATGGCGGATGAAGAGCATCTAAATGAGAAGAAGGTCCAAACCCGTGATGACGCAGCGGCATTTCAGAGATTGAAACTGTTTGCTTCGACCAACGACGGATTCAAGATTGCGGAATATGACCTGATGCTTCGTGGACCAGGTGAGTTCTTCGGCACGCGACAGAGCGGACTTCCGCCTCTAAAGCTCGCTCACCTTATCAAAGACCGGGACATTATCACGCAGGCAAGAAGAGCGGCATTCGGAATTGCCGAATCAGATCCGCATCTAAGGGAAGAGGGACACCTGAAAGTCCGCAGCGTATTGCTTAAGAATTACAACGAGAGTCTGGCATTCCTGAAAGCGACGTAACGGACTGACACACAACTTGTTGTAATTGCGACCATGGCTCATTAGTTTGAATACACAACCACGGAGAGAAAATGGAGAGAAGGTCTTACAGAATTACACGGGCAGGGTCGCTCGATAATCTTCGGTTGGTCACGGAGGAGATCGGACCACCTGCGGAAAACGAAGTGACCATTTCAATAAAAGCAATCGGACTTAACTTCGCGGATGTTTTCACAATTTTCGGATTATACAAGGCGGCACCAAAGGAGGATTTCATTCCTGGACTGGAGTTCAGCGGCATCGTCGTAGATCGTGGTACATCCGCTGCAGGTTTTTCTGTCGGTGAAAGAGTCATGGGCTCGGTGAGGTTCGGATCTTACACGACTCACTTGAACATCGACCAGAGGTACGTCACCAGGGTACCGGAGGATTGGACACTCGAAGAAGGGGCATCGTTCATAGTGCAGGCTTTGACGGCATACTACGCGTTAATACCACTCGGCAACCTTTCGAAGGACCAATGGGTTCTCATCCACAGCGCGGCAGGCGGGGTTGGTATCTATGCAAACCGCATAGCCAAGAAATACTCGGCATACACAATCGGCACGATCGGAAATCCGGGTAAGACAGCGCTTCTCAAGTCCGAAGGATACGACGAGATAATTGTAAGAAACGGGAATTTCAGAAAGGAGCTCGCGAGAAGGCTCGACGGCAAGGAACTGGATCTTGTCCTCGATGCCGTTGGTGGGAAAGTCCAGAAAGTCAGCTTCGATTTCCTGAAGACAACGGGCAGGATGGTGGCGTACGGGCTGTCGGAGTTTGCATCTCCCGGCTCGCGGCCGAATTACCTGAAGATGGCAATCAACTTCATTCGGATGCCGAGATACCAGACTCTCACTCTGATCGAATTGAACAAAAGCATACTGGGATTCAACCTGATATGGCTTTACGACAGGGTCGACATGCTGAAGTCATTGCTCGATGAAATACAGGCGCTCCATCTTGCAAAGCCGTACATAGGAAACATTTTCCCTTTCGAAAAGCTAAAAGATGCTGTGAGGACTTTCCAATCCGGAAAGACAACCGGAAAAGTCGTCGTGACAGTAGCCTGATGCAAAACAGGGTTTGGGGTATCGGGCCTGCATTTCCCTATTACACCGCCAGGGCACAAAGGCACGAAGAGAACTTATCGAGCAGGACCCATTTCAAAATATTTCGTGACTTCGTGACCTGGTGATTACAATTTGCGGCCGCGCTTCCGGGTCAAGTCTTCTTTTTCTCTTTGCTCAATCGAACTCATAGCTCTCTCAATAGCAGCTTTCAGCCGGCCGTCATTCTCTATCTTTTCCCTCTCGTGGAGAAGCGGAACGACTTCCTGAGTGCCGACTCTTCCCAGAGAATATATGGCAACCATTCTTGCCCAGATGTACGGGTCGCTGGCATACTGCTTAAGAAGGTTTAAAGTCTCGGCCCGCTTCGGACCAAGGGTGGTCATTTCCCGAATCCCATCAATTCTTATCGAATGCGGCTCACCATAACGCGAGAATGCCACAGCCTCGGAGTATGCCCTCGACGAATCGATTGTAGCGAGCGCCGAAAGAGCGGAACGCCTGATAACCTGCTGGTAAGAATTCACCTTGAGTGCATTTTCAATAAGCGATTCAGCGCCCTTCCCTTCCGTCGCAGCAATTGCACCCAGGGCGGCTGCCCGCACGAAATAATTCCTTCTCGTCTCATAAACTTGTCTCAGCAATCCGGCAAGCTTCTTGTCCTTTTTCCCGGAAGTTTTTGACAACTCACCGAGAGCGTTTGCTGCCGCCACGACCACCCTGGGATCTTTGTCGTTCAGCGCCGACACGAGTGATTCCCTCGCAGCGCCTCCCTTGAAGCCGGACAACAACGTGGCACACTCGAGCCGTACTCCCCAAAATTTCTGATCCTTTGCTCCTTTCGCAAGAAGGCTTAGTGCCGTATCGCTCTTGTCTTCTGCAAGTTGTTCGGCCACCCGGATTCTTCCAACAACGTTTGGATCATGCTCTAACTCGTATGCCAGCTCCGTTGTTGATTTCTTGAACTTCATCTCTTTGAGTAAGTAATCGTTCTCGTCGAAGTTGACCATCATGGGTTTTTGCGCAACACCAAAAGTGTACGTATTGCTAAGTGAGTCGACCCAAATTTTCCTCGTTATCTTCTCCGCAGGAGTCACGATATATATATCGACCGGCATTTTGTAGACCGGCGTGATGCTATCAACCTTCTGCGTCTGTTCGACATGAAGGACGAGTTGATGCGAAGCGTCACTGTAGTCATAGCTGACGTTGAAGTCGGGTTGGCCGCCTTTGTAGAGCCATTCGTCGAAGAACCAGTACAAGTTGTAGCCGGTCGCTTCCCTGACCGCGTTCGCAAAATCGTTAGAGTCCACATTTCTGTGCTTAAACTCTTTCACATAGTGCCTTATCGCCTTGAAGAAAAGCCGCTTCCCAAGAATTCCTCTCAGCATATAGAGTATAGATGCGCCGCGCTGATAGATGTATGTCCCGAACATGTCGACGGAGCTGAAATAGCGGTTGTACACGGTAGGACGACGTTCGAATTTGTCGGCGGCAATTACCTGTCGGTGATTATGGTACATCTCGTATTCGAAGTGGTCTTTGCCGAAGGCATGTTTTCCATAAAGGGCCTCGAAGTAAGTCGCAAACCCTTCGTTTAGCCAGGCGTTCGACCATGTTTTGCAGGTCAACAAGTCCCCGAACCATTGATGGGCGGTTTCGTGAGATACGAGATTCGTCGTAGAAACTTGCGGATTTGCATCTGGTCCGTGCAAAGTGTTGTCCGTCAGAGTAATCGCCGAGACATTTTCCATCCCTCCAAAAGTAAAGTCGGCAACGGCCGACAGTGCCAGTTTCTGCCATGGATATTGATAACCGGTGACATGCGAGAAGAATTTGAGAATATCAGGCGTGTGGGAAAAATCTTCTATTGCATCGGCTGTGTCGGCAGGCGGTACGTAGTAATAAATCGGTATGTTCCCATATTGAGCGTGGAGTACCGCAAACTTGCCGGCCACGATCGAAATCAGGTAAATCACATGCGGCTTGTTCTCGACCCAATGAAAAGTCTTGGTCTCATCCGTCCTGTCGGTTGTGACTTTTGCAAGGACGCCGTTGGAAACAACAACCCAGTCCTCCGGGACAGTTGCAGTTACTGAGCTTGTCATGAAATCGTCGGGATAGTCATGGCACGGGAACCAGTATCTTGCGTCTTCCATTTCGCTCTGGCTCCACACCTCCGGTATCCGGTTCGGATACGCTTTGTCCGGTTCTACGAAGAAGATGCCTTTCTTCGGATATGTCCTATAGACAATTGTGTAAGTCAGAGTGTCGTTCAAGCCATAGTCTCTGCCAAGCCCGATTGAAAGAACCTTGCCGTCATACGTGTATCCCAGGGATTTGCCGCCCATTTCAATTTTATCTATCGTCATGCCGATGGCTTCAAGATGAAGCGTATCATAATTTACCCGTAGTGGTACAATGGTTTCTACAGCAGTTCCAAAGACTTCTCTATTCTTCATGTTGAATTTGAAGCTGAGGTTAACGTTGACCATGTGAAACTCCCTGTTGGGGGCGTGATGGACTGGAGGGAGTTTTTCGTGCTCGAGATTCTGAGCAGTGGAAGTGACGGTCCAGATCAATAGTGGGAGTAAAGTAGTAGCAAGTATCTTTCGCATCTCTAGTCTCCTTGTTTGGTACTTAATCTAACTAAGGGCGAGTGATTCTAAAAAGAGAAAGAGGGGGGTAATGGTTCAGGTTGGTTTCACGAGTTCGCCGAGTCAAAAAGAACCAGCGGCTGCGAAGTAATGTCACTTTTTGAGTTCTTTGGTACCTCTTTGCGTCTGCCGCGTGAAATATCTTCTGTACCATGCCAGCACTAATAGAGAAAGGCCACGAGACCCAGGATCAGCTACCGAGATTCAATGTGTCCACCTTTAGGTTGTCGATTCTTGCGGTGTCGCTGGTGAAAGGCGTTACAAGTATACTGACTCTTCGGTTCGAGTAGTCATAAGGGTTCTCCGGGTCGCGGAGTCTCCTATCGCCGTAACCCCTGATCTCCAGTATCTGATTCTTGTTCAGGCCGCCCTGGTCGAGGACCATACGGGCGGCGTTAGCGCGGTCAGTGCTAAGTTGCCAGTTGGAATATCCTTTTCCCACATAAGGACGAGCATCCGTATAGCCTTCAATGATTATCTGGTTGGGAAGTTTCGAGAGCTCCTTGGCAATCATCTTCAGAAGAACAACTGTCTCGCTTCTCAGCGCGGCGCTGCCGACATCGAAAAAGAGTCCCTGCGCGTTCTCGATCAATTCTATCCGTAGTCCTTCTTTTGACACGGTAATCTTGATCTGGCTCATCATCTCTCTCAATCTAGGTACCGAAGCAATCTTCTTTTCCAGTCTCTTTCCTTCCCGGGTCAGAGACCGCAACTCCGCGGCCTCTTTATTAAGCGGAAGGCCTACTTTGTTCAGGCTTGCGTTCTGAACCGGCACCAATCCCCCGCTGAGTGCCCCGTCCCGCGTCTTCTCGCTAAATGCTCCCGGATTCCGAAAATATGCTGCCACGTATTGCTTTACCTGTTTGCTCTGTCCGATTATCCAGAGTACGATGAAGAGAGACATCATGGCCGTCACGAAGTCGGCGTACGCCACCTTCCATGCGCCACCATGAGCCCCAGGGTGTGAGGGCTTTTTCCTTTTGATAACGTTGATCGGCCTTTTGCTGTCGTCAGAAGAAGGCATCACTTAGCGCCCTTGAGAGCACTCTCCATCTCCTGGAAAGAAGGCCGATGATCGTGATAGATAGTTCTTCTTGCAAATTCAACTGCAATCAACGGCTGCATCCCTTTTGCAAACGCCACGACCCCCGCTTTGATCGCTTCGAACATGCGTGCCTCTTCCTCGGCAGATATGTCGAGATTCGTAGCAAGAGGTTGGACGAATCCGTACGACATCAGTACACCCAGGAACGTGCCGACGAGTGCGGCGGCAACCTTGTGTCCGATTTCCTGCGGGGGACCGTCGATGGCCTGCATCGTGATCACAATTCCCAGAACCGCTGCCACTATACCGAGTCCCGGCATCGAGTCGCCGATCTTTTGCAATATCATTCCCGGCTTTGAGCCTTCCTGGTGGTGTGTCTCGATGTCGGCGTCCATCAAACCTTCCAGATCAAACGGCTCAGCTCCGCCCACGATCAACAGTCTCATGGTATCTGTCAGGAAATCGAGCACATTCTTGTCCTTGAGCAATTCGGGATATTTGGAGAATACCTTACTCTTCTCCGGGCTTTCGACATGCTGTTCTAATCCGATAACACCCTCCTTCTGTCCAACCTGAAAGAGTTCGTACAAAAGCCTTAGGAGGTCCAGGTAAAACTTTTCGTTTATTTTCCCATTCTTGAAAGTGCCGGTGAGTTTCTTAAGAATCTTTGAAAGGGTCTTACTGGGCGTGGAGATTAGAAGTGCACCAATCGAGGCTCCGATTATTATCAGGAACTCAGCGTACTGAATAAGCACCAAAAACGGACCGCCCTCAATGGCAAATCCGCCAAGAACAGCCACCAGGACAATTACGATTCCAATAATTACGAACACTGATCCCCTCTTTTCATTCAATTTCCACTTCTCTTTCGGTATTTCAACAGTGGACTTTAACCCTGTGGAGGTTGAGATTAAAAATCGTTAAGCAATGATAAGAGCTTAAACTTCATCAAGATTGGAACGTTATATTTGTATACAAAAAGAAAGGGAGGTCGAGGTGAAAAAGATAAGTCTAGCATTTGCAGTTGCATTCATGTTTCTTCCGCAGATGTCCCGCGCCCAAAACATCTCGTTCGGAGTCTTCTACAGTTCTCTCTCCCCGTATGGTGAATGGGTCAATGTGGGCGCATACGGAATGTGCTGGCATCCTGTAAATGTGCCTTACAGTTGGAGGCCTTACACTTACGGACATTGGGTTTGGACACAGTATGGTTGGACCTGGGTTTCTGCAGATCCCTGGGGCTGGGCAGTTTTCCACTACGGCCGGTGGATGCTTGATCCTATATACGGATGGATCTGGGTTCCCGGATACGTATGGGCTCCGGCCTGGGTTCAGTGGCGTTGGGGCGGTGGTTATTGCGGTTGGGCACCAATGCCCCCGGGGTTCCATTTCAGGGTTGACGTTGTCATCACCGGCAGAGATAACGACTTCGGTGTCGGCGCTGGCGGCTGGAATTTTGTTCGCGCGAGAGACATCGGAGCTGCGAGATACAACTTCATCGGGCAGAGAGAAGTTCCGAGAGTTATCGGGACAACGCGGAATGTTACCCGTTTCCGATTCACGGCGACAGGCGTTTACAATGTTGGCATCCAAAGACAAGAAGTGGAGCGTGTAACTCGCACTAGAATTCAAACCGTTAACCTCGTCAGAGGAAACGATCCGGCAAGAGAAAGAATGGTTGGAAACCAATTTCATATATATGCACCGACGGCATTCAGACCGCAAGTGCGAGATGAGGCACAAGTGATAGCGCGGGAGAGAATCATCGAGCGTCAACCGCAATTCAAGCCGACTTCTCGCCAGCAACTGAGACCCAGACAGGAGCCTCAGCCGAGAGCAAGACAACAAGAGCAGCGGCCTCAGATGAGACATGACAGATCGGCGCCTTCGTTTCAGCCGCGCGGCAAGGCAGCTCCTGCAATGCGGCCCAAAGAACAAATGAGAGGCCGCCCGCGTCCTGCGCCGAAACAGCCGCCTCACAAGAATGTCAAACACGATAGTGGGAGACAGCGCGACCATGGCCCGGGAAGGGGACGTTGAAACTTAGAGAATCAATTCGAGGCCCTGCTGCTGAGGCGGGGCCTTTCTCTTTATGCTTCCAAATACGATTCCAAATCCTAATTTTGTAAATTACAGTCGTATGAAGATCCTCGTCGTCGAAGACGAAAAGAAAGTCGCCAGATTTTTGAAGGCAGGGCTCGAAGGAGAAGGACATGCCGTGGAGACAGCAAGAGACGGTGAGTCTGCGGAGCAAATCGGCCTTTCGAACGATTTCGACGTTATCATCCTGGACCTTATGCTCCCAAAGAAAAACGGCATCGAGGTTCTGAGAACCTTGCGCACCAACGGAAGAACGACTCCTGTCCTGATCCTCACTGCGAAGAGTGCACTTGAAGAAAAAGTGGAAGGTCTCGATGCCGGCGCGGACGATTACCTTATAAAGCCTTTCGCATTCGAAGAACTGATCGCACGAATCAGGTCTCTCGGAAGAAGAGTCAGCGCCGACAAGTCAACTGTTCTCAAAGTTGCCGACCTGG
>JAKASW010000111.1 GCA_021818875.1 Bacteroidota bacterium
ACATTTGATGACGTCGAGATTATGTTCCACGACCACTATGCTGTTACCTCTGTCACGCAATTCAAACAAAACCTCTAACAATTTTGCGATCTCTTCGAAATGTAAACCGGTTGTCGGCTCGTCCAGCAGCAAGAGGACCTCTTTCTCTCCGCTCGACGAGAGGTAACTCGAAATTTTTAGCCGCTGTGCCTCCCCACCAGATATCGTAGATAATCTTTGTCCAAGCTTAAGGTAACCCAGACCAACCCTGTCCAGAATCAACAAGTGCCTTGTTACATCTTTTCTATCCTGAAAAAACTCCAGAGCTTCCGCGACGGTTAAATCCAGCACGTCTGCAATACTTCTGCCTCGATACTTGACCTCCAGAGCTTCAGAGCTGTACCGCTTCCCGCTGCAGACCTCGCATTCAAGAACCACATCCGCCAGAAATTGCATTTCAACTACCTGTATCCCTTCCCCGTTGCAGGCTTCGCATCTTCCTCCTGATTCAACATTGAACGAGAAATAGCTCGCAGATAGCCCTCTCTCACGCGCAAGCGGAGTACCGGCAAAGACTGAACGAATTGGATCGAACGCTCCACTATATGTAGCTACATTAGATCTGGACATTCTGCCGATAGCATTCTGGTCGATCAATTCCACCGAGCTTGGTAGATAGTCAAAGATTATGCTCCTCGAATTGCTGCTCTGCAATTCTGAATTGACTGACGGACCAAGGCCGGTCGACTCGAAGTCTTCCTTTTCCATGGCCTTGTGTAGTACGTCATACACCAACGAACTCTTCCCGGATCCGCTGACACCTGTGATACACACGAATGAGTACAGCGGGATGTCAACATTAAGATCTACAAGATTGTGGATTGTTGCTCCTCTGATATGAATGAACTTGTCCACTGGCTTGCGCCTTTTCGGAAGGGGGATATTCTTGTCGCCTCTCAGGTATTTGCCCGTTATTGAGTCTGTCGAGGCAGCGAGTCCTCGGAAGCTTCCCTCATACATTATCTCACCGCCGCGCGTTCCCGATCCCGGTCCGAGGTCTATTACGTGGTCGGCGTTGCGCATCATCTCGGCATCATGCTCAACCACTATGACGGTATTCCGGTACGATCTGAGGTTTTTCAGAATAGAGACAAGCCGATCCATGTCCCTGGGGTGCAATCCTATGCTCGGCTCATCCAGCACGTACGTGGTCGCCACGAGCGTTGAGGCAAGACTCGTTGCAAGATTGACTCTCTGTGCCTCACCACCGGAGAGAGTGGAAGAAAGTCGATCAAGTGTCAGATAGCCGAGCCCGATCTGAAAAAGATAGCCTACCCTTTTGCGCAGCTCATCTACTACCTGTTCGGCAATTGCCGCGCTCTCGCCCTGGAGTTTGAGAAGGTCAAAAAAGGTATGCGCCCTGGCAACAGTCATGGACGCTACATCAGCAATGTTATGCCCGTCGACTTCGACTGCAAGCGACTCCTGGCGCAGTCGTGCCCCTTTGCACTTTGGGCACTGTACGTATCCACGATACTTGTCGAGAAAATATCTGACTGAAAATGAATGTGACTTCCTCTCAAGATTCTTTACAAAGCCGCGCATTCCGATGAACGTCTGATCACCATTCACCAGGAAAGCCCACTCATTCTTTTCCAATTCTCTAACGGGACTGTTCAGCCTTATCTTGCCAGCGTTCGATGCTTTAAGCAAGGAACGGCGATAAGTGTCGAAGGCAGGAGCCGAGATCAGGCTAACACCACCCTGCAGTACGCTGAGAGACGGATTAGTCACCGCTTTGCTCCAGTCGTACCCGATGACCGTCCCGAATCCTTGACATTCCGGACATGCCCCGTAGGGGTTGTTGAAGGAAAAGAGTCGCGGCTCCGGTTCAAGGTAGGGTGTTCCGCAGTTCGAGCATTCAAACTTGCTTGAAAAGCGCCGGGAACTGCCACCAGCGTCGACGTCATAAACATAAATACTCCCAGAGCCGTTAAGGAATCCCTGTTCGCACGCCTCAACGATTCGATCTTTGTAGTTCTCACTTCCTATGCTGATCCGATCTGCAAGGACCAGGAACTCGCCTTCCGACGCTATATCGTTAGCGTTCGTAATTTTTCCAGGATTGTCCAATGTGGCAAATCGATGGAAGCCTCGGCGCTCCAGGTCGGGAACCTCACGCTTTCCATCACCCGTTTTGATATTAAAGAAAAGATACAAGCGTCGGCCACTACTGAGATTATCTATCTCTTTAAGTATGAGTTGTGGCGAGTATCTGATGACGGGTGTCTTGCAGTTCCAGCAAACCGTCGTTCCAGCCCTGCCGAAAAGCAGCCGCAGGTAGTCATAAATCTCTGTCATCGTAGCCACAGTGGATCTCGGGTTCCGGCTTAGACGCCGCTGCTCAATGGCAACAGTCGGAGATATGCCGCTGATGCTGTCAAGATCAGGCTTCTCCATTCGCTCGAGGAATTGTCTTACATAAGCGGAGAGACTTTCAATGTACCGTCGCTGCCCTTCAGCATATATCGTATCGAAAGCAAGACTCGACTTCCCACTCCCTGAAGGGCCGGTTATGACTGTAATTTCGCCTTTAGGGATTCTTAAGTTGATGTTCTTGAGGTTGTGAGTTCGCACGCCTTCAAGGACTATCTCTCCGTCCACGTGTGTACCATTTCGCCGCCCCGGGGCTGTGCTCGTTTTGCTGTCCGATTTTCCCATATCTGATACTTTTTGAGATTGAATAATGTACCCTAATTTAACATAACAAAGGTGATGTTGTTACTGCATTCGGTGGATTTAGGAATCTTGAAAGGCACGCTTTCAAAAAGTAAATTTTCCGAGTGAAATTAGGAATGCCTGCACTTTCCCTGCGAACGCGACTCACAGCGGTTGTTGTTCTCATCCTGTTTGCTGCTGGAATGCTGATTACTTACGCAAATTCCGTTACCACAGAACGCATGCTCTTTACAAACGCAAAAGGAAGCGCACAGTTCATGGCTGCGGAGTTCAATCTCGCGACGAATTCCGGTACAGTGATCGATACGACCGTTCTCAAAGCAGATGCTCGCCTTGCGCTCCGACTGCTTCCGGAGACCGAATTCATCGGATTCTTCAGATGGTATAACCCCGACTCACTCATGATGGTTGCCTCATCCGGGCAACTGTTTTCAGGAGAGGACACGCGGCTGGTAATACAGAGGCTGACACGAAAAGGAATCCCTTCAACTTCTGTCGCGTCAATCAAGTATGGCAACTCCCTTTATTCCTACTCCGTTCTTCAACACGGAGCCGATGTCGATTGGGGGTATGCGCTCACGGTTGTCACGCTTGACAGGGTTCACCGGACCGTCATACGTAGCGTCACCACCGGAGCCATCATCACCTTAATCGTGAGCGTATTATCATCGCTGCTGCTCCTGCTTGCGATGCGGCTTACTTTTCTGAGGCCATTCGAAGACTTCGCTGCGGCTATGAGGCAGGCGGGTAGCGGCCGTCTGGACGTTCGATTGTCTCAGGCTTCCGGGACGGAATTCAGGAATATCTCGCGGATATTCAATGAAATGATGAGCGAGCTTCAGAAGGCTGGTCAACAACAGAGAGATTACAGCATAAGTTTGCAAAAAGAGATCGATGCCGCCACAGAGTCGATCAAGTCGAAGAACAATGAAATCATGGCGCTCCATGAAAGACTAAATCTGTTTGAGTCTCAGGCAGCCGTTGGCAAGGTTGCGTCGAGACTTGCGCACGAGATCGGAAGTCCCCTCAATGCGATTTACACCTCGGTTCAGCTTCTCCTGGAAAACGACCTTCCGAAAACTGATAAAGCAAAACTGAAAGTAATTGAGCGTCAGGTTGAAACAATGATTTCGATAATCGACAGGTCTCTTCAGTCTAAGAAGATGGCAATGCCCTCAAAACAAAGGATCGTAGTGAAGGACCTGGTCGAAGACACGAGACTTGTCATGGAAGGCAAGCTTAGAGAGAAATCCGCTCGACTCTACGTCCAGATGGAAGACCCGCAGGCAGTGTTTCAGGCGGACCTCGTTCAGATACAGCAAGTCCTGATTAACCTCCTCAACAACTCGGTCGATGCAATTCGTTCGAGCAAAGATAGAACGCTTGATGGAGAAATAACGTTGACGATCTATAAGGACGATAGCTATATCAAGGGAGGATTAAGATTTGATGTCACCGATGATGGTGAAGGTGTCCCTCCTGAGATTGTAGGTCAGTTGTTTATCGATTACATTAACAGCAAGAAACCGAATGGAAACGGCCTTGGACTGGTGATTTGCAAAGAGATAATCGACCGTCATGGTGGCAAGATATTTCTTTCCGATAGTTCCGAGCGCGGTTCTACCTTTTCAATGATTTTACCTTCAGGAGATGAAAGATAAGATTGCAGTTGTAGACGATCATGCCGACTCACTCGAGATTCTGAAGGAAGTTCTGTCTCCTGCATACGATGTCGAGACATTCCCGGATCCTTTGAGAGCGCTCGAAGAAATCCGCAAGAAGAGATTCTCGGCTGTTGTGACGGATGTGAAGATGCCCGGGCTAAATGGCGTGGATCTGATGAACCGTGCCATCGAGATCGATCCGACATTGCCGGTCATATTGATCACTGCTTTCGGGACACTTGATGCAGCGGCGAGCACAATCAAAGCGGGAGCATTCGATTACCTGAGTAAGCCGCTCAACCTAAATGAAATTCGGCTGGTCGTTACCAATGCAGTCTCGCATTTTCATGTCGCCAGAGAAGCAGCTAAGAGAACTGAAAAGGAGAAGTCGGGGGAAGAGGTTTCGGGTGTCGTCGGAAAGAGTGAGAAGATGCTTAAAGTATTCAAGCTTATCGGCAGAGCAGCTCCGACAAATTCTGCCATCCTTATCCAGGGAGAGAGCGGTACTGGAAAAGAAATTGTTGCGAGATCCATCCATGCAAACAGCCCTCGCGCAAACAGGCCCTTCATCCCTCTAAACATAGCCGCAATCCCGGAACAACTGCTTGAAGCAGAATTGTTTGGCCACGAGAAAGGTGCTTTCACCGGAGCGCTTTTTGCCCGGGACGGCCTTTTCTCGGAAGCCGAAGGTGGCACACTGTTTCTTGACGAGATCGGGGAGATACCTCCCCCGTTGCAGCCAAAATTACTCAGGGTGCTCCAGGAACACGAGGTTAGGCGGATCGGAAGCAGCGTATCCAAGCTGGTAGATGTCCGAATAATCGCTGCGACAAACCGCAACCTTGAACAACTCGTGTCAGCCAAGCTGTTCAGGGAGGACCTATTCTACAGGTTGAGTGTAATCAGGATCGACATACCGCCGCTAAGGGAACGAAGAGAAGATATCCCGCTCCTGGTTCAGCATTTCATGACAAAGTATAATCGTCAACACGGAAAACAAGTAACAGGAGTGTCAGATGAAACAATGGCAATGCTGCTGAGTGTCCCGTGGCCCGGAAATGTGAGAGAGCTGGAAAATTTCATGGATCGCGCAATTGCTCTGGCCACCGGCCCGGTCCTCGCCTCTTCCGACGCTGAATTACCGACTATCATGGACCAGGACAATGATTGGACTTCAAAGCTGCCCGCACATCTCAGCATTGAAGAATTGGAGACGCAATACATGAAGCATATCCTTGAAATTTTTCATAACGACTACCAGGAAGCTGCCGCCGTATTAAAAGTAAACAAGAGCACTTTATACAGAAAGCTCGGCAGGCCGACAAATTGATACGACGATATTTTCTCTCCGCACTTCTTTGTGTTGCAGCCATGGCATGCACTCAGTCGTCGGTGATCGCGAGACCCACCAGGAGGCAGTCGCTTCTCAAGAGACAGATCCTCTTCACTATCAGGCACTCCGATCTGCCGCATACGATCAAAGCCATCGAAGTATCTTCGCGCAAAGATAACCGAATCCTTTTCCATTCGAATAGCCAGATACTCTTAAATCCCGCCAGCAACCTGAAGATAATTACCACATCATTCGCTCTCGACAACCTAGGAAAGGATTTCACCTTTAATACGAAATTTTGCTCGGAAGGATCGTTCCATGACGGCGAGATCATGGGCAACCTCGTGGTGCTGGCAACTGGCGATCCGATCATAACTGATTCGGATGTGGATTCGTGCGCTCGTGTTATAGCTGAGCGTGGCGTGAATCTGATCGACGGCAATATTATCATCGACATCTCGAAATTCGATTCCCTGGAATGGGGAACCGGTTGGATGTGGGATGATGAGCCTCAAGGGTATGCAATGTTTATCAGTCCTGCATCGATAGACCATGATGTTGTGGATGCAAATATCGGTCTTGATCCCGTCTCGAAAAGGCTGGAAGTAACGCTTCATCCGAGCACGTCGTTCGTCAAGGTCGTGTCGACAGCCACACCGGGTCAAATTGACAGTATAAACGCAACCAGGATACTTGTGAACGACACGAACACGGTTGTAGTAAGCGGCACATATACGCCCAATTATTCCGATACGGTTTATGAGTTCTCAGTCAGGCATCCGGCGATATATTTCGGAAGTTTGTTTCAGGAAGCCCTCCAGAGAAACGGAGTGAGAATAACAGGAAGAGTAATTGAAACAAGAATTCCCGTATCACCAGATTCGCTGACACTCCTTGCCGAGATTTCTCACTCCATCGATACGGTTGTCACTTACGTAAATAAAGTATCCGACAACCTCGGGGCGGAGTGTCTGCTGCGCGATGTACCTAATATTGTGAAGGGGGAAATCGGAAGTGCGAGGAACGGCTTAAGACTTGAAAGGTCATACTTGCGGGCGTGTGGTGTCGATTCGACTGAGTATGTGATTGTCGACGGCTCCGGGGTTTCACGTTACGACGTAGTTACCCCCGCAGATATTGTGCTTGTGCTAAACCACACTTTGAATACCCCTGAAGGCAAGATATTCTTCAAGAGTCTGCCCGTGAGCGGAGTGGACGGCACACTCGAATATAGGATGCAGGATGGCTTCGTCGCAGGAAAGGTGCACGCGAAAACCGGTTCCTTAAGTGGTGTAAGCACACTATCAGGGTACGTAATCATTCCTGGGGACACGCTTGTGTTCTCCATGATGATGCAGAACTATCCCCCGGAAAATGATTCGTCAGTCATTGCTCTCCAGGATCAATTGTGCAAGATACTGGCGTTGTACAACGACAATGCCCGAATATTCAGACGCAACTTGCGGGTCTACGAAGCTGGCACTTACGGAATTGATACCGAAAAGCGTTTCTAGAAGGCAGGAGTTTAGACTACTGCTGCAAATGAAGGGAAACAAGGAGAGATCTGCAAAACGTCGAGCAGACCCTGACGGCAGGCATTGAGCTTTGCAGGTGCGTTGGTTACATTATTCTATAAATTAGGTAAGATTCCGCTGGCGTAGCTCAGTTGGTTAGAGCGCCTGACTGTGGATCAGGAGGTCATGGGTTCGAATCCCCTCGCCAGTACAGACGTTGTCCCAATTCCCTTCTCATCGTTACTGTTAACCTGCCATGATCAAACGAAGTTAGATGAGACCGGTGTTTTGCCTGCCGAACAATGAACAAACGCACAAAGAACTCGCTCTTCTTCTCAGTAAGAAGATGTATTTGAACCGGGACCTTTCGTCTGGAATGCTTTTGCATCCGGCATTGTTTACCTACTATAAGCCCGTTAAATTTCTTCAGGAGAAAATCAATTGAAAATCGGAATAACTTGTTACCCCACTTACGGGGGAAGCGGCGTAGTTGCGACCGAACTCGGAAAAGCACTCGCACAGCGAGGACACCAAATCCACTTCATAAGCTACGCACTGCCTATACGGCTTGACAGCATGACCGGCGACGTGTTTTACCATGAAGTGGAGATGTCCCAATATCCACTGTTCGATTTCCCTCTCTATACCGATTCCCTTGCCAGCAAGATGGTGGATGTTGCCAAGTACCACGACCTTGACGTGCTGCACGTTCATTATGCTATTCCACACGCAACAAGTGCCTTCATTGCAAAGCAAATACTGGCACCTTCGAAGGATTTAAAACTCATTACAACGCTCCATGGTACAGATGTTACACTGGTCGGTCTGGAGCCGAGCTTTCTGCCGCTCGTGAAGTTTTCAATTGAACAGAGCGACTACGTGACATCTGTGTCGCAATTTCTGCAGATGAAAACCTACACTATGTACAATATACAGCGAGAAATTCAGGTCATACCGAACTTCGTGGACACTGAAAAGTACGCGAGGAGAGAGAACCTGGAGTTCAAGCTGCGCATTGCGCCGCAGGGAGAAAAGATCATCATTCACGTCTCCAACTTCAGAGCGGTCAAGCGAGTGCCCGACGTAATACGTGTTTTTGACTTAATAAGGAAATCGATTCCGAGCAAGCTTATTCTTGCGGGCGACGGACCGGATCGGTCAGAATCCGAAAAGCTCGCACGGGAGCTCGGTTTGTACGAGGATGTCCGATTTCTGGGGAAACAAACTCATCTCCCGGAGATTCTTTCAGCAAGCGATCTCATGTTAATGCCGAGTCAATCGGAAAGTTTCGGCCTTTCGGCGCTTGAAGCTATGTCATGCAGTGTCCCGGTAGTCTCCTCGAGCATTGGCGGGTTGCCTGAATTGGTCGTTCACGGTGAGACGGGATACATTGCGGAGCTTGGAGATGTACAGCGCATGGCTAAGTATGCAATCGAGCTGCTATCCGACGATAGAAAATGGGTAATGTTCAGCCAGAATGCCCGGAAGCGAGCAGTGGAAAAATTCGACGTTAACTTGGTCGTTCCGATTTACGAAAAGCTATACGAAGAAGCCTTGAACGAATCGAGGATTCCTCTGAGCGTGAAGTGAGTCAGCGGCATGTGTGTGGTCGATTCATGGAGATCCAACCGGAATTCAAAAGCTCAACTGGTAGTATAACTTCATTGCGCTAACCGGATCACGCTGGAAATAATACCTGTTGCCCACCGACACCTTTCGCGACAACTGGAGGTAAAGCCGATTCCCTAGAATGCTGGCAAGCGGGTAGTCAATACTCAAGTCGGTATTACTGATATCGTTGAACATTAATGGAGTAGCTACCCGCACCGTTGCACCCGCAATCTGACCGGTGATGCCGATATCCGGGTTCGTCAAACCCTGGGCAGAGTTGTACCGTACCCCTGCCTGTTTTATGAATGGAAGTTTGCTGCTCAGATAACTGGAAAGGACACCGCTCAACAGCGAAGTGCCTACACCGGCCCCGAGCGATTCAAACCCCTGCCTTTGTGCGGAAGTAAGGTCGCTCTCAAACTCATTGAACAAGATAAAAGACATCGCGTTGGTCTGCGGGTCACCCTGGACCGGAACGCCGTCTTCAGTCATAGAGATTGCAGGTGCGTTGAGTTTTTCAAACGTTCCAGTAATCCTGAGCGTCACGACGACAATCTGCGGTCCCTTCTGCGCAGAGGTGTCCGTCGGATAATAATCCCCCTGGTAATCTGCAGTTATGTCGAGTGTTGGATTGATCGGATCGCCTGTAAACCGAAGTCTGCCTGTAGCTGTAAACTGCTTGCCGTAAAAATCGTAGTAGGAGTTATTCTGCATGTCAACATCACCTGTTAGTTCCATCGACCCGGATAGATTGGAGAACTGTAGCTTGCCTCCAAGGACCGCATCAAGTTCATCGCTGGTAGTAGGATCGAAAATCATTCTGAGGCCAACGTTGTCCTTGGTTTCGATATCGAGATTGTATCTCAGACTATCCACAAAACTTCCCGATTCCCTTGTTGCGGCAGATTGTATGGCGACGTTGGACACATTGGTTGCGACTTTGTTGCGGCTCGTAGTATCCCTCGGGAAGACATATATGATATCCTGGCTGGTCCGGCTCTCAGCTCGGTGAATAGGAAGGAGTGTCAGGTCGGCGCTCTGGATACGCACACTGCCGTCAAGTAATGGCCTTGACAGACTTCCTTCCAATCTCAACCCCTGTTGACCTGATCCAATGACTGCGGTACCGTAAATTCCGTTGATGCTTGCCTCAGGACTCGAATTCAGGACCTCCAGCGAACCATCGAGGCCGATATCAAATTCTGAAATTGTATTTCTCGCAACCATAAACGAGCCGCTTGCCATCATGGTTTCGCCCGGACGTCCCGGTTCATTGCGAATCGCAAATTGTGAAAGTTGAAGCCTGTTACCCGTGCCGGCAATCGTACCATCAAACGAATAGTCAATGCCATTTGCCGCGAGTCGAATTCTGCCACCCGACACATCCATCTTCCCTTCGAATTTCGGGAAGAAGTAGCTCCCCGATACGGTCATACCTCCGGAAATTCTTCCGCCAAGGTCCTCCACACCCGGCAGGAAAGGCGTCAGGAACGAAACACTAAGAGAATCAGCGACGGCATCGATGTGCATGTTTCTTGTGGAGGTCTGAGTCAATGGGATCGTTCCCTCGGCCTGGAGCACATTGAGCAAAGAATCGTCTGCACTGGAAAGGTGTAAATCCAACGTCAGGTTATCCGGAGTGAGAGCAATATCTCCTGCTACTGACTTTGCCGAGTTGTGATTATAAACTATGTCATTCCCATCGAAAGATATGGAAGTTGCCAGGCGTCCACCGGATGTTGTCAACTTTGCTTCGCCGTTCACCGCTCCATTTAGTCTCAAGCTGGTTGTATCCACCTTCAATATTCTCTGGACAGAGCGCAGCGGCACGTTCGCGAATCCGATTTTGAAATCTGCTCCACTTGTGAAGGAGTAGCTCCCGCCGGCGTGGACATTTGACTTTGAGAGATGGTAGCCGCTGTCTATACCCGCAAGAAAATCCGCCGGCGTGATCGAGAGAGTCTCCGGGGCGTAGCGCAAATGCACAGTGGATCGATTTGCAATATTCATCCCATACAATTTTCCCAACAGAGAAGCCGCTGCGATGTCGAAAGTGTCATTGTCGACTGTTCCCGCACCATCCAGGTAGTAATTCAAGGACGTATTCACCGAGCCCAGTGCCGTGATAGTCAAAGAATCCCGACTAGAATCAGTCGATGTGTAACCTAATCTCAAAATCTTGGCCGAGACTGAAGTCCCGTCTACATCCAGTCTCCCGACAGTCCCATTCAAGAACCAGTTTCCGTCTCTCCACAACGAAAGAGCGGGGTCCGAAGTAACGCCAAATCTGATATCGGCGGTGTGAACAGCGAGGTCAAGAGAATCCTTTACAATATGAAGAGAATCAAGTGATACCCCACCGTTTAGTGTGAACTTGTTGCCATCGGAGACTAAACTGATCTTAGTCTCCGGGTTACCCTGAAGCACGTTGGTTCCCAGAAGCTTTCCCAGCATTCTTGCATCTTTCACCTTAGCATCGACTTCGATTCTCAAGTCGGGGATCTTCTCAGCGGAATAACTGAGTGTATCTCCTGTCCCTGTAACCTTCGATATGAAACTTCGAGCGATCCGACTAAAGATCGCGCCTAATTCTGAAGGGAGCTCACGAGGAACGAAGTTCCCACTCGCTCTCGCATCGATGAAAGGCGAGCTTACTTCAATATCTTTACGAGAGCCGCTCATGTTAGCAATCAAAACAACCGCGGAGTTGCCAAGCGCAACGTCCCCCAACTGCGAATGGTCGCTAAGAAATGAGAAGTGGGTATTTAGAGAATCTACATCGAAGCCCGTCCCAGAGAGATTCAGTATCCCGGTGAGGCTTCCCTCAAGCGGAGCAAACGGGACAAAAGATGCGACGTCGAGTTCACCCAGATGAAACTCGCTGTTGTAGGTTTGATCGGCAACATTGAGGCCGAGCTGTCCATCGATATTTCCACTTGACGTTGCCGCAAATAGTGATGCGTTAACCGAGTCTCTTGTTGAAAGGGCGGTAACCGATAACCTGTGGATGACCGCTCCACGATATCGCGAGGAGTCGATAGAGAGGGACAATGTCCCCTCGGGAAAAATGGCCCTGCGGGTGTTAATTGAAAGGACAGCCGCGCCGTTCAGGTTGGTAAACCCGGCACCATTGCCAAACAACTGACGGATGTCAATCCCTCGGAATCTTACATCGCCGTCGATCTTATGTCTGTTAATCTGAGAGGAGCCGGACACCCGGAGATTGGAGTTCTGCATCTGAAATCCGACTTTCAGATTGTCAGGACTTCCGTCAACCGAACCATCGAGCATCACAAATCCGACACGCCCGAAATTAGGAACTCCGATCCTTCCTAATAAAGCGGTGACCTCCCCCATGTCGATCTTTGAGCCTTCGGTCCTGATTTTCATCTCGATTGAGGAATCCGCAACGTTGTAGAAGGTTCCTGATGCCCGCACTTCGGAACTTGACGTTCTAAGTATGAGGCTGCTCACATGAAGTGTATCAAGATCTCCTTCGACGAAGAGCGATATGGAACAATCAGATTTCGGTTCTAACGGGAGGTCAATGAACTTCTCTACGTCACGTAAACTGACGTTTCGGACATTGAAGTCGGCATCAATGTGCTTGCTCCGGATGTTGGCAAGATTCAACGAGTTAAGGATACTCTTCCCCATAAGTGTAATATCTCCGTTCACTTGACTCGTTCCTGCTCGCAATTTCAGACCGGATACTTCTGTACCAGTTTCTGAGGTGAAGAAATTGAACGATAGAGAGTTGACAATGAAACGAGGCCGATCAAGCCTGAAAGAAAGATGCTTGACTGTTGCAGACAGATTGTCACTCGAGAAAGCAGCAGAGGCCTTAATGCCAATGTCCTGGACCCGGAAATTGCGGGGATTGAATACCTGAGCTTTTGTGGAATCACTCGATACAGTACTATAAATATGGCCAGTCGAATCTCCGAAGAAGAATTCTCCCTTCATGATATCCACCGATTTTGCCAACACCGTCCAATTGAATCTGCCGCCTCCCTTCGATCTGCCTTTTCCAATATGATCTATGTTGTAAGTCCCGTCTTTATACCTTGTCAGAAAAAACCTCGGACGAATTAACTTGACGTTCAGAATCTCAATCGTTTTTGTTATCAACGACAAGGGGAAATTTGACAGGACAACCGTATCCACGAGTGCGACCGGCGAGTTATCATAATAGAATGCTGCACCGCAGATTGTAA
>JAKASW010000112.1 GCA_021818875.1 Bacteroidota bacterium
AAGCTGAGTGAATTACCACCGGCAAAGCCGGTGGCTTCTGAAAGGCATCGATTGAAATCGACGCCTTCCCAGGAGCGCGAAACCCTAAAGGGTTTTGTGCTCTTGCCAGCCGTCCAATTCATTGGATGGCTGGCTATGACTTTGACTCTCCGAGCGAGTCGCCGGCGAAGCCATCCTTACATCACCACTGCCAAAGGCAGTGGGTTTCTATGTCATACTAAATTAGATACAAGGCGGTTAGCAATCCAAGGCGTTCTATTAATCCATATCAAAAAATTGGATAGAGATCCATTGCAATACCGAGGGTTTGCTCTTATGCGGTTTTGCAGATATTTGGCAATTTCATTTCTTCCTAATTGCGGCGCGATTGCCTTTCCCGGCGACTTACAATTCAATCAGCGCAAACATTCCCGCTGACTCCAGTTAGAAAATCTATTACCTTTTTGTCGCCATCGAAGCGCTAAAGTCAATTTACATCTTTACGCTTTTTCACCGCGAGAGCAGGGGCTTGACTTCTCAAGCCCCCGCATCATGCAACAAAATCACTTCGCCGTCGGCGGACTTGGCGGCGCTTGCGGCGGCGTTTTCCCACCGCCACGGCCTTCATGGATCGACTCGAACTCTATCAACACCGAAGGCTGGTCGGCGAAAACGACTTTCGCAGATTTCTGAATTCTTCTCACTGCCTTCTGCAGGCTCTTCATTGCCTTGTCCCGCTCATTTGTAGCAGCCTTTTGAAGGTTTTGTGCGTTCTTCTGGTTCGTACTGTTCAAATCAAGCTCAGTGGAAATCGCGTCGAAGCTTGCCACGTCTGCCTCCTTGAACCCGTGCTTCTTCAACGCCGCCAGGTTGTTCGTTGCTACCGCCTTCATGTACTTCAACTCCGAATCCATCTTCTTCACCGAGCTGATGTTGTCGGCTCCGATGTGGAATTCACTCTTGCGCGCTTTGTCATCGTTGCCGAACTCGGCCTGTCCCGCATTCTGCGTCTTGCGGATCAGGGCACGGCCTTTCTCGATGGTCGCAGTCTGGAGTTCTGTCATCTTCTCTTCCGCCTCGACTGCCATTTGCTGCGCCGTGTTCTTTGTCTCAGCATTGTCGATCGTGGCCTGAAGATTCGCCGTGTCTTCGACGCTTATTCCGTCCTTACCGTCACCAGCCTGATACTTCAAGGAAGGGACAAGCAGGGACTTCGCGTTTTCAATAAGGAACATGAGTGCTTCTAACATTTTATCCCCCTTTCATTTGTTGTGAAAATTTGCTTTGTGAAAAGAAAGTGTAATAGAACGCGGATCGGACGGATCAAGCTGATCTGCGCAGATCTTAGAAACATGAAATATGATCTGTGGAAACCTGCCTGTCCGGTAGGCAAATCCGTGCCCTTTCCGCGTCATCTCTACGATGCACGATCCCGTAGGGAAACCGTAGAACCGCGTACTATCTCTTCCGGGGCGGGATTTATGACAAGAGACATACTGACGCTCCCAAATCGTCCAATTCTGAGATATATTCAAAAATGGCGTGAAAAAGGCATCCGCGACGAGGTTTGAGCGATCCGTCACGAGATCTGAACGATCCGAAGCAGGGTTTAGGCGATCTGAAGTTCCATTTGAACGACATAAAGTTCGGTATGAGTCACCTGTAATCTCCTCCGAACGATCTGTGACGAGATTTGAATGACCCGCAAAGAGGTTTGAACGATCTGCGATAAGGTTTGAACGATCCGCGGATTCATTCCAGCCATCCGTAGCTCCATTCGAGTGATCTGTAGAAAGGTTCGAGCCATCCGCAACAGGGTCTAAACGATGTCCGGAGGGATTCGAGTTGTGTGTAGTTCCACTTCTCTGATCCGCAACCGGATTTATGTCGCGCGCAACTCCATCAGAGGCGTTCGCAGTCGCCATCCAGCGATCCGGTCCGCCGCCGCTGTGTGATGCAAATGTCATCGAGGCCTCCGTGATACCATTCCTCAAAATATATCGAGCCATCAAGCTTCCTGAGTCCGGTGAATCAAGAAAAACTTTACAACACAGATGTTCACAGATGAAACGGACATTACTGACTTACACCGTAAGAGTTTCTGATCAACGAAAATCAGTTGCTTCCGAATTAATCAGTGTTCAAATCGTTTCTCTTGCAATGCCCAGGGTAATGTCTTAAGCCTATTCTATACTGCTTGAATCTAAACTTCGCTTAACAGCTTGGATTGAATCAGGTAGGGTACTCAGCCAACACTCAAGACACGGACACGATGTCGATCCACGGAGGATTTACAATTCGTACTTGTGCATACCTGCAAAGCCCGTTTTTGAGTCGAGCTCCGCCGCCCGAATCTTGTCAAGAACTTCCGCGACCATTATATACGTTTGGAAATTCAAAATCAAGTTTTCTTACAAAGAAGTATAGACTTAGCCACAGGATTGCTTACTCGCAACGGCACGATGCGTGCCTGCCTTCAGCGGGTGGGGGCAAAGGAAGGGAATTGTTTCTCCAACGGAGTACTTAGTAGAATTCCTCTTTGAGTCCTTTTCAGCTTCGCGAGAAACACAACATCGTTCGTACCTATCTCTTCAGTACCGCCAGGGTCAGCCTGCTTATACAAACCAAGCGCTGACTCTCATCCTCGATCTTTATTTCCCAGACTTGAGTGGTTTTGCCAAGGTGGATCGGCCTGGCAGTCCCGAATACAAATCCGCTCCTGACACTTCTGATGTGATTTGCGTTTATTTCCATTCCGACACAATATTCCTTTGCCGGATCGAGCGTCATTGTCCCTGCGATGCTCCCCAATGTCTCCGCGAGCGCAGCAGATGCTCCACCATGCAAAATGCCGTACGGCTGAACCGTCCGCCTGTCCACCGGCATCCGACCTTTGAGATAATCTTCACCGATGCCGGTGATTTCTATCCCGATCTGCTCGGCCATAGTTCCCTTGCTGAGGCCGTTTAGAAACTCGAGTGATGCTTCCTTGAAAATCGACATTTCTCTTCTCCGTTATTCCCCTAAAGATCTGAACGCGGATTTACACCGATGAAACGGGCATACAAAGATATTGAATATGAAATACAGAAATGATCCGCGGACATCCGTCGTATCCCCGTTCGCCCGCATTTTAATCTTTTGAGGATTCATCTCTCGATCCATGACTTCAGCTTCAGTGAGAAATTGGGTGCAGAAATCAACATACCGTTATCATATATCTCTGCGTTGACCATGTCCATACCCGGATAAGAGCTTGGCGAAAGTATCCCCCTCGCGGCTTTCCACGTGCTGTCGCTCTGAACCGTATCTGAGCCGATTACAGCCAGTATGTTGCATCCTGCTGAACCGTTGCGGTCGTAATTAGCACACTGTACTAAGATTGTGTTTTCCCCTTCTCGAAGATACTTCTTGATATCGAACCACTTTACACGTTTCATTGTCACGTCCAGCGTCAGGGTGCGCCGCGCCTTCACGTCTCCGATGTAATCACCATTTACGTATAGCCTGCAATAAGTGTCGCCTATGAGCTGCAGTTCGGCAGTGTCTGGCAGCTGTTGAATATCGAATCTCTTGACGAATGACGCCGAGTCGACTTTCATTCCTTCATGAGAATATGGACGGCTCCCGGGATAATAGATGAACTGTGTCTGCAACTTCTGGTTATATATAGAGTTGCCCGCAAGCATTTGCCGTGTACCATCCATGATACCTTTCTCCTGGTTTACAAAAAGTTCTTCGAGGAGCTGAAGCATCGGGTAACGGTTCGTCCGCAAGTATATCTTTGTATATTTCTCTTTGATGGACTTGATGGAGATCAACAGTCGGTTCTCGATCTCCGAGATTGCTTTGTTCTTTTCTTCGGATGTGAGACCGCTGTCTGAGGAGATGCTTCGCATTTGCCTCACGCTGGACACCCTGTCTGCCCAATACTGGTCCATCTTTGCTACAAGCTCATAAATGTCCAGTATGTCGGCGTTTTTGTGGACAACTTCACGTGCGTCTTTTATTAAAGAGAGGACTTCAGGCATGGTGGCTTTGATGCTCAAGGTTTTGACTGCGGCACTCCTGTCTTCTACTTTGAGGAATGGAGGACGCCAGAATTCTATCCATGTGATTTGATTGTTCAAGGAGCTTAACAACTCGTAGACGATCCGTGGGAGATCCGACGAAGTCCCGAAGTAGTGATGGAAAAAAGTACCTTCGAAATTCTTTATCGAAGCACCGTCCGGGTCCCAGGCGCAGTCGGCTCCCCAGGCATATCCCGGATAATTGAGCTCGCGAAGTTCTGCTCCGCCGTTGTCATTCCATGTTGAAACCATAACCCCTACTGCACCGCTGTCGTAGCCTTCCTGGGTAAAATACTTTATGTTTGCGTAGCTGTAGTAAAAATTCGGGAACGGGCCGACGAAATTCCAAACGGCGGGCGACGAGATAAAGGTAAATCCGGAATCTTTGAAAGTCTGCACGCTCGGATAGTTGAACGCGGGTCCATAATGCCAGTCCACGATAATAGCGTTCTTCGGAATTCCTACAAGTATTTCAGGATGTTCAAGCGGAATGTCTCCGTACATCATCACAGTCTTGCCAAGTGATTGAAGATATTTTAGGATCTTCGTGTAATAGTCCGCCTCAGCCTTCGCGAGGCCGAGAGAGTCTACGAGCGCCTTGCTCGCACCGAGGCCGACGTCGAACGTTTCGTCGCCTGCCATGTTGAAGTACTTGCTCGAAAATGCCGGTGCGATCTCCGAAAGAAGTGATTTGACGAAATCGATTGCCGAATCACTTGATATGTCTATACAGGTAGCTCCCGGAAATTCTGCGTATTTCTGAAACTGTTCCTTGTACAGTGCATCTTCCATATGACCGAGGGTCTCGAACGCCGGGATAATCTGAACATGGTAAATAGCGGCGTAGCTGTCGAGCTCGGAGACTTGCGCAGGTGTGAGTGGGTCTCTACCCTTACTGAAATCCGGATACTTGCTGAATGCAAACAGGTTCTCTATATATGGCATGTAGACATTCATTTTGTACATTGCAATGAACCGGATAATCTTCCTGAGGTTTTCCATCGTCGATATTTGCCCGCGACTGATGTCGTCGCTGATGCCGCGAAACTTCAAAGAAGGATAGTCTGCAATTCTGACGTCAGGCAGCACATAACCCGACTTTTCTTTTTTCAAAAGTTGGAGAAGAGTTGCTACGCCATAGAAAATCCCGGTTGTCGTTTTCGCGCGAAGCTCGATCTTGTTTTTTCCGATAACGAGGAAGTACCCACCTTCAACGGAAAAAGCGCTGTCCGTCACTCCAGCCGGGAAAGTGTTTCCCATTTTGGAAGGATCCTGGAGTAGTGCTGCATCAAGCATAATCGTGGAGATCTTCTCTTCTCTGTGCACCATAATGTTTGCCCCGAAATACTTCCCAAGCTCACGGACGGATGCCTCGTCCTTCGCGCCAGCAGTGAATTGCGGATCTAAATAAGCAAACCTTGTCTCCCCGGATTCCTGCGCAACAAACTTAGGTGCAGGTAGAACGTTTATCTGTGCCATAGCGTCAGGTGTGATTGAGACAAGAATGTACACAAGTATTAACAGCGGGAAAGTAACAAGCGGTTTCTTCATATCGAGTCCTCAATGTTGAGTAAGCCAATCTAATATTGAATTCGGTATCCGGTCTCAAGAACGATGTCTAACCTCCAATTGAAAGAGTTCTGATAACGTCCGTTGAACCTGACGGCTAGCGCCCCCAAACGACCTCCGGCGGTTGACCGAACTGCCGAATTCAGTTTTGTGCCTGGCGGGACGCAAGCTAGGCAGGAATGGAGGCGTTCATTTCAGTGAATGCCGAGGGTGCAGAAAATCCATTCAGTAGGACATCAAGAACGACTGAGGACAATGTCCAAAAGTGAAGTCAGTCCTGATCAAGTACCTCCCGTGCAATCACAAGGCGCTGGATTTCGGACGTGCCTTCGTATATCTCGGTAATCTTTGCATCCCTCAAATATCGTTCAACCGGGAAGTCTTTGAGGTAGCCATAACCTCCGTGTATCTGAATTGCTTCGAGTGCACAGTCAACGGCCACTTTGGACGCAAAGAGCTTTGCCATGGCCGCATCCTTCGTGAACCGTTCGCCTCTGTCCTTCTTGAGGCCGGCGTTCAGTGCCAGGAGACTCGCAGCTTCTATGTTAGTATGCATATCGGCAAGCTTGAACTGGATTGCCTGGAATTCATATAAAAGCTTATCGAAAGCTTTTCTTTCCCTCACATATTTAAGAGATGCGTCGAGAGCAGCTCTCGCAATTCCGATCGCCTGGGCTGCGATTCCGATCCGCCCGCCGTCAAGAGTCATCATTGCAAACCTGAATCCAAGACCTTCCTCGCCGATCCTGTTGCATGATGGTACATGGCATTCCTCGAACGTTATCTGGGCGGTATCTGAGCTTCGTATGCCGAGTTTGTGCTCTTTTCGGGAAACGACGACTCCGGGGAAACTCTTCTCGACGATAAAGGCGCTAACTCCGTGAGAGCCCTTCCCCCTCTCTGTTGTTGCCATAACGATGAGGATGTCTGCATTTGCTCCGTTGGTGATAAAATTCTTCGTTCCATTTATCACATAAAAATCACCCGACCTTACGGCGGTAGTCCTCTGATTCACAGCATCGCTTCCAGCTTCAGGCTCCGAAAGGCAAAAGGCGCCGAGGAATTCTCCTGAGGCGAGCGGTCGCAGGTATTTCTCTTTTTGCGAGTCGGTACCGAACTTTTCGAGCCCCCAGCAGACAAGAGAGTTGTTTACGCTCATAATTACACCGGCGGAAGCATCTGCTCTGCTTATTTCCTCCAGGGCGAGGACATAACTGATGGTGTCGAGCCCTGCTCCACCATGTTCCGGCGGGACCATCATCCCCATGAAGCCGAGTCCTGCCATCCTCTTGATCTGTTCATGCGGGAATATCTCTTTTTCATCCCGTTCGGCGGCTCCCTTTGAAAGCTCCTTCTCGGCGAAGTCACGGGCAGCTTCTTTGATCATTAATTGTTCTTCGGTGAAATCAAAATTAACCATCACAAGACTCCTGTTTTGAGTATGTGAACGTGCAGTTTCGTTTTAGTTTGCTATCAGCGAGATCCGAGCAGCCATACGAAGGAATTTCACCAGGAATCACACGAACAATTTTCCACTTCACTTCAAATGACACGAATCGAGAACTTATTCTCGCACATACCGTACATGGTATTGCGTATCGGGAAAAAGGTCTCTTACATTCGAGCAATTCGTGTTTCAACCTCCATCGTTGCTGATATCCCGGGCTAAGCTGGCTTCAGGTCGTAGGTGTAGAATCCCCGACCGGCTTTCCTGCCAAGGTAACCTGCCGCCACCATCTTTTTGAGAAGTGGGCAGGGTCTGTATTTTGAGTCCCCTGTACCATGGAACAATACATTCATAATATCGAGACATACATCGAGACCTATCAAGTCTGCAAGCGCAAGTGGTCCCATCGGATGGTTCATACCGAGTTTCATCACCGTATCTACGGCCTCAGCTGTTGCAACGCCCTCCATAACACAAAATACCGCCTCATTTATCATGGGCATCAAAATCCGGTTGGAGACAAAACCCGGATAATCCTGGACTTCCACAGGTACCTTATCGAGTTTGTACGAAAGATTCCGTACGACTTCGTACGTCTCTGCGGAAGTCGCGATGCCTTTTACTATCTCTATCAGCTTCATCACAGGGACCGGGTTGAAGAAGTGCATGCCGATCACTTTGTCCGGCCGTGACGTGGAGGATGCCAGGTCGGTTATCGAGATTGAGGAAGTGTTGCTTGCGAGTATGGCATCGGGCTTTGTGATGTCGCCCAGAGTGTGAAAAACGTCTTTCTTCACCTTGAGGTTTTCAGTTGCCGCTTCGATCACGAAGTCGACATCCCGCACACCACTTTCAAGGGAAGTCGACTGTGAAATCCTTCCGAGAGCTTCGTTCTTTTGCTCTTCGGTTATAATACCTTTTCCTAATTGCCTATCCAAATTGTGACGGATGTAGCCCATCCCTCTTTCGACGGCATCCCGTCTTACATCAATTAAGCTCACTTTGAATTTTGCGAGCGCGAGGACATGGGCAATTCCGTTCCCCATGGTACCTGCGCCAATTACTGCCAACGCATTGACTTCCATATTCTACCTTTCGATTATAACTCCTGCTGCTTCACCTCCGCCGATGCAAATCGCCGCGAGTCCACGATGGACATTTCGCATTTGCATCGCATAGATAAGCGTGGTCAGAATTCTTGCGCCACTCGCTCCGATTGGATGGCCAAGGGCGACCGCACCGCCGTTTATGTCCACTTTGTTCAAATCGAGGTCCAGTATCTGTTTCACGGCAAGCGAAACGACCGAGAAGGCCTCGTTGATTTCAAAAAGGTCGATGTCGGATTTTGTCATGCCGGTCTTTGCAAACAACTTTTCGATTACGGTGGCTGGGGCAGTCGTGAACCATTCAGGTGCCTGCGCCGATGACGCTTGTGCGACAATCCTTGCAAGCGGCTTTACTCCCAGCTGAGAAGCTTTCTCTTCAGACATGAGTACAACTGCGGAGGCGCCGTCGTTCAGCTTGCTGGCATTTGCAGCCGTCACTGTACCATCATGCTGGAATGCAGGTTTAAGCGCAGGAATCTTGTCGAACTTTGCCTTGCGTGGCTCCTCATCCTCCTGGACCAGCACAGACTTGCCGTCCATGCCCGTTACCTTAATGGGGACAATTTCGTTCTTGAAATACCCATTGTCCATTGCATCCAAAGCGCGCTTGTAGCTCATCACGGCAAATTCGTCCTGTGCATTACGGGCGATATGACATTCTCTCGCGCAAAGCTCCGCCGCACTTCCCATGTGATAGTCATTATAAACATCCCAGAGCCCATCGTGTACCATGGAATCCACTATCTTTCCGTCGCCCATCCTGTACCCGGTGCGAGCCTTCTCGAGTAGATACGGGGCATTCGACATGCTTTCCATGCCGCCCGAAACGACAATATCCGCCTCGCCGGTCATAATTGTAAGAGCGCCCAACATGATGGATTTCAACCCCGATCCGCACACTTTGTTGATGGTGGTACACGGGACTTTGTCTGGTATTCCTGCAAAGATCGAAGCCTGCCTGGCCGGAGCCTGACCGACACCAGCGGCAAGCACACACCCCATGAAGACTTCTTCTACCTGCTCCGGCTTGATGCCTGCACGATTGACTGCCTCAGCGATCACAATCGCGCCTAACCTTGGAGCGGTAAAGCTGGACAGAGCCCCCTGAAAAGAACCTATTGGAGTTCGACAGGCACCTGTAATATAGACCTGTCTCATCTCGGTCTCCTTTTTTAACTGTTCATTGCTTTGAGGAATTCTTTATTGTTCTTGGTCCCTCTCATCTTGTCCAACAAAAAGTCCATCGCATCGACAGGCGAGTAATCGCTCAGTATTTTTCTCAGTACCCAGATTCTGTTCAGCTCATCAGGCGCAAGCAGAAGTTCCTCGTGTCTCGTGCCGCTCCTGTTGACATCTATTGCGGGGAAGATACGCTTGTCCGCAAGCTCGCGTGTGAGGACAACTTCCATGTTACCTGTTCCTTTGAACTCCTCGAAGATTACTTCATCCATCCTGCTGCCGGTTTCTATAAGGGCCGTCGCAATGATGGTGAGGCTGCCCCCTTCCTCGATGTTTCTTGCTGCTCCGAAAAATCTCTTTGGTTTGATCAAAGCATTCGAGTCGATACCGCCCGAGAGAATTTTGCCGCTATGCGGCACGGTGGCATTGTATGCTCTCGCGAGCCTCGTGATACTATCCAAAAGAATTACCACGTCGTTCTTCGCTTCAACGAGTCGCTTCGCCTTTTCAAGCACCATCTCCGCGACCTGAGTATGTCTTTGAGGTTCCTCATCGAATGTCGAGCTTACCACTTCTGCATTGACCGAGCGTTCCATGTCAGTCACTTCTTCAGGACGTTCATCGATGAGAAGAACGATGAGCCGGATGTCGGGATGATTACGCGTTATGCTGTTCGCAATCTTCTGAAGAAGGATCGTTTTGCCGGCTTTAGGCGGAGACACGATCATGCCTCGCTGACCCATTCCGACAGGCGCGAGTAGATCGATTATCCTCATCGAGTACTCTCCTGGAACACTTTCCAGGTGCACTTTCTGGTTGGGATAAAGCGGGGTGAGATTGTCGAACATAACCCGCTCCCGTGTAAACTCCGGGTCACGGAAGTTGACACGTTCCACTCTCAAGAGGGCGAAGAACTTCTCACCTTCTTTGGGCGGCCTAATTTGCCCGCTCACAGTATCACCGGTCATCAACCCGAACTTCTTGATTTGCGAAGGCGAGACGTAAATATCGTCCGGAGATGACAGATAATTATACTTGGGAGAACGGAGAAATCCATAGCCGTCGCCGTGGACGTCGAGAACACCAGCGCTGACCGATATGCCCGGCGATTCCGGAGGAGCCTGAACTTCGGTCTGCACCGAAGCCGTTTCTCTCACCGGGGCGGCAGGTTTTGTGCTTTGCTTTTCCATGATTTTAAAAATGACTTCTTCCTTACGCAGCCCGCTGTAACCGGGAATCTCAAGCTCCCTCGCCAACTTGTGCAATTCCGTCACTTTCATTCCTTGCAACTCTGCAAGATCTACAGTCATCGAATACTACCTCCAAAAAGATTTTTCTCTTTAACTAAAATGTTGATTGCGAACCTGACATCGGCATCTCGAATTCGACGGGGAAAATTTGCCTGGTAAAATTACTCTTCGTCTGGCACAACTTGGCTGGGATGCGACAACGAGGTCATTGTGAAAAAAAGAACGGGGCAAAATGATCAGGACTTTTCAAGACGAAACGCTGCTTTCTCCAGGACCGGCACCACCTCACCTGCCAGATAGTGCGACCCCGTTATCAAAATGTAACTGTCATTATCAACTTGATTCAGTGCAGCTCTTAATGCTTCAGCGGAATTACCAAATACTTGCGACCTTAAGTTAATATCCTTCGAAATTCTGTTCAATTCCATTTCATCCAGGGATCGCCCGACCTGAAGCTGCGTTAAAATAACAGTCTCAAACCTTTCCCGCAAGTGCTCAAGCATGCTTCTCGTATCTTTGTCACGCATCGCCCCGAAAAGAAGGATTCCCTTCCTTTTGCCAAGGAGCGAGAGCGAATCCAGCACCGCATTGATGCCGTCAGGGTTGTGAGCAACATCGAGGATCACAAGCGGCTCGCTTGAAATCACTTCGAGCCTGCCTCTGTGCCCGGTATTCTCCTTTATACTTTCGAATCCATGATAGATCGCCAGATCGTCCACATCGTCTCCCGACCTCATGACAAGATGCAGCGTCGCAAGAGCAGTCAACGCGTTTTCAACCTGATGCTTTCCTCCAAGATCGATTTTCAAAGACGGATATCCTCTTCCGAAAACTTCTCCATCGAAAACTGAGTTGTCAATCTCCATTCTCATCTTGGAGGAGCTTGCGACATCATCCACAAAGAACAAGACACTTCCATTATCGTGAGCAACTTTGCGAAAGACTTCCTTCAGTGATTCGGTGTGGACATTGACAATCGCGGGACGGCCCGGCTTGATGATGCCAGCTTTCTCGAAGGCTATCTTTTCCAGAGTATCACCCAGGACCTCGGTATGATCCAGACCGATGCTCGTGACGACGGAGACTATTGGATCGACAACGTTCGTGGCATCCAATCTGCCTCCCATCCCTGTCTCAATGACAGCAAAATCGACATCGCTTTCCGCAAAGTATTTGAACATCATTGCAGTAGTCGTTTCGAAGAACGTAGCATGCACTCGTTCAACTTCGGGTCGGAAGTAATCCGTCGAGAGTGCAACTTCCTGCTCGTTGATTTCTTTTCCGTCAACTTTTATCCGCTCCTTGAAACTCACAATGTGCGGAGACGTGTACAGCCCAACTCTATAACCCATAGCCATAAGCACGCTCGCAATCGCGGCGGAAGTACTTCCCTTCCCGTTGGTACCTGCCACATGTAGAACCTTGAGATCTCTTTGCGGCTGGCCGGAGAAATCCATCAGGGCTCTGATGTTATCAAGGTCCATCTTGATTCCCAGTTTCTCAAGGGAGTAAAGAAAACTTATCGATTCCGCAAAGCGCAATTTTTTATCCATTGGAAGTAACAACGAAGGTCACGAGTAAGTTCACGGCTCAGAGAAAGCGGGCGGCCGAAGGCCCGGTCGAGAACCATCCTTAAAGAGATTAGACCACTCCGCCAGAGGCGCCTAGAGTCAGCAGCCAAGCATGAGCCTCGCGCTCATAAGAACATAAAGTGCCGCTACCCGCCGCATCACGCGTCAACCATAACAATAGTTGTCGGAGCGGAAGATAGTCTCAAACAGAATAAAGAGGTATATGACTGAATCAGTCTTTCTCGTAACTTCTGCGGCAGGATCTCAGTGGACTTCATAGTTAGGCTTCTCTGCCGCGCTTCAAGTTACGGATGGTAAGCCGCCGCGATCAACGATGTGGCACTCTGTTCATCTCCACGTTGAGGCTTCCTGTCAATTCTTTGACATTCTCCACGCGCATCCGTGTAAGATACTTGTCGATCTCCTCCAGCATTTCAACCGGGGAGTTTGGTTTTCGAAACAGTACAGTTCCAAGCTGGACTGCGGTTGCTCCGGCGATGAGATATTCCACAACGTCCTGCCAGATATATACGCCGCCGCTTGCAATTATGGGAATCTTAACGGAATTGTAGACTTCGAAGACTTTTGCCATGGTCAACGGTTTGATGGCCGGACCCGATAGTCCACCGGTCACAGTGTGAATCTTAGGGGTCCGATCAAAGATGTCTACCGCCATCCCTACATACGTATTTGCTACCGTGACTGCCTCCGCACCGGCACCTTCTGCCGCCTTTGCATAGTCACCGATACGTGTCACGTTTGGAGTAAGCTTGACGATCAAGACTTTTGGATAGACATCTCTCACAAGTCTGGTTATCTCTGCAAGCGTCTTCATGTCGGAGATC
>JAKASW010000113.1 GCA_021818875.1 Bacteroidota bacterium
CGAGACAAAGGTGACTGTTGAGCAAGTCAAGCCTCTAAAACTGAATCTGAAGCTGCTTGCTGTGGGCGTACAGGGCAAGGAAGTGGTCATCATGGCACAGGCGAGCGGACAAAACGCGGCAATCAACCAGCAGCTCTCGTCGAACAATATTGTGAACGTCGTCTCTGCGGCGAGAATACAGGAACTGCCAGATGCGAATGCGGCTGAAGCGCTGGGAAGACTTCCCGGCATTTCCGTACTCAGAAACGGCGGCGAAGCCGACCAGGTTGTGATCCGCGGCCTTGCCCCAAAGTACAACCGGATCATGATCAATGGGGTCGAATTGCCGTCTTCCAGTCCCTCTGATGAAACCGTAGACTTGAGTATGATTTCATCTAATGCCCTCGGAGGTATGGAAGTCTCTGAGACCGTAACCCCCGATATGGACGCGAATGTAATAGGAGGTACTGTAGATCTGCAATTGCGGGAGGCTCAAGTAAAATATCCTGGAGTGCCGGTGTTCGGGCTCCTTATCCAGGGCGGCTACAATGGCTTGTCGGATGCCTACAACAAACTCAACAATTATAAGTATGTTGCAAGCGCGGAAGATAGGTTTCTCAATGATAAATTCGGAGTCTTCGCACAGGCGGATGTTGAACGAATCAATCTAACCTCAAATGAATTAGGGGCCGGTTACATTAACAACGGCAACAGCCTCACGCAGTATCTCACTTCCAGTCTTAACCTCTCCGATGTTCCGCGTGACAGGATAAGATATGATGGCACGCTTGTCCTCGATTACAGACTTCCGCAAGGCTCGATCAAATTTTCTAATTTCTTCGGCACAGGACCGACGAGCGTGCTTGTTCGGGGCGAGAGTTATAGTGTGTTAAACAACACCCAGACTTACTCACTCGGGTACGGCGACAGTGTCTCCAGCGTTATTATTAACGCGCTTCGTTTTCAGTACCAGCTCCCGGTCTTCCATCTAAATGTCGAGCTTTCTCATTCATACAATGAGACAAAAGATCCGCACGGCTGGAACGTCAGTTTCCAGCAGGGGTCAGCAGGACTTGGAAGTCTGTACGGCGTATCGAATCTGGAACCCACGGTCATTCCCACCACCGCGAACCACGATCTTGCGTTGACATATCTAAATACATTGAGCACTTCTACGAGTTTCCTGGGGGCTCGCGCGCTGTCCGGCTCTTTGGATCTTTCGACAAATGTAAATTTCTCCGACCTTATTACTTCCATTATAAAATTCGGAGGAATGTACCGTTACCTTTATAGAAATTACCTCTACAGCCAGACGCGAGGCGATGGACTGGGACTTGCCAGCGCAGGCTACGTTGATGGTTTAATTGCTTCGCATTTCAAAATCCCGTCTCAGTATCTTGCGACCCAGTATAATATCAGGATGGCTCCCTTCATGGATCCGAATTACAGCTATGGTACTTTTCTTGGCGGGACATACCCGATGACTTACCCCCTAAGCTACGGGATGCTTTCAGACATGGCAAGCTATCTCGATAGCAACATCGGTTTGATCGGCCAGAATGCCGACGCGATTACTTATTCGCGCGACGCACTCGGATCCGCAACTTACAATTATAATGGTCATGAGGATCAATCCGCAGGATATGCCATGGCGACCATTAACTTCGGCCCGCAAGTCACTTTGATCGGCGGCGTCCGATATCAAAATCTCCGCACAACGTATACCGCTAACCAGGGGCAGGCAAACACCCAGGCCGCACTTGGCGGACCATGGACAACTAATTACGATACCACTGTAACCGAAAATCACGGCTACTGGTTACCGGACCTGAACTTGAGATACAAGCCCCTGTCGTGGTTCGATGTTCGTCTTTCTTACACCCACACCTTAGCTTATCCGGATTTCAGCGCAATAATACCGAACATCTATGTGCCTGCGTCAGTGGGTGGAACCATAACATGGAACAACGCGCAGCTTAATCCGTCGCGCTCAACAAATTATGATGCTCAAATTGATATTTATGACAATTCATTAGGCCTGCTAACCGTCGGAGGATTCCTGAAGCATATCTACGACCTGATTTATCCATGGACTTTTTATCCGCAGGGCGCCAATGTGTTAAACTATTTCCCTGCCAGATACAGACCCAGCAAAACGCCATCGGGCGTTTATTCCGTTGCGACCTATGTCAACGATCCGAATCGTGTGATCGACTATGGCCTGGAGCTCAATTGGGCCACTCATTTCTGGTACTTGCCTCCTCCGTTCAACGGGCTGATTCTTGATGTAAATTTCACTCATGTTTTCTCGAAAGCGACATATCCATATACAACTCTCGAAAAAATTAACCGCAGCGTAGTGCCCGTGGATACGTTCTATACCGACAGGCTCCTTTATCAACCGGACAACATAGCCAATTTGTCAATTGGCTACGACTACCAGGGTTTTTCAATCCGGGTCTCTATGATATACAACGACAATATCTTTTCGGGCCCGGATTTTTGGCCCCAATTGCGTAGTTCAACATCCGCTTATACTCGGTGGGATCTATCGGCAAAGCAAGACCTGCCATGGTACGGATTACAGCTTTACGGAGATCTGCTCAATATAAACAACGAGAATGATGTTTATGTCATCGAAGCCCCGACCGGCGTACCGCTATCTCAGCAGGAGTATGGTATGGCCGCAGATCTCGGTCTCAGGGTGAATTTTTAGTGTGGATTAAACCGACTGTAAAGAAACGGAGGTGGTAAGGATTTAGAAAGGTTTCGTTTATTAAGGACCTTAAGCATGGTCCAACATTTCAGAAAGGTAACCACTAACAAGAAGGAGAAGTAAGATGAGAAAGCTATTTACCGCTTCAGCCGTTGTTGCGATGTTGGCACTTCTGGCTCTCCCTCGGCATTCGTTCGCTCAAAGCGGTACGATGGTAGTCTATGCGAGCCAGGGCCCCCTCGATACGATAATCGGAGCGGATACTACGAGCTCGGGATTACAGAATCATAGTGTGTATAAGCTCGTTTCCACCGATACTACTTATATCTTCGATGCGACCATGACCATGAAGTCGGCAGTGTCGATTGTAGGTGTGCCTGCGGACAACGGGCAACTTCCTACTATTCAGCCGGATGTTCTTTCTGATGGCTCGATACCCGGGACGTTCTTCGCATTCGAAGGTATGGGAACGACGATCAACGTCAGCAACATTTATTTCCTTGGTCTATCTATCCAGAACACCGTCGGCTACGGGGTCGCTTTTTCAATCCTGGCTGACAACATTACTATCAACGCCAACAATCTCGTGTTCGATGATATCACTGGTGATGCCTTTAGTTATCAATCGAACGGTGATAATCTCTTCATCAACAACTGCACTATGCGGAATTCTATTAATTCAGTCTCAGATTATTATGAGGGAGAATTTATCCGAGATCAAAACGCAGCCGGATCATGGCAGACTGATTCAATCGTTATCAGGAACTGCACGCTGAATTGTGTCGCGGCGTACGTGGCCGCCGTCACCACCCCTATTATGAAATATTTCGAATGCAGCCACTGTGACATCATAAATACGGCCAAAAATCCCTTCTTCATAGATAGAGCCGTAAACGCCAAAATCAATAATAACATTTTCTACAACGCATACGCCATAGGTACGAATTACACTGAATACTCAGGCGGATGGGATTCGTTTAGAGCGGGCGCTCTGCCGTCGTTGATCGACTTTGTACCTCTTGATTCGGCAAGTGCCGCCATGCTTCTCGGGCATGCAAGAACTAGTGCGTCAGATTCTCTTGCGGCGGAGGCGATGCGGAATATTGAGGTGAAGAATAATGACTGGTACTATTCTCCTTCGCTGCTTGCCTTTTATAAGAGCTGGAACGACACGGCGCACGCAGCGGTCGGCTTCGATTCCGTTTACACCCCGGTTTTCATGAATCCACAAAACGTGGCAATGTTCGACAATAAGACAGTCTGGCCGGGTTTTGTCGAGTCCGGAAACGTTAATATCGATCCAGGTTTTGGACCTTCAATCGACGCTGCACTTACGGCAGGGGCAAACACTGCAGACGGTTTTGAAGGCTACTTTACCGCGGTTAGAGGCGGAACGGGAACGACGCAAACTTACGGATGTCAAATCACTGTCGTACCTCAGCCAATACCGGGTAACTACATGCCATCATGGCCGTTGCCGGAGGCAGGAGATCTTAAGTACAGCAACGCTTCCCTCATGACCGGTGCGACTGATGGCCATCAAGTCGGCTCTCTCTACTGGTTCTACGGAGTGGGTGATAGCGTCTACACTGCGGTGCAGGCCCTTCCTCCGTCAGTTCCCGCACAGTTCACTCTTAGCAACAACTATCCGAACCCCTTCAACCCCTCGACCACAATTAGCTTCAGCGTGGCTAAGAATGGACCGGCCAGCTTGAAGATCTATAACGTCCTCGGGCAGCTGGTTCTGACAGTGTTCCAGGGGAATGCTACGGCTCATCAGAACTATCTCTACAACGTCGGCATGGATAAGTTTTCTAGCGGAGTCTATTTCTATACTCTGCAGCAAGGCTCGAATATCCTGACGAAGAGGATGTTACTCCTTAAGTAAAAAGCTGCTTTGAAGGTTGCCTTTTTGTCCGGTTGAGGCCGGCTGAAGGTAACCTTCTTCTAAAACTTACTCCTCTTGACGAAGGCATGGCACTCTTTCAGCTTACGACATTATGCAAACTATGTTTTTACCAGGTGTTCCTCGCGGGCATATTGTGGCTGACGAGTGCCAGAGCCTTTGCCCAAGAGACTGGCAATTCGCTCGGTGGAAGGATAGTCGGTTACTATGCGAGCTGGAATTCAGTTGTTCTTCCCTACAACAAGGTAGAATACTCTAATTTAACCGATATCATAGTCGCTTTTGGAACGCCAGATCAGGACGGATCCATTTCTTACGATAGTGGAATTCCTTTTCCTCAGCTTGTCGCTGCTGCGCATGCTGCAGGGGTGAGGGTACTAATCTCCTTGGGTGGTGCGGGGAGTGGAGCAGATTTTTCCGCTGCCACGAAGGACTCGGCGCTTCGGGCAACTCTCATCTCGAATATGATTAGTTTCCTGGAGGCTAATCATTATGATGGAGTGGACATCGATTGGGAAACCCCGTCCGGTTCCACGGATACTCAGAAATTAGACTCATTAATCGACGAGATGCGCGCCCAGTTTAATAAGGTGGATTCGAACTGGTTGGTAACCATGGCCATTCCTGCAACCAGTTACGGTGGTGGGGATTTCGACTTCGTGAATCTTATCAACAACGTCGATTGGTTCAATGTCATGTGCTATGATTTTGTTGGGTCCTGGAGCGCATACTCAGGATTTAATGCACCGCTCTATCAGGTCGCTAATGATCCAAACCAAGCGGGTTCTGACTCAACTGCAATATCTTATTGGCTCTCCAGAGGTACTTACTACCATAACAGACAACTGGTTCACGTCAACATACCTAAGAGCAAGCTTGTATTGGGATTACCATTTTACGGCGACCAGTTTAGTGCTGCGGGGTTATATCAAAAGTTGACGAACTCAACCGTCACGAACACCCGATATCAGAATATAGTGAACGATCTGAATTCCGGGTGGACCTATCATTGGTACGATCCTACGAAGGAACCGTACCTGATAAACAGCAGCAATACGGAGTTCATCACCTACGAAGATACGAATTCAGTCAGGTGCAAGGCGCAGTTTGCCATGACCGATACTCTCGGCGGAATTATGATCTGGGAGCTGAGCCAGGATGTATTGGCGAACGGGAGCCAGCCATTGTTGGAGACCCTCGGAGCCACAATGCGTGGGGTTACTCCTGTCATTCAGAGGCCAGCCATTGCTTCTCAATTCAAACTCTACGATAATTATCCGAATCCGTTTAACCCCGGGACGGCTATCAGCTATGAGCTATCAGCAACCGGCCGCATTTCGCTGACAATTTACGATGTGCTCGGAAGGGAAGTGGCGACGTTAGTGAACAGAGTGGAGCAACCGGGGAGCTACACGGTCACCTTCGACGCAAGCAGGCTTCCGAGCGGAGTCTACTTCTACAGGCTGCAGGAGAGCGGGATCGGTCCATCCAATTCCGGAATTCATTCTGAAACGAAGGAAATGGTGCTTATCAAATGAAGATACACCACGCATGATACCGAGAAACCTTGTCCTAATTGGTGGAGACATCGTTACCCCGGATAGTGTGATAGAAAACGGAGTCCTCGAACTTCGCGACGGCGTCATTAGCGAGGTTGCGCAGAATATCTCCAGACAACTGAACAGCAACCCGAACAAGATAAATTGTTACGGTAAGATAATAATGCCGGGATTTATCGACGTACATACTCACGGTGGTGTGGGACTAGATTTTGCCGATGAGGACCCCGATACCGCAGCGGAGTTGTCGAGATATTATTTCAGTCATGGTACAACGACGCTTCTCGCGACGCTTCACTCGTTACCCATGAGGCTCCTGATCCCTGCCTTGAAAAGACTCGCCGCCCACTGCCGTGAATACTCGGGAACTTCTAATATCTACGGCATTCACTCCGAGGGACCTTTTATCAACAAAGCCCAGCGCGGCGCGAACGCGGAGTCATATATCGAGTCTCCTGATGAAGGCTCCTGGAAAAAAATGCTTGACGCGGGAAGTGGCTTTATCCGACTGATGACAGTTGCGCCCGAGGTCGCAGGAATTGCGTCCGTGATACACGATGCAATCGCAAATGGTGTCGTTGTTTCCATGGGTCACTCAAATGCTGGCGAGGAGGTTGCGAAACGCGCAATAAGCATGGGTGTCACCGGGACCACACATCTTTTCAACGCGATGCCACCTCTCCACCACCGCAACCCTGGAATACTCGCCCAGGCTCTCTTGTCGGACGATGTCGATGCGCAGCTAATCGCCGATGGAGTGCATGTCCACCCTGATATCGTCAAGCTAGCTTTACGGCTAAAGGGTCCATCGCACATAATGATGGTCACGGACTCGATAAGGGCGGCCGAGCTCAAAGACGGTCAGTACACGGTTGCAGGCAACCCGATCCGCGTGGAAAATGGAATTTCGAAATTGGAAGATGGCACAATCGCCGGGAGTACTCTGGTCTTTGAAAAGGCTGTGAAACTGATTGTCGAAGAGGCCGGGGCCTCACTCCCTGAGGTGTCCCGGATGGCGTCTTTAAATGCCGCTCGTTCATTGGGGATCGACCATCTCACCGGCAGCATCGAACCCGGCAAGGCAGCCGACATAGTGGTCCTGGATAAAGACTTCAAAGTCTGGATGACAATCCATCATGGTACAGTCCGCTACACTGCTATTCCGCAGCCGTCGCCGATCAGAGAAAACTCATGAGCAAAGGGAACGCCGGCCAAAAAAGCCCGGCATTTTGGGTGCCGACGTTATATTTTGCCGAAGGACTTCCGTTTGTCGTGGTCAATGTCGTGTCGGTGCTGATGTACAAGTCGATGGGAATCAACGATGCCGACATCGCTTTCTTCACAACCCTTGTTTTGCTGCCATGGACTTTGAAACCGTTCTGGGGACCGGTTTTGGAGATGTTCAAGACGAAAAAATACTTTGTCGTTGTTACTCAGTTCATCGGCGGTGTAGGCTTTGGATTGTTGGCCCTGACCCTAAAGCTGCCGAGCTTCTTCCAGTACTCGCTCGTTCTCCTTGCAATCATCGCCTTTAACGGCTCGACCCACGATATTGCCGCCGATGGAGTTTACATAAATGCTTTGGACATGAAAGGGCAGTCAAAGTATGTCGGATGGCAGGGCGCATTTTATAATTTGGCCAAGGTGTTGTCGCAGGGGGCATTCGTTTTCATTGCCGGACAGCTTGAGCATGTTGTGGGTGTCGTTCATGCCTGGATGATCGTGATGGGGATGTTCGGAGCCATCATGGTACTGCTGAGTCTGTACCATACGCGAATGCTTCCGACCGGTGGGAGTGCGGGACAGGTCAAAACCGCGAAAGAAGCGTTCGACACTTTCTGGGACGTAGTGCGAGCGTTTTTTGCCAAGAAATACATCGCGTGGGGAATCGCTTTTATAATCCTATACAGATTTGCGGAAGGTCAGGCAATGAAGATTGTTCCGCTCTTTTTCAAGGCGAGCCGAGCATCAGGCGGGTTGGGTCTTTCAATCTCTCAAATCGGAATTGTTTACGGCTTCTTTCCCCCAATAGCGTTCATATTGGGGTCTATACTTGCGGGGTATTTCGCGGCAAAGCACGGCTTACGTAAGTCGCTCATCGTGTTATGCGCTTTCTTCAACATTCCGTTCGGAGTCTACGCGTTTCTCGCGTATGCGACTCCGAGCAGCATGGTAATTATCGGCGCGTCGACTGTTCTGGAATACTTCGGTTACGGGTTCGGATTTATCGGACTGACCTTGTTTATGATGCAGCAAATCGCGCCGGGCAAATATAAGATGGCACACTATGCCTTCGCAACCGGAGTCATGAATCTCGGTCTCATGATTCCGTCGGCATTGAGCGGCTTTGTCAGTGACTTTCTCGGCTACAAACATTTCTTCGTCTGGGTGATGATCTCCACGATACCGTCTTTCCTTGTGACGTGGCTGGTGCCGTTCAGGACAGTTGAAGATGACGGTGTCGGGGCAGGGGCCACTGCGGAGCAGGAGAGCAAATGATAGAAAGAACTTAAACCTTAGAATTGAAAATTTAACCTATGCGCTACGGTCATTTTGATAATAAGAATAGAGAATATGTCATCGATCGCCCTGATGTCCCCGTATCCTGGACGAACTATCTAGGTGTAAAAGATCTTTGCACGGTCATCTCACACAATGCAAGCGGCTACACATTTTATAAATCGACCGAAAATCATCGGGTCACGAGGTTCAGACCAAATGGAGTGCCAATGGATCGGCCGGGCCATTATGTATATATCCGTGATGACGAGACGGGCGAATACTGGTCGGTTTCATGGCAGCCGGTCGGCATAAATCTTACCAAGGCAAAGTACACCTGCCGCCACGGGTTGTCCTACTCGATATTCCAATCCGACTACCTGGGCATCGAAGCGGAGCAGCTTGTCTTCATTCCGCTTGGCGACGATGTTGAGCTCTGGGATGTCAAAATTAAGAACAAATCCGGCAGAGTCCGAAAGCTAAGTGTGTTTTCATACGTCGAGTTTTCTTTCCACCATGTGGAGATAGACAACGAGAACTATCAAATGAGTCTGTACGCCAGCGGCTCGAGCTACAAAGATGGAATAATCGAGTACGATTTTTTTTACGAGCCGTGGACGTATCACTTTTTTGCTTCGAGCTTCGAGCCTGACAGTTACGATTGCGTCAGAGATGCTTTCATCGGAAGTTACAGGTCTGAAACAAACCCGGCAGCCGTCGAGCGCGGAACTTGCGGCAATAGCTCCGAACTCGGGGGAAACCATTGCGGGTCTCTACATAAGAGACTCTCTCTCAAACCGGGAGAGGAAATTAGATTTGTGTTCATGCTGGGTATCGGCTCGAGGGATGAAGAGGGCAGGAAGGTAAGAGACAAATATTCAAGTCTGGAGAATGTCAACGATGCGTTTGATGGGATAAAGAAATACTGGGAGCGGAAGACCGCGGTGTTCCAGTGCAAGACTCCCAACGAGGGCATGAACACGATGGTGAATACCTGGAACCTGTACCAGGCGGAGACATGTGTCGTGTGGTCACGCTTTGCTTCCTTCGTAGAAGTCGGCGGTCGGACCGGTCTCGGTTACCGCGACACTTCTCAGGATGCGATGTCTATTTCTCACACGAATCCGGACAAAGTAAGAGAGAGGCTGCTTGAGCTTCTCCACGGTCAGGTAAGAGTAGGTTATGGGCTTCACCTTTTCGATCCTGAAGTATTCAGACCTCGGGAAGAAAAACTCCCGGGAGTAAAGCTTCCCACTGTGGTTCCGACGCCATCGGCTGCGTCAATCATCCATGGTATGGAGGACGTATGCTCGGACGATGCACTATGGATTGTCGGGTCGGTTTGTGAATATGTTAAAGAAACCGGAGATGCTGATTTCTTCGATGAAGTCGTACCGTTTGCCGACGAAGGCAAAGCGACTGTTTATGATCACCTGAAGAGGTCCATAGATTTCACGACTGAGAATACCGCTGAAAACGGGATCGCCCTCGGGCTTCGCGCAGACTGGAACGACTGCCTGAATCTAGGTGGCGGACAGAGTGGCATGGTATCATTCATGCACTACTGGGCAATAAGGTACTTGATAGAAGCCGCGCACTTCACCGGTCGCAAAGAAGATGAAGAGAAATATTCTACCTTGGCAGATAAAGTCCGTGACGCGATCGAGCGGGAGTTGTGGGACGGCGAGTGGTATGCGAGGGGAGTAACTAAGAGCGGCAGGAAAATCGGGATCAAGGACAACCAGGAAGGCAAAATATTCCTGGAGAGCAACAGCTGGGCAGGTCTGTCAGAGGCAGCGTCCCCTCACCGTGCAAGGCTTGCGATGGACTCGGTTCACAAATATCTTTCGTCAAAGTACGGCATCCACCTTACATGGCCGACCTATACCAAGCCGGATGATGAGATTGGCTACATAACAAGAGTGTATCGTGGCGTTAAGGAAAACGGATCAATCTTCTCTCATCCCAATCCATGGGCTGTCATTGCGGAGTGCAAGCTGGGCCGCGGAGGCCGCGCCATGGAATACTACAACTCTATTCTTCCTTATAATCAAAATGATATGATCGAGGTCAGACAGGCTGAGCCTTACGCTTACTGTCAGTTTATCATGGGGAAGGACCACACCGCCTTCGGGAGGGCGAGGCATCCGTGGTTGACGGGCTCGTCAGGATGGTTTTATACCGCCGCTACCAAGTATGTCCTTGGAATTCGGCCGTCGTATGATGGACTCATAATCGACCCATGCATTCCGTCGGAATGGGAAGTGTTCGAAGTGAGAAGAAATTGGCGCGGTGCATCTTACCATATTGTCGTGAAAAATCCCGACAAGGTTGAAAAGGGTGTGCGGTCTGTGAAGCTGAACGGCAAAGCAGTCTCAGCAAAAGTACCGATGCAAGCTCCGGGTTCAGCGAACGAAGTCGAAGTAATTATGGGAAAGTAACATCTCAGGCAGAGCAAGATGCGATTCGGTGAAAGGGTTCGTTTAATCCACTCCCGCATGTCAATTTTTTGTCGCCGCGCATGATTCTTCCCCCGTGCCGATGTGCTTGTTGTTCCACAGTCTGTACCATCTTACTTGCAGGAGATATTCTGGAGGACTCCGGTCCACACAAGGATTATCGGGCTAATCGAATTTAAGATTGATATCCGGTGAAGTGTAATTGATATAGAGTCGACAGAAACTTCGGATATCAGCGCGATTCCTCCGGCATCGGTCAGGATTTGCTCTACTCCTCGTATGATTTTCCGGTTATTCGAAGCAAGTCACGGTTTGGGTCTCCAGGTGTCTCATAGATGTTACGGCCCGACGCTAGTTCCTTGCTCTCGTCTTTAGAACATGGTACAGGTGCGCAAATAAGTGCAGGACTCTGTCTATCGGACATTTCTGAGCCATTGGTTAAATTTCAATTATCATTAATAACATAACAAGAAGGCTATGAACGATACATCTTCAAAAGTAGAACAAAAAGTACTCGCCGCATCCGGCGAGAAATTGAATTATCCACCCAGTGAGAAAGTCGGAGTAATTGTAGTCGACAATTTCCCAATGCTAGGGAAATTGACCGCCCTCAGGTTTATCGAATGGGTACAGCAGAACCCGGGAGGCGTCGTCTCTCTACCGACAGGCAAAACACCCGAACACTTCATAAAATGGGTGACCCATTACGTCAACAATTGGCCGAACAAATCGGTGAAGAGCGACCTCGAAGCCAACGGCATCGATCCCGGAACAAAGCCCGAAATTGCCTCCCTCCATTTTGTTCAAATAGACGAATTCTATCCGATTAATCCTGATCAGGGGAACAGCTTCTTCTTCTATGTGAACAAATACTACATGGAAGGTTTCGGCTTTGATAAGAAGAAAGCAATGTTCATCAACTGCAGCGAAGTTGGGCTTGCGAAGGGGATGACTCTTAAGGATGTATGGCCAGACAACCGTGTCGACTTAACGCTGCGGTTTAGGCAAGCCAGAGGTCCACAGGAACATTTGCAGCAGGAACTGCTGTCAAGCATCGATCAGTGGTGCGTTGACTATGAAGAGAGAGTAAGAAGTCTGGGCGGAATCGGTTTCTTCCTCGGTGGTATCGGACCGGACGGCCACATCGGATTCAACATCCGCGGCTCCGATCTCAATTCCACAACAAGACTGACACCCACGAATTATGAGACCCAGGCGGCGGCAGCGACCGATCTCGGTGGCATCGAGACGTCACGCAACAGGCATGTTATCACTATCGGGCTCAGTACAATATCCTACAACCGCTCATGCACGGCGATCGTTATGGCAGCCGGCGAGGCAAAAGCCCACGTTGTCGCAGATGCAATTCAGCAAAAGATGCATGTCAAATACCCTGCGACCATTCTGCAATCACTTCCGAACGCGCGATTCTATCTCACGGAAGGCGCGGCCAAGCTTCTCAATGAAAGACAGTATCACAAGCTTGTAAAAGAGGAAAAAATCTCAGATCCCGAGGTCGAGAAGCTTGTAATCGAACTGTCGCTTGCCAAGAGAAAGAGATTGAGAGACCTTACGCAGTCAGACTTCGAAGAGGACCGATTTGCTGCGGAGGTCTTGAAGAAGAGACCTGAAACCAGGGAAAAGATCCTTTCGGAAATAGAAACCAGGTTGATGGAAAGAATCGCTGCCGGAAGCAAGCCGGAAGTGAACACGGTCTTCCTGCACACGGAACCGCACCATGATGACATAATGTTGGGATATCTTGCTTACGTT
>JAKASW010000114.1 GCA_021818875.1 Bacteroidota bacterium
GTGTGCCCGCTCCTGTCCCGAGAAAGATCGCATCGAAGCCATACTGGTCTTTTAATTCATCAACTGTAGCCGTGCGCCCGATGACGAAGTTCGTGATGACTTCGACACCGAGCTTCTTTACGCTTTCGATCTCCGCATCGAGAATTGATTTGGGCAACCGAAATTCAGGGATGCCGTATCTCAAGACGCCGCCGGCGGCATGAAGCGCCTCGAAGATTGTGACCTGGTATCCCAACTTTGCGAGCTCCGCGGCACATGTCAACCCGGCAGGCCCCGACCCTACAACCGCGACTTTCTCTTTCTTTTCCTCAGCAACGGCAAATCCATTTGTGGCTTTATGAAGGCGCTCGTAGTCCGCCACGAATCTCTCGAGCTTCCCTATCGCAAGCGGCAAATGCTTCCTGCCGATCGGGCACACTGCTTCGCATTGTGTCTCCTGCGGACATACCCTGCCAGTAATTGCGGGAAGATAATTCTTCTCCTTGATTTTCCTGGCAGCGCCAAGATAGTCTCCGTCGACCACGAGGTTGATGAAACCGGGTACGTCGATTCCGACCGGACAACCTTTAACACAAAGCGCTTCTTTACAATCGATGCAACGAAGGGCTTCCTGGTGCACAAGAGTCTCATCGAATCCAAGAGAGACTTCTTCGAAATTGTGCCTGCGCACATCGGCATCCTGCTCGATCGGAATTTGTCTCGGAATCTTCATTCTCTCGGAAGGCTTCAGCGTGTTAGGCATTAGCGACCTCGCTGACCTTCGGTTTGGGATTCTGAACGGGATGTGAGATTTTCCCTTCCCTGATCTCAGCATCAAATCTATCGACCGACATTCTTTCCAATTCCATGTAGCTTCGATTTCTCGTCATCAACTCCTCGAAGTCGACAAGATGGCCGTCGAATTCAGGTCCATCCACACACGCAAATTTCGTATTACCTCCGACCGTCACCCGGCAGGCGCCGCACATTCCGGTACCATCCATCATAATCGGATTCAGACTGACGTAAGTGGGAATCCCTCTTGCCCTTGTGAAGTCCGACACTGCTTTCATCATTATGATCGGACCAATGGCATAAATTGAACTCACTCCGGACTCAACCTGAAGATATTCTCCAAGCGCATCGGTGACAAATCCTTTCTTCCCGTATGTGCCATCATCAGTCGTGATAAAAGTCCGATCCGAAATTTCGCGCAACTCGTTTTCGAGGATAATAAGATCCTTTGACCTTGCCCCTATTATGGTTGCGAGTTTATTCCCGGCTTTCTTCAACGCCCGCGCGATCGGATAAACTTCAGCCGTCCCGACGCCGCCCCCGATGCATACGACTGTGCCATTTCCATGAATCGGAGTTGGATTACCGAGCGGCCCCGCGACGTCGAGAAGATAATCGCCTTCGTTCTGCAAGCTCAGCAGCTTTGTCGTCTTGCCAATTGTTTGAACGATAATCGTAACCGTACCAGCATCCGGGTTGGAGTCCACGATAGTCAAAGGGATCCGTTCACCATGGTCGTTGACACGAATAATCAGAAAGTTGCCCGCTTTGTGTTTTCGGGCAACATACGGTGCTTCAATCACGAATTTAGTTATCGACTTAGCAAGAGTTTCCTTGCTGAGGATTTGAAACATTTAGTAGTCCTTTCAGTTTTCTGGTGCGCCGACCTCTCGAAGTGCATCGACCGGACAATGGTCGGCTATATCTCTAAGAACATTTGCTTCCCGTTCCGTTTTCGGCTGGTGAGTGAGGAAATAAGTATAAGAGTACTCAACATAGTCAAAAAATTCCGGAGCGATATTCCTGCAAAGCCCACATCCATTGCACTCTTCAGTAATGAAGAATTCGAAGGAAGAGGTTTTGTCATTCACGAACGAATGTGTCATCATTCATCCCCTTCAAATCAAAGATTGGATCTTCATTTGCTCACTCCTCACCGGCACATGGGGAGTGTGAACAAACCATTTTCCATCAAGCTGCCCTTTCGTCCTCGCCACTTCCGCGAAGACCGCAAGTTAGTATCGAGATTCAGAGAGATGCTCTTGGCATTTGTCTCAAGTTTTGGGGCAATGAATGTGCCGAAATAAAGCCCCTGAATCTGCTTTTTCAAAGTGAAGTTTATGCAATGAGGTCAAGTTTCCTCAAAATTCGGTGGCAGTGTGCCGCCTGTTCCAATCGAAAACGCCGAATGCGGAGCTGTCAAATTACCTTCAACCGGGACTTAGCACTCCTCACGGTTGAGTGCTTGCTTTGACTCGTTTCCTTACTTATATTATCACTCGCACATCAAGAGTGCTAATCTTACACAATCAGGAACTTCATGAAATAAACAGGAGGGTCAACCATGAAGATTAAGCCGTTAGCCGACAGAGTAGTTGTAAAACCTCTGGAAGCAGAAGAAAAGACCAAAGGCGGGCTGTTTGTCCCGGATACAGCAAAAGAAAAACCCCAGCAGGGTGAAGTGGTCGCCATCGGTCCGGGAAGAGTAAGTGACGATGGGAAGAAGATCCCAATGGAAGTGAAAGTCGGAGACAAGATTCTGTACGGAAAGTACTCCGGCACAGAAGTCAGGTATGATGATATCGATTATCTCATCATGCGTGAAAGCGATATCTTCGCAATAATCTAAATCAAAGGAGCTTAACCAATGGCAGCAAAAATAATTGAGTTCGGGGCCGAAGCCCGATCAAAACTAAAGAAGGGTGTCGATACTCTGGCGGACGCAGTCAAAGTCACGCTTGGTCCACGCGGACGCAATGTCGTCATCGACAAGAAGTTCGGTGCACCGACCGTCACCAAAGACGGAGTCACCGTCGCAAAGGAAATAGAGCTCGAAGGTACGATCGAGAACATGGGAGCCCAGATGGTGCGCGAAGTCGCATCGAAGACCTCTGATGTCGCAGGTGATGGTACAACGACCGCAACGGTTCTTGCACAGGCAATTTATCGCGAAGGACTGAAGAACGTCACCGCCGGTGCCAACCCGATGGATTTGAAACGCGGGATAGAATTGGCCGTCGAGAATATCACGGAAAGTCTGAAGAAGATGAGCCGCGAAGTTACCGACAAGAAAGAGATCGCACAGGTCGGGACCATCTCGGCAAATAACGACAGCCAGATCGGTACCCTGATTTCCGACGCGATGGACAAAGTCGGAAAGGATGGAGTCATAACAGTTGAAGAGGCGAAAGGCACAGACACCACTGTCGACGTCGTCGAAGGCATGCAGTTCGACCGCGGCTATCTCTCCGCTTACTTTGTTACCGACACGGAAAGAATGGAAGCCATCCTCGAAGATCCGTATATCCTGATCCATGACAAGAAGATTTCGGCAATGAAAGACCTGCTTCCAGTCCTGGAGAAGGTGGCTCAAAGCGGCCGCTCGATTCTCATCATCGCAGAAGATCTCGAAGGCGAAGCGCTTGCGACCCTGGTGGTGAACAAGATTCGTGGTACACTAAAGGCAGTCGGAGTGAAAGCACCGGGCTTCGGCGACAGAAGGAAAGCAATGCTTGAAGACATAGCAGTCCTCACCGGCGGCCAGGTGATTTCCGAAGAGAAAGGATTCAAGCTGGAGAATACAAACTTGAACTTCCTCGGCACTGCGAAGAAAATCAATATCGATAAGGATAACACGACCATCGTTGAAGGAGCCGGTTCAAAAGATGATATCAAGCGCCGCATCAACGAGATCAAGGCCCAGATCGAAAAGACCACTTCAGACTACGACAAAGAGAAGCTCCAGGAAAGACTCGCGAAGCTTTCCGGCGGTGTTGCAGTCCTGAAGATCGGCGCGACGACTGAAGTAGAAATGAAAGAGAAGAAAGCCCGCGTCGAGGACGCACTCCATGCAACGAGAGCAGCTGTTGAGGAAGGGATTGTCCCGGGCGGCGGCGTCGCACTTATCAGAGCGATGACTCAGATCGACGGCGTGAAAACCGACAACGAAGACCAGAAGATCGGCGTCGAAATCATAAAGAAAGCACTCGAGGAGCCTCTTCGCTGGATAGTCAACAACGCCGGACTCGAAGGTTCGGTGATCCTGCAGAAAGTACTGGACGGCAAGGACGACTACGGCTTTAACGCTCAGACGGAAACGTATGAAAACCTTCTCAAGGCAGGCGTTATCGATCCGACGAAGGTTACCCGCACGGCACTTCAAAATGCCGCGAGCGTGGCAAGCATGCTTCTCACGACAGAAGCTGTTGTCTGTGAGAAACCGGAGAAAGAGAAACCGATGCCTCCGACACCTCCGATGGGCGACATGTATTAAGAAAGAAGTAGGCGAGGTCAAATGATCCCACCTATGATGATCAAGAAGTTAAGTCGCTAAAAAGTCCCGCCGCCTGGCGGGGCTTTTTTTTGTGCGTGAGCATTGCAAAGACGACGGCTGCAAGTTGGTTCCCGTTTGCAATACCAAGACAAGAATACGCGGAGATTGCAATGCCTACCGCACCACGAGGTCCAGGCTTTCAAAAGGTTTGGCTGGGAAGATACCTCCGCTAGATCGGGCGTAGTTGAATTGCAGTTCTAAATGCTCCAGGACAAACTGCGCAAATGAACCATTTGGATTGAGGCCGCGTAGGAAGACGAGCAATTTCACGAGGCCATCAAACCCTACTCCCCACCCAGAAGTGCTGTTTAACGGTCCACCGGGATATGTTATCGATCCTCCTCGTAGGTAAAGGAGCTGTCCTAATTCGATTTGCCATCCTTTGATTGCAAGCAATGTTGTATTTCCTTTGCCCAGAACCAGGTTATTCCATGGACTGAAAGTGCGGAGTCCATTTTGGTATGCCCAAAAGTAAGTCCATTGGGCAAAGCCGTCAGGTCCTATACCGGCGAAGCTCGAATCCATTTCAAACGGTGAGCCGACTACTTCCCTCGCCCAGGTAAAGGAAAACCATTCCTATTCGTGGTCTGCCAACTTTGACCTGAAAGCAAGTTCCCAATTCCATCCAACATTCGCTTCACGAGCAAGAGGCAGATCATTTGTTGGTGTTGCAACAACGTACCCACCGACATTTCTTAACGCGTAGCCAGCGGTGTCATTAAGAATCGGCACGATGTTGTTGCCGCTGAACTCAGCCATATTGTCCTTCTCAATTCCATCTCCATCCTCTGATGCAACTGAAGATGTTGATGTTATGATGTTACGTCAAGGCATATAGTCCAACCTGCAATCCCGCAGTTTCCCGTCAGGGATGGCCTCTTTTCCTCGACGCCTCAGCCATCACTATCGACGCTGCCACCCCCACGTTCAATGATTCCATCTTGCCCACCCGCGGAATGGAAACACTCGTCTCACATAATCGAGCAATGTCACTTGATATCCCCGATGCCTCCGAACCGAAAACCATCGCCAGCTTCGACGGAAATTCGTAATCAAAACAACTCGTTTTGCCATCCAACTCAGCTGCGACTACTGCGAAACCAAACTTCTTCAATTCCTGAATCGATTCCTTCAAATCCACTTCCTGTACCATCTTGAGACGGAGCACTGCCGCCATTGCGGACCTGACAACTTTCGGATTGTAGACATCGACGCTGTTTCCCGCGATCAAGACACCGTCCACGCCGAACCAGGCGGCCGACCTGAGAATCGTGCCCAGGTTGCCCGGATCGGAAATCCTATCAAGCAACAAAACGGTCGCAGCCCGCATAGATCTAAGCTCGGAAACGAAGTCTTCAAGCGTGATTGTAGGAATTGAAGCGACAGCGATAATCCCTTGACTCGTCTCAGTTGTTCTGAGCTTCCTGAACTTCGTTGCCGGCACTTCTTCGATTTCTATCCCCTGCTCGGATGCCATCGAGTAGAGGCGCGCAAACTTTTCGGAGTTAGCACCGAGACTGACAATTATCCTCCGCAGCCCGGCATCGTTTTCGAGCGCCTCGGTTATGGAACGAACGCCCTCTATCAGAAAGAGATTCTGGTCTCGTCTTCCCTGTCGATCCTTTAATTCAGAGAGCTTCTTAATTTCTGCAGAGGAAATCAACCTGATTTCACCTCCTCCATGAGCAGCTTCTTCTCGTAAGCCTGCGTCGCATCGTTCAAGTACAACATCCCTGCGAGCTGGTTGCCGTCTCGTACAACCGGAATCGCGGATACTCCGGCATCAAGCATATGCTTCATAGCGGTCGACAGGTCCTGATTTTCCATTACACTGAACCGCGTCGGATTAAGAATATCCTTAACAACAAGTATGTCGAGGAGGTCTTTGACTCCCTCATCGGACATCGCCTGCCGTATGTCGCCGTAGGAAATCACGCCTGAAAATGTACCATCATGCCTGATCACCGGGAACACGCTCGAATGGCTTTCGGGAATCATATCCAGAAGATCGGATAGCCTCGTGGATTCCGAAGCAGCCACGAGCTGCGGTCTCATCACTTCCTTAACAGGGATAGTGCGTAGTATGTTGACATCCCTTCCATAGAGGTCAAGGTTTTCACCTTTGAGTCTCAACCTCATTGTGTAGATCGACCCGGAAAGATACTTCCGCGAGATGTACGTAGCTATGACAACTGCGATCAAAATGGGAAGAATCGACGAATAATTATCCGTCATCTCAAAGACAAGAATTGCTGATGCGAGCGGTGCCTGTACCGTCGCGCTTGTGACCGCCGCCATTCCGATAAGCGCATACGCACCCACCGGTGCCACCAGATTTGGAACTATCATTTTGAGAATACTTCCGAAAGCACCGCCTGCCATGGCACCGATAAACAGCGATGGCGCAAGTGTGCCGCCCGATCCGCCGCTCCCGAGCGTAACAGATGTCGCTATCGGTTTCATCAACAGGAGTGCGGCGAGTAGAAAGAAGGAATCTCGGCTATATAAGGTCGCAGTAACGCCGGCGTAGGTGTAACCGAAAACTTGCGGCAGAAATATTCCGATTATTCCGACCAACAATCCTCCGAGTGCAGGTTTCCATAACCGGCTCTTTATTGGAAATTTCTTCGAGTCAAATATCTCTTCAGTGGCATAAAACAACTTGATGAAAAATATCCCGACGAAGCCGGCGAATATTCCAAGACCGATGTAGAAGAAAAATTCCCAGTCGCTTTGCATCGAGAAAGTCGGTATTGCGAATATGGGTCTGTTCCCCAGTATCTCGCGCGAGATGAGATCACCGAAGACCGAGCTGATTATAATCGGAGAAAACGATCTCATGTCGAGGCTGCCGATCACAACTTCCATCGCGAATAGTGCTCCGCCGATGGGAGCATTGAAGACCGCTGCAAGCCCGGCACCGGCGCCGCATCCGACGAGCGATTTTGTCTGCTCTTCGTTCAGCTTGAAGATCTGTCCGATGGTCGAACCGATCGTTCCACCAATGGCAATTGACGGACCTTCGCGTCCGCCTGCGCCGCCGCTTCCAATCGATATGGCGCTGTTGACGAGTTGAAGCACACCGACGAGAGGGCTCAGGATTCCCCCTTTCTTAGCGACGCTCTCCATCACCAGCGGCACGCCCTCCCCTTTTATCTCTCCCGCAAGTTTAATCGTAATCCAGCCGACAATTAATCCTCCGATGGCAGGGATTAAAGGGATGATTAAGAATCTTTCCCAGCCACGAAGGTCGATAAGGTTTGAAAGACCAAATAGCCCCGCAGGTTTCTGAAACAGCATCGTCTCCACGAACTCGATCCCTTTGTAGAAAAGGATCGCTCCGAGCCCGGCAAGCACACCGCTGACCGTGGCCAACACGAGGTGCATCGGCTCCTGGGAGAATTCCACTTTCGCAAACTGCTCAAGCAGCCAATCTTTTATTTTGTAGAAAATGTCCAACTCTGTCCAGGTTTTATGATATGTCCGCGGCTGTTGAATCCAATGACTTCATTGCCATGGTACAGACCTTGTCGACGTCTATTGTATTTATGTCACCTCCCCTTCCGAGGATGAAACGATGCTTCCTGCCGAGCGGCGCCCACTGAAGTGGATCAGTCGGGCCGAAGAGGGACAAGGTAGGCGTCCCGACGGCGGCAGCGAGATGCATTATGCCCGTGTCGTTTGTCAACACCATATCCATCTCTTTCAGAAGTGCGGCAACGAAAGGAACTGCCCTATCTCTTATTCTAACAAACGGGACCTTCAGTAAGTTTACCAGCTTATCGATGGCATCATGGTCCATCGGTCCTTCTGTCAGGTACAGATCAACTGCGCATTTATCGTGCAGCATCTCGCAAACGGCCGCATAGTTCTCGACTTTCCATCTGTTCCCCGGCTTTCCGGCCCCTGCATGAACCGCCACTTTCCTGGCACCATGGCACCTAATCCGGTCTAGAAACACGTGGACTTCATGAAGCACGGAGTCATTCACATCATACTCCAGCTCTCCCGAGTCATCAACAGCATCGATCCCGAGCGGGAATGCGACCTTCATATTTCTGAATGACTGGTGGACAGGTTGAGTGTCCCATGACAGGTCTAAAGCGACATCGTAAACGGAGCTTGTTCGGTTTGACTTAGATTCGAGAGTACGGGGTCCGATCTTCACCTTCGCCTTCGCAAAGAATGCCATAATGTCGTTCGTCAGCGAAATTGAGACATTTGACGGCACAAGTAGGAGGTCATATCCTTTCCTAAGCTCCCGGAAAAATTGAAAAAAACCTGCGGGCCTTCTGTAAAAAGAAAGCTTGTCGTAGCATATCAAGTTAGTGACATACCTGCATCCGGTAAGAGCGTCCATGTTCTGTGGTGAAACGACTACAGCAAGTTCGTCCGGGGCAAACCTCGCGTGCAAAGCCCGAAGGAGCGGCACGGTACAAAGCACGTCGCCGAACTGGTTGTGCTGCCTGATGACGATAATCCGTTTGTGAGCGCTTGTCAAATCCTGAAGCGCTGCCGGCCTTTTCCTGCGCAATGAAAGACGCGCAAGGAGCCAACCGGAAAAATGCCTCAACCCCAGCTCAAGTCTCTTTGTAAACTGAACAAAACCTGTGCGACCCGCCCTCCTCAACTTCCTTGCCTCTTCATGATCGTAAGACAAGTCAGTCAAAGTCTCCTGTCATTTAAGGTCCTTAAATTTTGCGTCTTCGATTTTCGAGCGATCTATTTTGACTTCTTTTTCTTTCTTCTCATGTGCTTCTTTCTGACGTTCGTAGTCTCGAATCCCCCGATGCACCGCATTCCTTACCAGTCCTCGTACCAACTGGACTATAACGTAGATGAACAGCAGCCAGAGAATTAGGTCTATCATTACTTGATTATGGGGTTGTAGTATTCTGTCATTCTTCTAGGCTTGAATATCTCCGCAGTCAATCTTTCAAAGTCTTTCTCGTTATTCACGAAATCGATTTCGTCTGCGTTGACAATCAGTAGTGGAGATGATTTGTACCTAAAGAAGAAATAGTTGTAGGCTTCGTTGAGACTCTGGATATATTCCTTAGAAATGCTCTTCTCGAAGACTCTGCCGCGTTTCTTGATGTTCTCCATGAGGCGATCCACGCCGCATTGGAGGTACACCACCAGATCGGGCTTCGGGATCGTCTTCTCCAGTCTCGATACCAGATCCTCGTAGAGCTTCAGCTCATCGTCCTGCAGGTTCAGGTATGCAAAGATCTTGTCCTTTTCGAACATGTAGTCGCAGATAACTAGTTGATGGAAGATGTCCATCTGGACGAGTTCCTGCTGCTGCTTATGTCGATTTAGAAGAAAGAAAATTTGCGTTTGGAAAGCGTAGCGCGAAATGTCGTCATAAAACTTGTCGAGGAACGGATTTTCTTCGAACCGCTCAAACACCGGCATTGCATTGACAAGTTTAGCAAGCTTCATGGTGAGGCTGGTCTTCCCCGCACCGATGACTCCTTCAATTGCTATGTGTCTGATTTCCTCGTTGTTGTCGCTAAATTCCATTGGCATAATCCGCGGGCAGTTTTAATTCCTCAATTCTCACCACGTGTGAATTATCCGGACATTCATCTAAGAGCTCCGACACCGTCTTATTCAGTACCGGATGGACATACCCCGGTTCAATCTCCGCCATCGGCATCAAGACGAATTTGCGCTGATGCGCACGCGGATGAGGTATGGTTAAGTTCTCTGAATCCACCCGAAGGTCACCGTAAAAAACTATGTCGATATCAATTTCTCTCTCGTGCCATCTGGCTCGTGGAATTCGCCCCACCTCCGTCTCGATTGCTTTGAGCACTCGCAACAATAGTAGAGGACCGATCTTAGACCGGATCATCACGGCCGCGTTGAGAAACTTTGGTTGATCGAGAAAGTCCACTGGCTCGGCTTCATAAACCGACGACGTCCGCAGGATCTCAATTCCCGATGATTTCGACATCGACTTCAGAGCCAGCCTCAAATATCCCAACCTTTCGCCGAGGTTCGAGCCAAGCGACAAATAGCACTCAGCCACTCCCGACCGATTCCCTTTTGCTGCGAATTTTCTCCGTCTCAAACTCGACCGAATCGACGACTCCGCCAACCTGTGGGGTGTGTTTTCTGACTCTGACCACGATCCTATCCAGCTCGCTGAAATTTGACAGAATACTCTCCGCGATCCTGGTACCGAGAGATTCAATGAGGTAGAAGCGTTTTTCAGTCACAAATTCCTGAATGAAGCTGTAAACTTTCCGGTAGTCTACGGCATCCTTCAGCTTGTCGCTCTCGGCAGCCTTTGAAAAATCTCCGAACATTTCGACGTCAACCTCGAATTTCCCGCCGGAAGCCTGTTCATTCGTAAGAACACCATGGTACGCGTAGAAAGTCGCATTGTGAAGCCGGATGCATTGTTGGCTCATTGAAGTTCTTAAAATATAGAGCCAAAGGTGAGAAATTTCAAGGTTTTGAAGGGACGGAGGCAGAAGACCGTCTATATGTCGGAGTGAGTCGTGGATCGTAAGGACAACTTCCCTCTCGCGGTTTCACTGGGAATATTCTCGATGTATTGCTAAAGCGGCGCTGCTGGGAGCGCAGCCGAAAAGTGTAACCACTGCCAAAGGCGTCACTTCGTGACAAGTGACCAACCTGCCGGCCGGCAGACAGGGGCACTAAGTGTTGCACAACGACACCAATACAAAACATTTTTCTTCGAGTCTTTCAGTCTTTGCGGTTTCCAGAGGGGTTCTCGGCCTGGCCTCTAGGCGGCCTGGATACAGCAGATCGACTTCATTTTCACTTTAAGTCAATTGTGATATATCACTATTTCGGCGTGACCGAATTTAGCTTCAAAGCTCGGGGGGAAATCAGGGAGAAATAAGGCCGCCGTGGCTCTTCAACTTCAAGACCCGCTACTCAGGAGGCAAAGCGGCGAGACTCTAATAACATTTTGCGAGCCTGAACGAAGCGAGTTCTAACAGGAGAGACAAAGTGACGCGCCGATCAAGCCCGGCATTTCAAGTCCCGGCTTTCACCTTCTTCACGGTTTTTGCTGTCCTCTTTTGCCCTTCTCCATTTGGCTTTGAGGCATCGGTAGTCGCCGCCGACTCTTGCGTCTCCATCGTGTATGACTTTAGCAAGAGAAAAAACATGAATATGAAGAGTACCACGATAAGGGGAAGAGTAAAATTGAACCTTTGCGAAAAGGAGGCGATGTTAGCGGCTAATGAATCTCTGGCAGATGAACCAACCGACAATTGTAGAAAAAGAGCCAGTAAGACTGAAGTCATGTGGTTGCGTAAGCGATTAAAGTCATTGAAATTATGTAGATAAGTACTGCCGCACCAAACAGAGTAAAGAACGGGCTCTTCTGTTCCCTTGATGCTCGTCTGTCGATAAAAGGTACAAGAAGCCAGATGATGATACCGAGTGTAATCGCCCCAATAGCGATGGTCTCGGGGAATCTCCTCAGAGTTTCAAACACAAAAAGGAAATACCACTCGGGCTTTATGCCTAGCGGCGCCGGCAGTATGGGATTGACTTTCTGACCGAGACTTGCCGGAAACACTGTCACCATCGCAAGAAGTATAGCAAAGCCTCCTGCCCAGACTGCTGCATCTCTCATGAGGAAATCGGGGAAAAACCTCGTTGCTCCCGTGCGTCCTCTTTGAGACAGTGGTACACTGCTGCCGAACACCTGACTCAGTAAGACGTGAAGTGAAATAAGGACTATCGCCAGGAGCGGCAAAACTACCACATGCATCGTGAACATCCGCGTAAGGGTCGAGGCACCGACCCCCCTACCGCCTTGCAGGAGGTCTGTGATAAACTTCCCGAAGAACGGCATAACTGACGGAGTGTTAACGCCGACTTTCGTAGCAAAGTAAGAAAGCGTCGTCCATGGCAGCAGGTAACCGGTAAAAGTGAAACCGAGCACCAAAAGTAAAATCAGAACACCGAGTACCCACATCATCTCACGTGGCTTCCGATAAGCCTTCATAAAGTAAGTTGAGAACATATGTATGAACACCACAGCAACGAGAAAATTTGCTCCCCAGAAATGGATCGACCTGATAAGCCAACCGTATTTCACGTTCTCCATAATATATCTGACAGACGAGTTCGCGTTTGCCGGGGTCGGTGAATAGTATAATGCCAGGAGAATGCCGGTGATTATCTGAACGGTGATCAGGAAGAGCGCAAGCCCGCCGAAATAGTACCAAAATGAATGTTTGTGTTGAGGTACCGACTTTTCCTTCACCCACTTGCGCAGGACAGTCAGGTCGATCCGCTCCTCAAAGAAACCACTAATCCGCTGCTTCATCCCGCGCTATGCCGGCTCCTTTGGAACCGAAACAAAGATTTTGTCTCCCGCAATCGATACGTCATATCTGGGAAGAGGTAGGATCGCGGGGCCTCTCATAACCTTGCCGGTGATGGCAAATTCACTTCCATGACAGGCGCAGTGGAAGTAGTCGCCTTTAGGCCT
>JAKASW010000115.1 GCA_021818875.1 Bacteroidota bacterium
AGTATGCTGAAGAGATTCGGTATTACCGTAAACGAGCAGCAGGTAAGGATGAGGAACGTTGCTGCCGTAATGGTCATTGCATCTGTTCCACCCTTCGCGAGCAAGGGTGCTTATATCGATGTAACCGTCTCCTCGATGGGAGACGCAATGAGCCTGCAAGGCGGTGCACTCCTTCTCACGGATTTAGTTGGACAGGACGGAAGGGTGTATGTCACTGCTCAGGGACCGCTATCCGTCGGTGGTTTCGACATTCGCGCTGCAGGAACTGAAGTCCAGAGAAACTTCACAACTACAGGCAGGATCCCCAATGGCGGCATCGTGCAGCAATCGCCGCCGATCGATTTTGTCAACAGCTCATGGAAATTATCAGTTGTGCTGGCTCAGGAAGATTTCACTACTGCGTACCGCGTTGCGAGTGTGATAAACCAAAGTGTGGGCTCACAAGTTGCCGACGCAATCAATGGTGGTACGATTAGTGTCCAGATTCCACCGAATTTCCAATCGAAAGATAGCGTGGTACAGTTCATAGCACAGATCGAATCGTTACAGATAGTCCCCGATGTCGTCGCCCGGGTCGTTATTGACGAGAGAACGGGGACGGTTGTCGTCGGACAGAACGTCACAGTTCTCCCGGTAGCTATCTCGCACGGCAATTTGAATATTCAGATCCAGGCGTATCCTCTTGTTTCCCAGCCCGCTCCGTTTTCGCAGGGCCAGACCGTCGTCACGCAGCAAGCTACGGCACAGGTTTCCCAGGGAGGGAATTCCATGGTTGCAATAAATGGTGCAACAACTGTCCAGAGTATTGCGACAGCGCTAAATTCGCTGAAGGTGAAACCCCGCGACATCATAGCTATCTTCCAGGCCTTGAAAGCCGCGGGTGCTCTCAAGGCACAACTGGTGATAATGTGAACAATCCTGGAAGAAATGGTCCACTAAGTCGGAGGCCCATCAGTCTCTGGCTGAGGCCGAACGTGCAAAGATCAGATCCCAACGGAGCAATGAATCTTATCGCCTCAACAATCTATGAAGACCCGTTTTCTCAGCACGTATCCTCGTTCAGGATTCTGTTTTGCGGGATGTCGAGGCAATGACTAAAGTTCCGCCAAACGTCGCCGCGATTCATCCGGAGTATACCGAGCAACAAAAGGCCAAGCTCAAAGCCGCCGCTCAGGACTTCGAGGCACTGTTTGTGCAATACATGCTTAAGTCGATGCAAGACACTGAAAATGTGGATGGCCAGGATGACAATGGTCTCGGCTTCGGTAAGAATATCATGACAGGACTCTTCAATTCTGAGCTGTCCAAATACATTGCACAGAATTCCAATCTCGGAATCGGGAACATGCTCTATAAACAGTTGACCGGTGAGGACATGTATCCGGTAGTTTCACAGGAGCAAGTCCAGGCATCCGACTCAGCTTTGATGACGCCATCTAAAGTTCAGGCGACTTATGATGGCGCAGGATCACAGCTGAAAACCTTGCAGCAGATCAAAGCTTACAGCTCCGGGTCAGTATTGGAGAACGTCGGCAAATACTCCGATATAGTTAATGAAGCGGCAGAAACCTACGATTTGAATCCGAATCTGATAAAAGCTGTAATTGCTGCGGAATCGGCCGGAAAACCTGACTCTGTCTCTTCAAAGGACGCAAAAGGATTGATGCAGTTGACAGACGAGACGGCGAAAGAGTTGGGTGTTGTGAATTCGTTTGACCCGTATGAGAACATAATGGGAGGTGCGAAGTATCTAAAGTCGCTCCTTTCGCAGTTTTCAGGCAATCTCCCCAAGGCCCTGGCATCTTACAACGCCGGTCCGGGTGCGGTGGAGCAATATGGAGGTGTACCACCATATACTGAAACACAAAATTATGTAAAAAGGGTTATGAGTTATCTGAACATGTTTGGTGCAAATGGAATCCTGTAAGAACATGAGTTGTACCTGTGTGACGGATGGAGAAGGAAGTGAATTAAAACGACAGCGGAGCATTTGAAACGCATGGAGATGGTGGAAGACAAAAGAAGGTATGTGGCCCAGCTTGCTGAGATCACAATTCTCGAGACCGTCGAGTTCGAGAAGATGGCTCGTATTCTGGAGGACAAGCAAGCGGCAGTTGCAAGACTCGACACAATTGCGGTCGAAGGAATAGTTACGGCGGAGCTTTCTGAATTGAACCGGATCCGTGAAATCGAAAGGAAGCGTGCCGCGATCTTAGGATCGCTATCTGTCATAGGACGCGATCTTAATAATTATGCGTCTCTTGAAGGGAAACTCGGCAGCCACGACGCGAAAGAATATTTCAAAATACACCAGCAATTCAAGAAATCTTTCGATCACGTTTTGAGATTGAATGAACTTTGTCGGATTCTCCTGATTCATTCACTCATCTTCATCAGACAGAATATCCGCATCCTGACCGACGACGGCAGGAGAAAACTAGTTGATGGAAAGGCGTAGCGGATCATGAGCGGAATCACCAGCATCCTTAACATCGGCTCTGGAGCTCTCGACGCGAGCCAGGCAGAGCTGGACACGACCGCACACAACATCGCCAACGCGAACACTCAAGGCTACACGCGGCAGAGGGTTATGACTCAAGCGTCCGATCCGCTGCAAACAACTTATGGCTATCTCGGTACCGGAGTTGAAGTGACCGGTGTCGAGGGTGTAAGGAATGACTACGTCAATGAACAGGTCACAAACCTGAATTCCGATTTGAGTCAGGCGAACATCGATCAGCAAACTCTCTCTACCGTGAGCGGTATTTTCAATGAGACTTCGACTTCGACAGGCGGACTTACTTCGCAGCTCAATGCTCTCTTCAGCGCATTCCAGACTTTATCTCAGTCGCCGGAAGATGCCGGAGTCAGACAAACCGTCCTCCAGGCCGGGATGAATGTCGCATCTACTTTCAATACGCTTAACAACCAGCTTCAAAATGCCAAGTACAGTGTGGCCCAACAGGTCGGATCCGATGTCCAAAACATCAACCAGCTTGCCGGCACAATCGCCAATATCAACCAACAGATACTCGCGAACGCCGGAAGCTCCAGGAATTCATCCGATCTTCAAGACCAGTTGAACAATGCAGTCACTCAACTGAGCAATCTCATAAATGTAAAAGTTGTCACCGATGCGAACGGCACCGAGAACGTGACGGCTGGCGGCGCGGTCCTGGTCGCCGCGGGAAGCGCGTTTCAATTCAAGATGACACAGACCGCGACCGGAATTACCGTGGGCCGCTCAGATTCTTCTGTCCCCGCGACTCTCGCGTCAGGTGAACTGGGCGGACTGATTAACTCGTACGACAATCAGATTCCAGCCTATTCCGAACAGCTTGACAACATTGCAGCGACTCTCGTCAAAACTGTAAACGCTTTCAATTCTACCGGATACACTCTTTCCACTAACGGGAATCCTCCGCAAACCGGAATGAACTTTTTCCAGGGATCGACTGCAGGCTCGATTCAAGTATCCCAGGACATCATTTCAAACCTTAACAACATCGCAGCCTCTTCGAGCGGCGAGGCTGGCAACGGTGAGAATGCCGCAGCGATGGCAAATGTGTTGAATGCGCCCGTCATGCCGAACGGCCAGTCCATCATTAATTCATACGAAGGGTTGGTCAATCAGGTAGGAACAGATACACAGAACGCGAACAACAATGCTCAGACTCTTCAGGTCCAGCAAAACCAGATGACCGCTTTCCAGAATTCAATATCAGGTGTTTCGCTCAATGAAGAGCTGACCAATATGATACGGTACCAGCATTCATTCGAAGCTGCGGCGAAAGTCGTGACGACAGCCGATGCCATGTATCAGACATTAATCGGAATGGTGCAATAAAATGAGAATCAACGAGCAGCAGACCGTTAGCGATCTTCTATATTCGCTGGGCCAGGACAATCAATCGATAAACAAGTTGCAGCAACAGATTGCGACCGGGCAGGTAGTGAACTCGCCGTCGGACAATCCGGCGCTTAACCAGCAGCTCATGCTACTTCAAGAGCAGCTTGATCAAAACAATGTGTACACTCAGAACTCGAACTATGCGTCGAGCTTTCTATCCCAACAAAGTTCAGCATTGAGCAACGCAGTAAACGTGATGACGAGTGTCAAGACAATGCTTTTGTCTTCAGCAAACGACTCAAATCCGCAGGATCAGCAGAACTACGCAACTCAGCTGGGACAGTATATCAGCCAACTCCTCGACGTTGCCAATACTCAATATGACGGGAAGTATATCTTCGGCGGATCACAGACTACTACGCAGCCATTCTTTATGAATGCTTCACAGACGGCGGTGAGCACCAATCCGGCAGGCGTAGACGGTGCGCTTCGTCTTGACGTGAGCAACCAGGTTAGCCAGCAATACAACATAACGGGAGCGGAAGCTTTCAATAATGGCCAGATGTTCAACGATCTGATTACAATCAAGAATGAACTGAACAGCGGAGCAGCTGCAAGTCAATCGGACATTACTACGGTCGAGAACTATTTGAACTCGATGATAAATACGAACGCGGAAGCCGGGGCGATGAGTAATCGCTTCTCACTGATCCAAAATCAGTTGTCATCGCAAAGTCAAACACTTCAGTCCACGATGTCCAATTTAGGCGACACGGACGTAGCATCGGCAGTTATTCAGCTGCAGGAGCAGCAAACGTCGCTCGATGCCGCACTCAAGACAGGTGCCGGGATAATCCAGATGTCGCTTGCACAATACCTTTAGATGATGAAGAAGAGTTTAGAGATCGGAACTGTCGCGGGCCTGGGCTTCGGTCTCGTTTCCATCTTCGGATCTTTTCTGATGGAAGGCGGGAGAATCGGCGCGCTGATAATGATTCCGGCGATGACTATCGTTTTCGGCGGCACTTTCGCAACGGCGATGATAGGTACCTCCTTCAAACAGTTCGCAAAGATCTGGAAATTTGCAATTATCGCTTTCATGCCTCCAAAGCACGACGTGGACAAACTAATAGACTCGATAGTGAATTACGCGACCGTCGCGCGCAAGGATGGTCTGCTCGCACTTGAGAAGGATCTCAATGGCATCGATCATGCCTTTCTCAAGAAAATGTTGAGGTTCGCCATCGACGGTACCGATCCTCAGACTATGAGAGCAGTGGCCGATGCCGAGATGGGTTTCTTAAATGAACGCCACGTTTCCAATGCCCAGATTTTTCAGAAAATGGGCGGGTATTCTCCCACGATGGGAATCATCGGAACTGTGATGGGGCTGATTGTCACTCTGGCGAACGCGGGTGGAAATCCCAACGACCTGATCCACCATATAGCCACGGCATTCATCGCAACGCTGTGGGGGATATTCATGGCCAACATCGTTTGGCTCCCTCTTGCGGATAAGCTCAAGACAATTCATGCCGAAGAAAATCTTGTAATGGAAGTGACTCTCGAGGGAGTGCTTTCGTTGCAGGCCGGTGAAATACCTGCAATTGTTCGTGCGAAACTCAGATCAATGCTTCCTACAAGTGAGCAAGGCGACCTCTGATGAAGAAGAATCACGCGGGTGAACACGATAATCTGGAGCGTTGGCTCCTGACTTACTCGGATCTGATCACATTGCTCCTCGGATTGTTCGTGATACTTTATGCGAGTTCGCAAGTAGACATGAAAAAATACAGGCAGGTAGTGTCGGCTTTCGAAAACGTATTTGGCGGCGCCCAAAGCTCCGGTCCGTTACCGTCAGAAAACGGTGTCATGTCCAACCCGGTCGAAATGCCGCCTGCCCAGACCTCACAACAACTGGAACGCAGGGTCAGGGCTGCTGTGGGAGAGGCCCTCAAGAAGGGCGGTGCACTTATCACCACTGATGAGCGCGGGGTGACGGTACACTTCCTGGAAAAGTTTATGTTTGATCCCGGAAACGCCGATATAAAACCGCAGGCACTTCCGGTGCTTGATACGCTCGGGTTTCTTCTTGAATCGATCCCAAACGAAATAAGGATCGAAGGGAATACAGATAACACACCGATCCATACGGCACAGTTCCCATCCAACTGGCAGCTTTCGGTGGCCCGTGCCCTTAACGTAGGTTATTATTTGCTACAGCATTACGAAATACGACCGGAAAAGGTAGCTATCGTCGGTTACGGCGAATACCATCCGCTCGTTCCTAATGATACTCCGCAACACAGAGCTGAAAACAGGAGGGTAGACATTGTCATACTCAACAGCATCACCAAGGACTGAGGAGATGATACCGGTAAAATCCAAGCTTGCGACAAGACAGTTCGGCGAACTGGAATTTGAGGAGAGGATTGTTTATCATTTTGCAAGCGGCCTCTTCGGATTTGAAGAGTATCATGACTTCATTATCATTGATGACAAGGACACTGAACCACTAAGGTGGCTGGTTTCGATAGACGATCCGGACGTAGGTTTTGCCATTTTGGAGGCGAGCTTGCTGGCCCCAAAGTTATACAGAGAGCTGCCTCACGAGGACAGTGCGTCGGCCGTCTTCGTGGTGGTGGTACTGAAGCGTGACCCTGATCCGATCACGGCGAACTTGAAGGCCCCGATCGTCCTGAATTTGTCTTCGCGGACCGGCAAGCAGATAGTTTTGAACTCTGACGAATATTCGACGGAACAAAAGATAAATTGACCATGGAAGGGAAAAATGCTAGTACTGACAAGGAAGTTGGGGGAAGCGATCAAGATCGGCGACAGGATAAAGGTCGTCGTTGTATCCATCGATAGCGGTAACGTGAAGCTCGGCGTCGATGCGCCGTCCGAGGTAGTGGTACACCGTGAGGAGGTGTACAATAAGATCGTGTCTGCCAACGTTGCTGCATCCGGTCAGCACGATCATGAAAAGGCGAAGGCATTGAAAGGAATATTGGCCTCGAAATCTTCGCTTGAAAAATCCAAAGGAGTGCAGTCCGGCCGCAGAGGATCACCGGGAAAGAAGAATGGATAGGGAATGTTGGAATACAGGGACGGTCACAGCGAGCCGTTTGGACTCTGTGGAAGACCATAAAATGAATGCGGGTCGGTTGAAAAACGTACTGATAATTGACGATGCAAAGTTCGTCCAGCAGTTTGCCGGCAACTTTTTCAGAAAACTGAAGTTCAACATACTTGTCGCCGCTAACGGCTACGATGGGTTGAAGATTGCTCTTGCATCGAAGCCCGATTTGATTTTGCTAGACCTGCTGATGCCCCGTCTCGACGGCTTGAAGACGCTGCAGGTGATGAAGTCCAACGAGTTGACGAAGAATATCCCGGTCATCGTCGTGACTGCCCACTCGGATCGGATCAATATCCTCTCTGCCGGGAAGCTCGGTGCGGCTGCAGTTGTGACCAAGCCTCTGAGTGAGGAGGTTCTCCTGGAGAAGGTACGCAAGATTTTCGGAGACAAATTCATTCGCGAGATGATTCCTAACGACCACTCGGGAGCCGCAAATCCTTTCGGTGTGAATGAAGAAGAATATTCTGAGGCGTTGCGGCCGATGGTCGAGGAGTTTTTGAAATATTTCTCCGAGCTGGTGGACGAGCTTTCGATGGCCGTACGCGATAGAGACGTTGAATCTATCAAGAGAATTACCCACGATATTAAGGGAACCAGCGGATCATTCGGGTACGACGACGCCACCGCCCTTGCCGTGAAGCTTTGCGAAGCCGTTTCGCCTGACTCTTCGAGCACCGTCGCTTTTGCTGACTGGAATAAAAGTGAGGATCTGTTGCTGCAGTTGAGAAACAAGGTGAAATCATGAAAGCACTCGTCGCCGATGATGTCCCCATGATACGCAGGCTGGTAGAATTCCATCTCAAGCAAATAGGTTTTGAGATATCGAATGCTGCCGATGGAGCGGAAGCTCTGATGCTAGCCACGAGCTCCAAATTTGATCTGATACTTCTCGATATCATGATGCCAGAGATCGACGGACTTGAAGTCCTCCGCAGACTCAGAGATGGCTCAATCAACAAGGAAACTCCAATAGTCATCATGACTGCATTCGGTGACTCCGCAAACGTGAAGAAGGCGGTCGAGTACGGGGCAAACGATTTTATCGTCAAGCCGTTGGAGCAGACTGCCTTCCGCCGGAGAGTGACCAATGCCGTAAAACCGAAAACCGCCGGAAAACCCGAATGAAGCTTTCGCTTTCGATGATCGTCAAGAATGAAGAACGTTTTGTCGGCGGATGTCTCGAAAGTGTGGCTGATCTTGCGGATGAAATTGTCATTGTAGACACTGGATCGAATGACCGGACCAAAGAGATTGCACAAGGTTTCGGCGCGGAAGTCCTTGAATTTGATTGGTGTGATGATTTTTCTGCTGCGCGAAATTTCTCGCTCGAGCATACGACCGGCGACTGGGTGCTCTACCTTGACGCTGACGAAAGGCTTGCAACGGCATATCATCAAAAGTTGCGAAGGCTGATCTCAAATGGGAAAGCAGATGCATTCCTGCTGAATCTGAAGAGTAAGATAGGAACGAGTGAGGGAGCACAGTACCACCTCGTCTCTTACCCACGACTTTTCAGGAAGATGAAAGGCGTCAAGTTCGTCGGAAAAGCTCACGAACAGATTACAACGTCATTGGTCGCCTCTCGTGCCAGGATAGTGCAAACCGATATAATAATCGAGCATCTTGGTTATGCCCAAGACGATGAGGTGATTATCAAAAAGGCTAGGCGAAATCATCACCTCCTTCTCTCCCAGCTGGAGACTCGGGAGAATTACGGCTATGCCCTGTACCAGCTTGGCCAAACGGAAATTATTCTCGGAGACGTCGACAAGGGATTGGCCCGCCTGTATGAAGCTCTTGCTGCGGGTGGATTTGGCAAGTCGGTCGAAGCATCGATCCATTCTGTGATTGCAGAGAATACTTTCAAGAAGGGGAACTACGAACCGGCTCTTGTCGAGTGCGAGCGATCGATTGCGGCGATGCCGGAACAATCATTTGCATATATAATGAGGGGCGACATTTTCTTGGCACTTGGTCGTTATCGTGAGTCTATGGAAGACTACCGAAAGGCCCTTGAAAAGTACCGATCCACGATCCTTTTAGGAAAGAGTGCCACCGCAGTTGAGCCTGTCTTCGATGTGGAGATCCTCTATTCAAAACTGGGCCGCTCGGCGTCGCTTGCCGGAATGATGCAGGATGCAAAGTCATACCTTGAGCTCGCAACAAGGTCGAATCGGAGCGAAAGAAGAGTTGCGGCATACCTGGAATTTCTGGCGAGAAATAAAATGTACAGTGAATTTCTGGGAGCGTCGGCGGAGTTTCTTGAATTTGAAAATCTGGATTGGTACTTGAGGCTTCGCTCATCTGTCTTGATAGACACTGGAGACTACCAGGGTGCAGCTTCCATCCTTTCGAGATTGCCGGAGCACGATAAGATGTCATTGTTCTCCCTTGCCAATTGCAGGCTGAAGTTGGGAGATCTGGCAGGCGCCGATGAAGCATTTCAGCGTGCGGTCAGTGTCGGTTATTGCGAGCCGGGGGGAATGGAAATTTTCGGACTCCTGCAGTTCAAGCTCGGCAAGTATTTCGATTCTGCGCAGACGCTCTCAAAAGTAGTAGGTGCCGAGCCGGGAAATGTTCGCGCGGCCAAGATATTGTACGCTGCACGACAGTTAAGCGAATTCAAGAATCAGGCAATCCAGCAATCCGGCACTTGAGTATTCCGACACCTTCGCTCGACAGGGTTGAAATCAGGGCATACACTCAGAATCCGAAATGCCAAATATGGCCAAATCAAAACTAGTGAACGTTCCCTAAGCCTTCGCCGATGATCTCCATTTTTTTTCGTGCGCTGAATCCGGGGAATTCGGATTTGTTCAGATTCTTTGAGCCGGAGGCTTGTGCATTTCTATAGTGGAGGCTCCGTAATAATTACGCGATTACATTTTATACTCTTCCAACGTATCCGGATGGACTCCGATATCTGCTCATGCCTGCCGTTTTGCAGGTATTCCAGGATTCCTTACCTTGATTAACAGGCCTCTCCCTTCTAACTTAAACATGCATTATGGCACGAGAAGAAATTACTTCAGAATTTTTAGACATTAAACCCTCTGACTCGGAGTCGACGCGGGCCGGCTACGTCGCAATTGTCGGCGGCGGTCTTATGGGCAGAGGAATTGCGGTGACGGCCGCAGCCGCAGGGACGAATGTCCTCATCGTGGAGAGAGACGATGCGAATGCGGAAATATGCAGGCAGAGACTTTCCGAGATGCTCGATGCTGAAATTCAGCGGTGGGCGTTGACCAAGAACGAGAAAAAAGCGATCCTTGCACGGATAAAGCTTTCTACAGATCTTCCCGAGGTGGCTGAGTGTGACCTGGTAATTGAAGCCGTCAATGAAGACTTTACATCCAAGAAAGCGGTTTTCCGGGAACTCGACAAGATTTGCAATTCCGATACGATATTCATTTCAAACACGGCCACACTCAGCTTGACCAAGCTTGCGGAGGCAACATTGCGTCCCGACAGGATCATCGGGATGCATTTCCTGAACCCTGTATCGAAAGTACCTCTCGTGGAAATTGTTCGAGCTCTCAAGACGAGCGACAACACAGTCAGGCTCGTCAAGCAGTTTGCTGAAGATCTCGGAAAGACTGTGGTAGAGGTGTTCGAGTATCCCGGTTTTGTTACCACTCGGGTTATTCTGCCGATGCTGAACGAAGCGATGCAGGTACTGCTTGAAGGGATTGCCACCGCCGAAGGAATCGATACGGCAATAAAACTTGGCTACGGATTGAACGTTGGGCCTCTTGAGATGGCAGATTCGATGGGATTGGACGAGGTCCTGACCTGGCTCGACACACTGTACCATGAACTCGGACAGCCGCAATATCGTGCCAGTCCCATTCTGCGCCGTAAGGTGCGCGAAGGGAGCCTGGGAAAGAAAACAGGCCGCGGGTTCTTTACCTACGATGAGTCAGGGAAGAGAATTTAAAGTCGTTGATTAAGAAACATCCAGGAAGAATGATTAGATGAAAATTCTTGTACTGAACTCCGGCAGTTCGTCGGTCAAGTACCAGCTGATCGATCCGGAAAACCGCAGGTTTCTTGCAAAAGGTCTCATAGATCGTGTGGGAATGAGCGATTCGGTCGTTACACACGAACGTCACGATGGCGACAAGGTTAAGATAAGTGCTGAAGTACTCGATCACCAAACTGCGATCGAATATGTGCTCGCGGTATTGTTGAGCAAGAATCATGGTGTTATCCAGGACAAATCTGAAATAGATGCAGTCGGACACCGGGTCGTTCATGGAGGCGAAAGCTTCTCGGCAAGTGTGCTGGTAGATGAGAAAGTGATCGATGAGATTCGCGAGAACATAGAGCTCGCTCCCCTTCACAATCCACATAATCTCCGCGGCATCCAGGCTGTATTGAAGCATTTGCCGGGGACTCCGCAGGTCGCGGTTTTCGACACGGCCTTCCACCAGGGAATGCCGCCACGCGCGTTCCTTTACGGTATTCCATATCTTCTTTACAAGAAGTACAAGATACGCCGATATGGTTTTCATGGTACGTCCCACTATTACGTTTCACAGAGGGCAGCGGAGCTGATCGGGAAACCGCTGAATCAGCTCAAGATTGTGACCGCCCATCTCGGCAACGGATGCAGCATGGCTGCGGTGGATCGCGGCGTCTCGATAGACACTACGATGGGATTCACTCCTCTTGAGGGTCTCCTTATGGGCACGCGAAGCGGCGACCTAGATCCTACAATTATACTGCACATCGTGGGGCGGGAAGGCCTGTCGCTTGCCGAAGCGAACACGCTGCTCAACAAGCACAGCGGACTGCTCGGAATATCGGGGCTTACTAGCGATATGCGCGAGATAATTTTGGAAAGGAAATCCGGGAACAAGCAGGCTGATCTGGCCTTCCAGGTGTTCTCGTATCGCATCAGGAAATACATCGGAGCTTATGCCGCTGCGATGGGTGGTATCGACGCCGTCGTGTTCACGGGAGGAATAGGAGAGAATAGTCCCGAGGTGCGGGCCGAGAGCTGTACCGGATTGGAATTTCTGGGATTGAATATCGACAATGTTCGAAACAGCTCGCCGGAAGGAGAAAAACTCATAAGCTCCGAATCGTCCAAGGTGAGAGTCTACGCTCTACCGACTAACGAAGAATTGGTAATTGCACTCGATACTATGAGGATTGTCAAATCCTCCGGCAAATCTATAGCTGCGGGTGCATCCGGTGTCTCGAGTTTCCACCGTGTAAAGGGTGATGGTGAAGAAGCGAAGTCTGCCGTGGAGAAAAGGGCGAATGTTGCCTCAGAACAGAAGCCGCTATAAGTTGTCCGAAAGACCCATTTGAATAGAATATAGCATAAAGGGCACGAAGCTTGGTCACAGAGAGCTCCACGATTCAGATTATCAGATCAATCTCCCTTTGTACTCCTTGTGAAAGAGCTGTCGTGAACTTTGTGGTCAGGTTTCTTAAAAGGGTGGTATAATGATGAGGTGGGAAGATGAAAAAGCTGGTGCTGATTGTTAGCGCCGTAGCGATAGCTGCAGGCGCTGCATATTTGGTGGTGAGAACTGTTGAGGAGTTCGATTTCGCTGAGGAGGCCGATGGCGACGTGGTAGAGGGCGACTTGACACCCGGCGATGTCGAGTCTCAGCTGCTCCAGCACGAGTGATGGGACCCGGCATTCCGAAGATTATCGGAGTTGTTCACCTGCTTCCTCTTCCAGGCGCTCCGCGATTCGGAGGCTCGATGGATGCAGTGGTGGAACGCGGGATAAGCGACTGCATTGTGTACCATGATAACGGGGTAACAAAGAT
>JAKASW010000116.1 GCA_021818875.1 Bacteroidota bacterium
AAGTTTAGAGCTGAGTGACATCGAGCTGTGTTCCACAATAGCTTCTGCTCCTAACGATACAGGGATTTTCTACAAAAACACTTACGACGTGATTCCGAACCCGAGCGACATCTACGGAGAGGGCCTCCCGATCGTTTTTTACTATGCAGAGGTATATAACATTCCACCTGGGGGCAACGACAGCTTGTTCAGTGTTGGATACAAGGTGTTAGACAGTTACGGACAGATAATAAAGAGTTATGACTATTACAAGAGGAAATTTGCCAATTCGAGCGTTGAAGTCGGAACGATAAACACGTCGAACTTCAAGACGGGGGTCTATCGGATCGATTTCGAGGTGAAGGACTCCGCGGCGGGACAGTACGCATCCTCTTCGCAGCGATTCTTTGTCTACAATCCGCATCTGGGATCTCCGGTCCAACCACCTCCGGGCCTCGCGGGTTCCGCTGTCCTTTCAAGCGTCTATGCCTCGATGGGTGAAAAGCAGCTGGACAAGGAATTCGACGAGGCAAGGTACGTCTCCACCTCATCCGAACGAGATCAGTACAAGACGCTTGTCGGCGCCGATGCGAAGAGAAGATTCCTTTTCGAGTTTTGGAAAAGACTCGACTCGAATCCGGTGTCGGGCACCGATGATTTCAGAACTCAATACCTGGAACGAGTGGCGTACGCTAACCAGCATTTCTCGGTTGGAAACGGGGAAGGATGGAAGACGGATTGCGGAAGAGTTTATATAATGTACGGAAAGCCGGACGAGATCGATCGCCATCCGAACGAATCGGACACGAAGCCGTACGAGATATGGTATTACAACTCGATCGAAGGTGGGGTCAGCTTCGACTTCGTCGACCGCACCGGATTCGGGGACTATATGCTGGAAAATTCCACTGCACGCAACGAGATCCATAATGATAACTGGCAGCAATATCTCGGCTCAGGCGGCACTTCATACTAATCTCTTGTCCCGACCTGGAGTATCATGGCACAATACAAGGGACGAAGCGCGGGATTCAATCCGCCCAACAGGTTCGAAGAGATTTCCCTTCTTCCCTCCGATGACGACTCAAGGTTCTTCCCTGACGAAGACCGCGACGACCAGAGGTTAGAAACAAGATTCTTTGTTGATTCGTCGAAGTCCGCGCTGGCCGGGAACGACAGTCCTGATATCCCATTCACTTACAGTTTGAATCCGTATCGTGGCTGTGAGCATGGCTGCATCTACTGCTACGCGCGACCGTCTCATGAATACCTCGGGTTTTCTGCAGGGCTCGATTTCGAGACGAAGATAATGGTCAAACAAGACGCCCCGGAATTGCTTCGGAAAGCATTCATGAAGAAAAGCTGGGTGCCTCAAGTTGTCGCACTTTCAGGAAATACCGATTGCTATCAACCGGTGGAAAAGAAGCTGGGGCTGACGAGGCGATGTCTTGAAGTTTTTCTGGAGTTCAGAAATCCAGTCGGGATAGTCACGAAGAATTTCCTGGCAACCCGAGATCTTGATTTACTCAAACAGTTGGCAGAGCTAAATCTCGCGAGCCTTGTTTTCTCAATTACCAGTCTGAATCAGAACCTCACAAAGAAAATGGAACCGAGAACTTCTTCGCCTTCAAAGAAGCTGGAGGCGATAGAATTACTTTCGAAGAATTCAATACCGGTCGGTGTCCTTGTTTCGCCGGTGATACCCGGGTTAACTGAAGAAGAAATTCCTTCGATTCTTCGAGAAGCAGCTTTGCGGGGAGCCACCTTTGCGGGAATGCAGATGGTTCGCTTGCCGTACGCCGTTAAAGATTTGTTTGTCGAGTGGATAAGGCAAGAATTCCCGGATCGTGAGAACAGGATATTGAGTCGAATCCGGCAGGTGCGAGGTGGAAAACTGAGCAGCTCACAGTTTGGCGAGAGAATGCGTGGGACGGGGGAGACCGCAAACGCGATACGGCAGATGTTTGAACTGAGTCGGAAGAAGTACGGCCTCGACCGACGCGAGACTAATTTGTCGACTGATAAATTCAAGAGGCAGACAGGATCGCAGATGGAAATTTTCTGAATGATGACGTCCCAATTTTTTCTGCCGGTCCGTCGCGACTTGATTGCTTCCGGGAGCCACGTATTTTGTTTTTACGTTGGCCAATTTGATTGTTGACAGGCATAAACGAGCGAAGTGTGTAATGTGTAAGAAATCGATGTCACTGCTTACCGTGTTGCTTCTCTCTCTTCCTGCATATTCCTAAAGTAAGTTCAGTGTAGGGGTCTTCACCGGGACGACTACAAAGGTTGAAACAAATACCTCGGTATGCTAAGCCACTGGGGTAATGGACCAATGGTTGGTGCCTTCTTATCCACATCATTGATCGGGCCGGTCAGCCTGGGCGGGGAGTTTTCGCATGGTTCGCTGTCATATAAAGGAGTTTGGTCCCATTACGCCATTTGTTGGATTGCAGGCTGGTCTCTACTTCATCAACATGGGCACAATTAGACTGTCGTTTGCGCCGGATCAACGATTACCCCTCTTGAGCGGATTCGCGTCCGCTTACAACCTCTTTGGAACGGGCGTCTCAAGTACCGACCCGTTTGTCGGACTCGAGATAGGAAGTGACTTTGATGTGTTTGGCAATGTGTCAGTGAATGTCAGAGCCGGTTACGATGCCATGTTCAATGGAACCGCAGGTTTTGTTCCTTTGTCGATTGCCATCGGGATCTGAGAACAAAAATAAGATCGAGATCATTCCGTATTCAAACTGGCAGGGGCCAATCTGGATCAATGCGAATTATCTTGATGTAGTTGTCTTGAAGAATTACGGGTTCGACAAGGTCCCAATATGGCTGGCGGCAACGCTTGCGCAGGTGGAATTGAGCGACATCAAAAAATGCGGGTCAATGCACGAGTGCTACGACGCCGATGCCGGCGCGCCGCTTGCCTCAACTGCCGAAGAATCTCCGAATCATGTGTTCACCGGGTTTGTCGGTTGGAATATGCTGGTACAGGATATGCTTGAAGGTGCAATAACGGGGAAGTGGATGATGCTCAGGGTGAATTGAGACTTGACCGGGAGAGCGTATCTTACTCTCCATTATCCTCAGCCTATCCCGCAAGTTCAAGATCAATCTCATACTGTCGATATATATTTAAACGGTCATTGCGTACGCCGTTGGGAGATTCTTTCTATATATAAGAGAGGAGGTGAACAAAATGACAGTAACGTCAATTGCCACAGGAAACTCTGCGGCGGCATCACAGGTGTCGTCACAGAGTTCTTCCGGAAAAGCTTCATCTGCTTCCAACACCAAGAAGGACACGGCGGTGATTACTCAAAAAGCGAAGGACCTGGCCGCCCAGCAGGCAGGCAAATCGTCTCAGGAAGAGATGTCGGAATCCGTTGCCGCGAAAATGCAGGAAGGCGGTAACTCATAACCGGAGAATTCGAGATCCCTTTGCAGATAGGAGGAGGCTTAGGCCTCCTTCTCTGTCTCTCATCGGCAAAGCCGCTACTACATCCCGGTTCATCCAATCTGAGAAGGAAACGACTCAATTCTGTCAGAAGTCTCTTGGGGGACCTTTGACTTAGATCATAGGAACCTTCCCTCTGGTTGGCTGCATTGTTCCAGTCTTTGAGGCCGAGGAAATTTCAGGAATTGTCGGAATGAGCTGAAAATTATTGTGTGCTGGCTGAATGCAGGTTCGCGAGTGCTGACAGATCCTACCGGGCAAACCCGTTAAACAATCCGAAAATTTCTCGTTAGTCATTCTAGCGTCAGTGGACTGACGCAGGTCATTTCGTGTCCAAGGTTCCAGGCGGATGCCATTTTGCTGATTTCAGATTTGAGTAGTCGCTACAGTTGGAGACAAAACTTGTTGTCGCTGTAGCGGCATCATCATACCTGACTTAAGCAATAAAACCAGAAAGGTGATTTGGTACGGTGGGATGCCGGTGGCTCGCCTCGCGTGGTTCGTTGAAAAACGCTATGAGGTGCGATTCACGTTGATTTAAATGTGACTCGCTATTCGGATGAACGTAGGTCGTTCTCTCTGAAGGACAGGTGAATCTTACTTATTGAGACGCCTGGGGAACGATGGCTATCGGGGTCAGATTCATGAAGCCTCTGCCAGGTCGTTGATCCAACTTACCCTGTGGTGCATCATTGAGAGCGAGGAGCTTTCAATGCCTTCATCGAAACGAACACCAACGCAATTGTCTACCGTGCCTGATAGCAGTCAGGTACAAAACTGCTCGTCAGGGCTCATGGACTCCGACGGAATCTGGGATCTTCGGCAGTTCGCCCGCCTTTCGGAGTCTTCGTATAGACCAGCCGTCCGTTTCAACGGATGGTCTCGCAACGCTTTCACTGACGCATCAGCCCTACCCTCCTCAACTGCTTTGATTTTCCTGCATTCAAGGGCTATATTTCGAATTCAGAAATGGAATAGCCAAACTCCAATGAGACTTACTCCTATTCAAATCCGGAAGCAGGAATTTGAGAAAAAGTTGCGTGGATACGACCCCGATGAGGTCGATGCATTTCTCGCGGCTGTCGCCTCAGACTTTGAAGAGCTTCTCAGAGAGAATATGGATCTCAAGACGCAGAAATCTGCTATTGTCGAGGAACTACAGAACTACAAGAAACTGGAAGAGAGCCTTCGGTCGCTTATAGTGCAGGCGGAAAAGACGGCAACTGAGTCGACCGTGGCCCTGAAGAGTACCTCGGAGATAATCCGGCATGAAGCGGAAGCTAAAGCCAAGCAAGTTCTGAACGCTGCCATGCGCGAAGTTGAGGAAGCAAAAGGAGAATTGGCAAAACTGAAGGATCTAAAAGAGTCCATCATCACGTCGGTCCGCGCGGTTCTCTCCGCTCAGCTCGATATTCTGAATTCGCTTGAGAGCAAAGTAGATAAACAAGAAGTTGGCGAGGATCTGCTCGATGTACGATCGATAATCGAATCCATGGAAAAATCGGAAAATGGGAAATGAGCGAGCTTAGGAATAAGATCGAGGAGTCTGTCGATTTAATAAAGTCGAAGTCCACACTTCGGCCCGACGTTGCAATCATACTAGGTACGGGCCTCGGCGCGCTCGGCGATGAGATTACCGAGAGGACTGTGATCGATTATGCCGACATCCCCCACTTTCCACTCTCGACCGTAGAATCCCATCACGGCAAATTGCTCCTCGGGCATCTCGGCGGCAAGAACGTCGTGGCCATGCAGGGACGCTTTCACTTCTACGAAGGCTATTCAATGGAACAGATAACTCTTCCGGTGAGAGTCATGAAGTTCCTTGGTGCTAAAACGCTTATCGTATCCAACGCGGCCGGAGGCTTAAATCCGAACTTTAGGAAGGGAGATATAATGATCATCGTGGATCATATTAATCTCCTCGGAGACAATCCTCTAATTGGTCCGAATGACGAAAACATTGGGCCTCGATTTCCGGATATGAGTGAGCCATACTCCAACGAACTTGTCAATATGGCGATGAAGGCGGCGCTCGATTTGAAAATCAGGGTAGAGCGCGGAGTGTTCGCGGCGATGGCAGGGCCGAGTCTCGAAACTCGCGCAGAGTACCGGTTCCTCCGCATGATCGGGGCAGACGCGGTTGGAATGTCCACGGTGCCCGAAGATATCGTTGCGGTCCACATGGGAATGAAAGTATGCGGCTTCTCGATAATCACCGACGAATGTTTCCCGGACTCGCTCGTGCCGGCAAGAGTTGAGGACATAATCAGGGTTGCTAACGAAGTTCAGCCGAAATTGACAGAGGTGATGAAGGCGGTAGTGGAAAGGATCTGATAGCGGATTGATGGAGTTATGGATTGTGGGAATGATGGATTGATTGACGGTTTGCTATATGAACGGCTTTCAAGGTTTCGGAAAAACACTGGTTGTTCTCGGAGCGATCATCATAGTGATCGGCCTGGTGATCATGCTGTCCGAGAAAGTGAATTTCCCGTTTTTCGGGAGGCTTCCCGGAGATATCCATATTAAGGGGAAGAATTTTCAAGTCTATTTTCCGATAGCGACCAGCATTGTGTTGTCCATTGTGTTGACGTTAGTACTTTGGGCGATATCATTTTTCTCAAGGAAGTAATTTGACAAAGTTCAAGGAAGTAAACGACAAGTTGAAGTACTCCGGCCTCGAACGCGAGGTGCTGGAGTTCTGGAAGAAGAATGGCATTTTTGAAAAGAGCGTCAAGGAACGTGAAGGAAAACCTAACTTCACTTTCTACGAAGGTCCCCCGACTGCGAACGGAAAGCCGGGCATCCACCATGTTCTCGCAAGAACTCTCAAAGACCTCGTCTGCAGATACAAAACGATGCAGGGCTGCCAGGTCCATCGTAAAGCCGGATGGGATACACACGGCCTGCCGGTGGAGATCGAGGTAGAGAAGAAACTTGGTTTTAAACACAAAGACGAGATCCTCGATTACGGAATCGAAAAGTTCAACGCGCTCTGCAAGCAGTCAGTATTCGAATACAAAGACGACTGGGAAGTAATGACCGAACGCATCGGCTACTGGGTCGATTTGAACGATGCTTACATAACTTGTGAAAACTACTACATCGAGTCCGTCTGGTGGGCGTTGAAAAAGTTCTTCGATGCCGGACTCATCTATAAAGGATACAAGAGCCAGCCATACTGTCCCCGATGTGAGACTTCTCTTTCATCGCACGAAGTCGCTCTCGGCTATGAGGACGTCAAAGACACTTCGATCTATATCAAGCTCAAGCTGAAAGGCGAAGAGAACACCTACTTCCTCGTCTGGACGACAACTCCGTGGACCTTGCCTTCCAACGTCGCGATAGCAGTCAACAAAAACGAGGACTATGTAAGGGTTGAAAATAAAGGTGAGAACCTGATCTTCGCAAGAAGTCGGCTCGAAGTCCTCGACGGGGACTATGCAATTATCTCCGAATTCAAAGGCAAGGAACTTCTCAATAAAGAGTACGAGAGGCTTTACGATTACAAACCGGTGACGAAGCACGGTTTTTATGCCACTCATGGCGATTTCGTTACTATGGATGATGGCACAGGCATCGTGCACATAGCACCCGCGTTCGGCGAGGACGACTACCAGACCGGAAGAGCCAACGACCTGCCGTTCCTCCAGCTTGTCGACAAGAGCGGAAACATGACTCCCGAGGTGAAAGACTTCGCCGGAATGTTTGTGAAGGATGCCAATCCCGCAATTATCGACAACCTGAAACGTCGTGGTCTCCTTTATAAGAAAGAGACTATAACACACAGCTATCCGCATTGCTGGAGGTGCAAGACTCCGCTTCTCTATTATGCCCGCGCATCCTGGTACATTGCAACCACGAAGTTTGCACCGAAGATGGTGGAGCTGAACAAGCAAATCAACTGGGTCCCTCCGGAGGTCGGCACAGGCAGGTTTGGAAACTGGCTCGAAGAAAATAAAGACTGGGCACTGTCGCGTGACCGGTTTTGGGGAACGCCGCTGAATATCTGGATTTGTCAGAATGAAAAATGCGGAACCATGCGGTCCATCGGGAGCGTGGAGGAACTGCGGAAATATGGAATGGTGGAACGATGGAATGATGGAATAAAGAAGCTGGAAGTCGTTCCCGACAATCTCGATCTTCACAAACCCTACGTCGACAGCGTCGTCCTGACTTGCGAAAAATGTGGCTCCGAAATGAAGCGAACTCCCGAGCTCATAGACGTTTGGTTCGACTCCGGGTCCATGCCCTTTGCGCAGTACCACTACCCATTCGAGAACAAAGAATGGTTCGAGAGTCATTTTCCTGCCGACTACATATCGGAAGGCATCGACCAGACCCGCGGTTGGTTTTATTCTATGCACGCTATCTCGACGTTCCTGTTCGATAGTCCGGCCTACAAGACTGTCATAAGCCATGAGCTTGTGCTCGACAAAGACGGACAGAAAATGTCCAAGTCGAAAGGGAACGCCGTCGATCCATTCAAAGTTGTCGCGGACTACGGTGCAGATGCAGTTCGATGGTACCTCGTAGCTACGAGTCCGCCGCACAAACCGAAGCTCTTCGATGAGAGCGGACTCGTTGAAATACAGAGGAAATTTTTCAGCACCCTGTTGAACACGTATGCTTTTTTCACCCTTTATGCAAACATAGACGGGTTCGCATATCACGAAGAGAGAATTCCGGTTGCAGAGCGGCTCGAGATCGACAGGTGGATCATTTCAGTTTTGAATACCCTGGTGAAGGACTATGCCAAATGGATGAACGAGTACGATGTGACCAGGGCAGCGCGCGCAGTTTCTGATTTCACTATAGACCAGCTTTCCAACTGGTATGTTCGTCGGAGTCGGAGAAGATTTTGGAAGGGAGAGATGGCGAAGGACAAATTGTCCGCTTACCAGACTCTCTACGAATGTTTGGTGACTGTGGTGAAGCTGATGTCCCCGTTTGCACCTTTTCTTTCCGAAGAGCTATACCGCAATCTCAACATGGTTACGGGGCTGGAGGCATTCGAGTCTGTCCACCTTTCCAGTTACCCGTCAGTCAGGGAGGAAGAGATAGACACGGTTCTTGAAGAGAAGATGGCCATGGCCGAGAGAATCGTGTACCTGGCAAGAGCTATGCGGGCGAAGTCTAACATAAGGGTTCGCCAGCCGTTACGGAGAATCATCGTCCCGGTATCTTCATCGCAAGTGAAGGAAACTATTTCTGCGGTTGAAAGCGTTATACTCGACGAAATCAATGTAAAGTCGATAGAATATGTCGACCACGATTCGGAATTCGTAAGGAAAGGGGCAAAACCGAATTTCAAGTCAATCGGGCCGAAGTTTGGCAAAGATGTGAAGATGGTTGCAGAGCTTATCAAGTCGATGAGTCCGAAAGACATAAAGGCGCTCGAGAAATCCGGCTCCGTCGATCTTCGCACGGACGGCAAAATGTTCTGTGTTGTCCGGGAGGACGTGGAAGTTTTCAGCCAGGAACTCTCAGGGTGGCTTGTCGAGTCGGATGGTACGATGACGGTTGCGCTCGACACGACAATCGATGAAGAACTAGAACGTGAAGGAATTGCAAGAGAGTTCGTCAACCGTATTCAGAACATGCGGAAGGAAGCAGGGTTCGAGGTGACGGACAGGATCCGGGTCTATGCAGAATGCCCGGCCGATTTTGTTGGAGTGCTGACCGAGATGTCCGATCATATAAGATCGGAGACTCTTGCGGTGGAACTCTCGACGACTTTACAGGACGGCGAATATTCTGAATGTGTTGAAATAGAAAAGCATAAGTTTAAAATTTCAATCAGCAGAGCAAAATAAAACTCTGCCGCGAAAGTGGAAGGAGTTCTAACGATGGCAAAAAAGGTCGCAGCAAAAGAAGTCAGGGTGACAAAACTAAAGGCCGCCAAGAAGGCAGCCCACAGGAAGAAGACCGAGATTCATCCTGTGAGACGGACTGAGAAAGCAGCGGTACACGTGTCGCCAGTTAAGAAAGGATTCAACAAAACGGAGCTGGAACATTTCCGCGAGATCATACTCGAAAAAAGGAAGCAGATCATCGAGGAGCTGGAGCTCATGAATGAAACGTTGAACGACAGTTCAGGCGGCGATTACTTCGAAGAGAATTCTCCGTACTCTCTTCACATGGAACAGGGAACCGACACCATGGAGAAGGAGAAGAACTATCTCCTTGCGGCACGTCAAAGGAAATTTCTCGAATATCTCGACGATGCGATCAAGAGAATCGACCGCGGCGTATATGGTTTCTGTCAGGACTGCGGAAAGCTGATCGACAAGGCGAGACTGGAAGCCGTCCCTCACGCGCAGCTTTGCATCAATTGTAAGCTCAAGCGGGGCCAGTAAGTTGAAGGTACTCTATGTGACACTATCAGTTGTGCTGGCGGATCAGGTTACCAAGCTACTTGTACATGGTCTCCAGATTCCGTTTCTCGGCATCAACTTCCCCGGCATGCCGCTTTATTCGAGCATGGACGTGATCGGGAATTTTCTACGATTCACTTATATCCAGAACCCGGGGATGGCATTCGGGATAGATTTCGGTTTCAAGTCGTTTTTCGCGATCTTCTCCATTATCGCGAGCACTGCAATTTTTATTTACCTCTACAAGGTTCGCAACGAAAGCGGAATCGTCAGGTTTTCCCTTGCACTTATACTCGGCGGTGCGATCGGAAATCTGATTGACCGTGTATTTTATGGTCCGCTCTTCGATGGCACAAGTTTTTTCCACGGGCGCGTCGTCGACTTTATCGATTTCGATTTCTTCCACATCAATATACTGGGTTACAGCTTTTCGCGGTTCCCTGTGTTCAATCTTGCCGATGCCTCGGTTACAATCGGCGTAATCATGCTGCTTATATTTCACAGAAAAGCTGCCGAGCAGCCTGAAATGCAGATGGCGGAAGCGGGAAATCAAGGCAATGTTTCGCCGGACGATGCGAGCGTTGCCGACCCTTCGGCATCATTCGGGTCCTCAAAAGATCCCGGGAGTGCCGCCGAGTCTGCAAAGAAGTAACAAATCTAAGCAGGTGAAGTTGGACTATGTTTCTGGCGATGGACTGTTGAACACACGTCCACTTGTAAGAAAGTATCGACTGCGGGGTTTATGGATTCTGCCAGGGTTGCAGAAAGCTGATCGACGACGCGCGGATTGAGATGGTTTACGATGGCCCCGTATGCATATCCTTCAATACCAAAAGGCCGATGAATTGAAAGTCCTCTATGTGACATTATCCGTGGTGTTGGCAGATCAAATCACGAAACTGCTTGTGAGCGGAATTCAGATTCCGCTTCTTGGAATCAATTCTCCCGGGATGCCGCTCTATTCGAGTATGAGAGTGATCGGCAATTTCTTAAGATTCACTTATGTGCAGAATCCGGGGATGGCATTCGGAATAGACCTGGGCTTCAATTCTCTGTTCGCAGTTTTTCGTATCGTGGCAAGCGTGGCGATCTTAATCTACCTGTATAAGGCCCGGGAGGAGAGAAAGGTCATCAGGTTTTCACTCGCACTTATACTCGGCGGAGCAATCGGTAATTTGATCGACAGAGTATTTTACGGTCCGCTCTTCGACGGCACTGGTTTCTTCCACGGCCGCGTCATCGATTTCATCCAGTTCGATTTCTTTCACATACCGGGCTATAGCTCCTCGCCGCTGGTATTCAACATCGCAGACGCATCTGTCACTGTCGGCGTGATCATGTTGCTTGTGTTTTATAGAAAAGCTGCTGAGCAGTCAGAGGTGCAAATGGCCGGAGCAGTAGATCTGGAGAATGATTCGCCCGCCGGTCAAGGTTCGCTCGTCAACACGGATGCTCCCGAACCGCATGGAAAGCGCGGGAGCTAATCCGGGAGGTAGCGGGAAGAATTTTCACGGCAATGGCGTAACGGCAAAAGGGTGATTGTTATAGCGGCTCCGTTTATTGTGCCCCTGTCCGCCGCCTTCCCGCCGGGAGGCAGATCAGCGTCTCTGCGGTTAAGATACAAAGGCCATGGCACAAACAATTCGAAAGGTTGAGATCGTTGTCGCTCCCGGGCAGAAGAAGGAGCGCATAGATAAATATCTTGCGGCACAGCTTGAGGGATCGAGCCGCGCAAGAGTCCAGAGATACATCGAAGAACAACGGGTCCTGGTCAACGGCAAAGCGGTACGATCAAGCTACGGTGTGATGCCGCGCGACGCGATCATTGTCAACATACCAACTTCAGCTCCCGTCACGATAGCAGTCCCTGAGGACATTCCACTCGATATTGTTTTCGAAGACGAGCATCTTATTGTCGTCAATAAACCTGCAGGGATGGTGACTCATCCTGGACATGGCAACTGGACGGGGACGCTTGCGAATGCGCTCCTTTTCCACTGTAACCGGCTCTCATCGCTTAACGATTCCTTTTTCAGGCCCGGCATAGTTCACCGACTTGACAAGGACACGAGCGGACTGATTGTTGCGGCGAAGGAGGATACTACGCATGCGTCTCTCGCGAGACAATTTGCGGACAGGACAATCGACCGGGAATACTGGGCCCTAGTTTGGGGGAGGTTCGCCGCGAAGAGCGGTGTAATCGAAGCGGAGATCGGGAGAAGCAAAACCGACAGAAAGAAATTCGCGGTAGTCGAGGATGGGAAATTCGCCGCTACGGAGTACGAAGTGTTGAAGGAGTTCAAGTTCCTGACGCTTGTCAGGCTGCACTTACAGACCGGGCGCACTCACCAGATCAGGGTACACCTTTCACATATCGGGCATCCTGTTTTCGGAGACCCTACGTATCATGGTCGGAGGATAAACTACGGTGAAGCGACGCCGCGGTTCAAGCAGCAGGTATCGGCTTTGCTGAAAGTCATGGAAAGGCAGGCGCTCCACGCGAAGACGCTCGGATTTGTTCATCCGGCGACAAAGGAACATCTCCATTTTGAGTCAGAGCTCCCGGAGGACTTCTCAGCGGTATTGCGGATGGTAGAGACGTTGTAGGGCTGATGAGGGGGCTGGGGTGTGCTAATGCGACAAAACTTTTCAGTTCAGCGCAGACCCGGATTGTGAAACGGCAGGTCAGCGGATCAATCTGCGTTTGGCAGAATTGTTAATACCGCTCGTAACGCTCGACTTTGCCCACCGGTCTTGCGCGGACTTTTCAGCATTAGCCGGGATTTTCCTCGGACGTTGAACTGAGAACCCAATCGCATGGAGGATGCGCGACACAAGAGCCGGATGGTACGTTATGGAAAACTCCTGCTCAATTACTCTTGCAACGATGGGGCTTGTCCACACACCGGAAGTGAAACTTATGCTGCGGG
>JAKASW010000117.1 GCA_021818875.1 Bacteroidota bacterium
CAGGGTCCGGGGTGACGGAACAACACTTTTGGGACAGCCTCGCTTGGAGTATCCGGGAATGACAAGCGTGGTGGTCTTTCCTTTGTTTCGGATGCTTTGTTCCACTTTATTTAAGTCAAAGATTTTATGGGACACTACACTATATGTTAGCTAAGAGAATCATTCCTTGTCTTGATGTAAATGCAGGCAGGGTAGTCAAGGGAGTCAATTTTGTCAACCTCACCGATGCGGGGGACCCAGTCGAGTCCGCCGCGTTCTATGAAAGCGAAGGTGCCGATGAGATTGTTTTCCTCGACATTACGGCAAGCGTGGACAACCGTGCCACGATGCTGGATGTCGTGAAGAGAACTGCGGAGACGATTTTCTTGCCGTTTACTGTCGGAGGCGGTGTCCGAACGGTCGATGACATGAGAAGCATACTTTCGAACGGCGCAGACAAAGTGAGTTTGAACACCGCTGCGGTTCTGAACCCGGATCTCGTCTCGCAGGGAGCAGAAGAATTTGGAGTCCAATGCGTTGTAGTCGCAATCGATGCCAAGAGTTGCGAGAAGCTATCAGGGACAACGGGTCACGACAATATCTCCTCCGCTAAGCCGGCCGGCTACGAAGTGTACATCAATGGAGGCAGGAAGCCGACAGGCATAGACGCAATCGAATGGGCAAAATCTGTAGTCGAAAAAGGTGCCGGGGAGATCTTACTTACGAGTATCGACAAAGATGGTACAAACTCCGGATATGACGTCGAACTACTCAAGCTTGTAACCCAATCAGTGAACGTCCCGGTGATTGCAAGTGGCGGTGCCGGTACATTCGACCATTTCTACGATGCCATTGACAAAGGCGGTGCCGACGCCGTCCTGGCCGCATCTGTGTTCCACTTCGGCAAGTTTAAGATCAGACAGGTCAAAGAGTATTTGAAAGAAAAAGGGGTTCCGGTCAGAATATGATAGATGTTGACAATATCATCAGACAGCTAAAGTTCGACGAGAAAGAGCTGGTAACCGCCGTGGCGCAGGACTACGAAACCGGCGAAGTGCTTATGCTGGCACACATGAACGCCGAAAGCATTCGCCGCACGATTGAGACGGGACAGGCGGTATACTGGTCGCGATCAAGAAAGAAACTCTGGCGCAAAGGTGAAGAGTCCGGGAATGTCCAGAAAGTAAAAGAATTTCTGATAGACTGCGACGGGGATGCAATTTTACTCAAGGTGCAGCAAATCGGAGGAGCCGCATGCCATACCGGCCACCGCTCCTGTTTTTACAGAAAAATCGAGAATGGTGGCCTTGCGGAAGTTGCGCCGAGAGTATTTGACCCTGCAATCATTTACAAAAAGGAGGAGAACATTGAGTAAACCGAAAGTGGCTGTTCTTATCGGAAGCAAATCCGATGAGGCAGCAATATCAGAAGCGTTTCCATATCTGGATTACTTTGGTATCGACCACGAGCTTCATGTCCTTAGCGCTCATCGCAACCCGAAAGAGACAGCGGAGTTTGCATCTGGCGCCGAGAAGAACGGCTTCAAACTGGTAATCGCTGGAGCCGGCATGGCAGCGCATCTCCCGGGAGTTGTTGCGAGTCTCACGACGCTTCCCGTAATCGGCGTACCACTAAGCGGATCTGAACTGGCCGGCGTGGACGCACTATACTCGATAGTGCAAATGCCTCCGGGAATTCCGGTTGCAACTGTCGCAATCGGAAAAGCCGGTGCAAAGAACGCCGGTGTACTTGCTGCTGAAATCATAGGTCTCGGCGACTCTGACGTCAAGAAGAAGCTCGTAGAATTCCGTGGTAAAGGGTCGAAACTGTGAAGGTCCTGGTGATCGGCGAACCTTGCATCGACGTAATCCACAAGGCAGACGGCAAGGTTTACCATGAGCACGGTGGGATTTCATATTCAGTAGTTGCAAGCACGGTTGCCAATGACGCCGCAGAAACGGTGCCTGTAATCGGACTCGGCACTGAAGACTTGGAATACTTCCGCGGATTATTCGACAGGCTCGACCATTTGAATCCGGCAGGCATTTATCAGACAGCAGCGCCGGTAAGGAGAGTCGACCTCTTCTATGAGGATGAGAACAATAGATGGGAATGCAGTACCCAACCGATTGAGCCGACGTCATTCGAAAAGATATCTCCGTTTCTTCCCGCTGACGGCATTCACCTGAACCTGATCGGAGGAAACGACATCAAGATAGACACGTTGAAAAAGATTCGGAACGCAGCTCCGGGCTGCCACATGCATCTTGATCTCCACAATATTGTTATGAATCGGCAGCCCGATGGCAGGAGAGTGCGCGGTCCCCGCGCTGATTATCTTGAGTGGAGTGGGCTTGCAGACACTGTTCAGATGAACGAGGAAGAAGCCGCAGCGATCGATATCGACACGACGGACAAAAGAAGGCTAGCCGAAAAAATTCTAGACACAGGCGTCAAAGCATTCGTTGTGTCTCTGGCGGAGAGAGGGATATTATTGTTCGAGAAAAGAAACGGGAAGGTGGAACAGCACATTTTCCCATCTAAGATGGTCGACGTTGTCGATCCGACAGGTAGCGGCGACGTCTTCGGTGCAGTCTTTCTTCATGCAGTCGTAAATGGAAGAGACTTTTCCGAAGCCTCAAAGGAAGGGATTGAATTCGCCGCCCGTAAAGTGGGTGCAGCCGGCCCTTCAGGCTTTCTACAGGTAGAGCTTGCGCGAAGGGCTGTGTCAATTCATGGGACCTTGAAATCTGTGGGGGCAAATGTCAAATAGCAGGGTGTTGATAACCGGAGCGACAGGTCTACTTGGACAAAAGGTCGTCGAGGTGTTCAGGAGGGAATCCGAGTTCGAGCTTTTTCCATGCGACCTTTCAGATGGTGCCGAGGGTTACTTTTCTCTCGATATTACCGACAAGCAGAAGGTAATCGAGTCTGTAAAGAAGCTGGCGCCATCCGTGATCATCAATGCGGCGGCGTTTACCGATGTGGACCGCGCGGAAATCGAGAGAGAGCTGGCATACAAGGTGAACGCGTCGGCTGTCGACTATCTCGCCGAAGCAGCCGCGCTTTTCGGTTCCAAGCTGGTTCACATATCTACAGATTATGTATTCAACGGCCAAAAAGGGAATTACGATGAACACTCTACGCCCGATCCAATCTCTTACTACGGCAAATCCAAACTTGCGGGCGAGAACCTTCTGAGGGCGAGGCTCAGAGACTTTGCCATTCTCAGGACTCAAGTACTCTACGGGTACGGGAAGGGAGTTAAAAGAAATTTCGTACTCTGGGTTGTCGAGAAGCTTTCACGGAGAGAAAGATTTTTTGTTGTGACCGATCAAATCGGCAATCCGACACTCGCCGACGAATTGGCCGTTGCGGTCCTTAAGGTGGTACAACGTGATGCAAGAGGGTTGTATAACGTGAGTGGATTTCAAACCCTCTCACGTTTCGAATTTGCAGAGCAAGTTGCTGAAGTCTTCGGATTCGAACCGTCGATGATGTCCCCGTCCACCACTGACCGGCTCGGGCAAAAAGCTCGTAGACCGATGAACTCGAGTTTCATTTGTCTCAAGGCCCAGACAGAGCTCGGCCTAACAATGCCTACAGTGAAGGACTCGCTCTATTTTATGAGGCAACAAATGAAATTAGCCGGAGCGTTTGACCCGGCATCCAAAATCTTATTGTGAGGTGAAATGCTGGACTTGAAATTCATTCGTGAGAATCCTGATTTAGTAAGAGAAGCCATACGTCAGAAGAGAGAAACAGATAGAGTCGGAGAAATACTGGATCTTGATGGAAAACGTCGTGACCTTCTGAGAAAATCGGAAGTGCTAAAGAGCGACCGGAATCGAATCGCAGATGATGTTGCAAAACTGAAACGTCAGGCGGGAGATGCAACGGAATTGATTGCCGAAGGCAAAGCGAAAGGGGATGAGCTTAGAGGACTCGAAGATGAACTGAGAAAGATCGAAGATCAACTGAACGAGCTTGCAATGTATGTTCCCAATCTTCCGCATTCATCCGTCCCGGTCGGTGCCGGTTCCGGGGACAACATTGAGAAGAGAAGGTTCGGCGAGGTGAAGACGTCCAAAGAATTCGATTTCAAACTGCTGGATCACCTCACCCTTGGCGAGAAGTTGGGCATACTTGATTTCGCTCGTGGAAGTAAGATAACAGGAGCTGGATTTCCTGTTTATATCGGAAAAGGTGCGACATTGGAGCGGGCACTTATAAACTTTATGCTCGACTTACATGTTAATAAACATGGTTATACGGAGGTGTTTCCGCCGTTCGTTGTGAACCAGGCATCGATGCGGGGGACGGGTCAACTGCCAAAGATGGCTGAGGATATGTACCACTGCGAGACCGATGATCTTTATCTTGTCCCGACTGCGGAAGTGCCTGTAACGAATCTTCGGCGCGACGAGATTCTGTGGGCTGATCAACTGCCGACAAAGTACGCTGCCTACAGTGCATGCTTCAGAAGAGAGGCTGGGAGCTGGGGCAAGGAATCGCGCGGATTTTTGAGAGTACATCAATTCAATAAAGTCGAGTTGGTAAAGCTCGTAAAACCGGAAGAGTCTTACGACGAACTCGAAAAACTTGTTGCGGATGTGGAGGAAGTGCTCCAGGCTTTGAACATACCGTATCGAATAATGCTTCTGTGTACAGGAGACCTGAGTTTCTCGGCCGCAAAGTGCTATGATGTGGAAGTGTTTGCTCCTGCGACAGAAGCCCGCGACGGCTGGCTCGAAGCTTCGAGTTGTTCCAACTTCGAGAGTTTCCAGGCACGGCGTGCAAATATCAAGTTCAAGCGCGACGCGAAATCGAAACCGGAATTCGTCCATACGCTCAACGGTTCCGGGCTCGCCACATCACGACTGATGGTTGCGCTGTTGGAAAATTATCAGACGCCCGAAGGCAAAGTGGTCGTCCCGAAAGTGTTGCACAAGTACGCTGGTTTCACCGTTGTCGACTGAGAGTAGAAAACTATGAAACCACGAATTCCCACGCCTGGGTGCCGAAACGTTTCCGATATATTTAGAGATTATCCATCATCGCTTCGGCGCGGCGGCACGGGACCTACAGATTCCCACGAATTATCCGGGGAATTAAAGTCGGAAAATCTGTGGAGATCCGTTGGCTCTGCAAAAATTTGCGTTCAAGTTTTCAATGGGCATAGTCTTGGCGATTGAGTCATGAAACATCTCAAGCGGCTGCTGCCGTATCTGAAGAAATACAGACGTACACTCCTGATCGGGCTGGCCACAGTCTTGCTCGCCAATCTTTTCGGTAACGCTGTACCAATAATTGTCGGGGACGCAATCAACTCTCTGAAGGCCGAACCGACCTCCGCTAAGCTTTTGCAATACGCCGCACTTATCATCAGTGCCATTTCCCTCAGCGGTTTCTTCACATTCATGACCCGGGAGACCATAATCGTCACTTCCCGCAGGATCGAATATGACTTGAGAAACGATTTCTATTCTCACATTCAGAAGCTCTCGCAGTCATTTTTTGTCAACACCCCCACGGGTGATTTGATGGCACATGCAACCAATGACTTATCGGCGGTGCGGAACGTGCTCGGACCGGGGATAATGTACAGCTCCGACACTATCACAGGCTTCGTGATGATAATAGCCATTATGCTATGGATAAACGTGAGACTCACGCTGTACGCGCTCATACCGCTTCCGTTCATTTCAATCGGTGTATACTTCATAGGCAAGATGGTGAATCGTCATTTTGAAGGTGTGCAGGCCCAGTACAGCGTGCTCACTGCACGAGCACAGGAAAGCATCGCAGGAATAAGGGTGGTACGTTCGTATGTACGAGAAGCTCACGAGATGGAGCAGTTCCATGAAATGAGCCACGACTACCTTAGAAGGAATTTGATCCTGGCAAAGATTCAGTCGATTCTCTGGCCGCTCATGGGGATATTGACGGGAGGAGCTATGGCGATTGTGCTCTGGAGAGGAGGACTGGACGTTATTCGGAAAACTCTCTCGCTCGGTACCATGGTCTCATTCATCATTTACCTCGGCCTCCTGACATGGCCGATGCTCGCCTTCGGATGGGTGGTCAGCATCTTCCAGAGAGGTGCCGCATCAATGGGACGGCTGAACAGAATTTTTGACACGCAGCCCGAGATCAAAGACGACGAGAACACCGTTGAGTCGATAAGAAGTGTAGACGGCTCGATTTCGTTCGACGGTGTTTCATTCCGGTATCCTTCGAAGGAAGTTTATGCGTTGAGGAACATCAACCTCGAAATAGAAAAAGGGATGACGATTGCTCTTGTCGGAAGAACCGGCACCGGCAAGTCCACCCTTGTAAACCTGATTCCCCGACTCTTTGACTGTACATCGGGCCAGTTGCTGATTGATGGTCATCCGGTAAAACATATTCCGATTGAAGTTTTGCGGCGATCCGTCGGCTATGTGCAGCAGGAGACCTTCCTCTTCTCCGACACTATTTCCAACAACATCGCATACGGAGTCGAGCATGCAACGGTCGAAGAGATAGAATGGGCGGCAAAAGTGTCGCAGATTTACAAAGACGTGGAGTTGTTCCCGCACAAGTTCGAGACGTTTGTCGGCGAGAGAGGCATAACTCTTTCCGGTGGTCAGAAGCAGCGCGTCGGAATAGCACGAGCCATTCTCAGAAAGCCACGAATTCTCATCCTTGATGACGCTCTCTCCGCTGTGGACACCTATACTGAAGAAGAAATCCTTCGCGGACTCAAGCAGGTGATGAGTGAAAGGACCAGTATCATCATAAGTCATCGAATTTCGACTGTCAAAGACGCCGACGTGATTGTCGTGTTGGATGACGGTGAAATCGTCGAATCGGGAACGCATGAACAGCTTGTGCTGAACGGCAGCATTTACGCAGAGCTGTATAGTAAGCAACTATTAGAAGAAGAATTGAGGAAGATGTAGTCGAGAAGATGCTGAAATTATCCTTCTACGAAGTTACCGACACGGACAAACGCTTTCTGAGAAAGGCGCTGAAAGGGAATTATGCCATCGAGTTCCATAATGAGCCGTTGACAGATAAGAACGCATCGACGGCAAAACAAGCCGATATCGTCTCTGTCTTCATCTATTCCGTGCTTGATAAAAGAACCATCTCGCGACTCCCGCGGCTGAAGTGCATCGCGACGCGAAGCACCGGCTTCAACCACATTGACCTCAAGTACGCCGCCGCCAGGAAGATCGCGGTGTGCAACGTACCATATTACGGTGAGAACACCGTTGCCGAGCACACGTTCGGATTGATACTCGCGCTCTCGCGAAACATTCATAAAGCCTACGTACGAACTTCGCACAATAATTTCTCGCCGGAAGGTCTTGAAGGCTGGGACATACGAGGAAAGACGCTTGGAGTCATCGGAGCGGGAAGCATCGGCTCGCATGTCATAAAGATTGCCAAAGGCTTCGGCATGAACGTGCTTACATTCGACGTCCACAGGAACCATTTCATGGAAGAGGTGCTGGGTTTCAAATATTCTTCACTCGACTACCTCCTGGCCCACGCCGATATAATTTCACTGCATTGTCCGTACAGCAGGGCTACGCATCATCTGATCAACATGACGAACATCGACCATGTGAAACGTGGAGCACTTTTCATCAATACGGCGAGAGCACAACTGATAGAACCGGCAGCGCTCCATCATGCTCTCGAAACCGGGATATTCGGAGGCGCAGGACTCGATGTCTTTGAAGGCGAGGACCTGGTGAAGGAAGAAAACCAGATGCTGACGAGAAACGTGTCGGTAGATCACATGAGAGCTGTGCTTGAAAAGAACATCTTGATGAACCGGGAGAACGTTATCATCACGCCTCACATCGCGTTCGATAGCGTTGAAGCCGTCGAGAGAATTTTGCAGACCACTGTGGACAACATAAAGGCGTTCATCGCAAAGAGTCCCACGAACGTAGTGAACCTGGACTAAAATGCCGACAGATATTCACGAAGAAGAAGTACTGGGCAAGGCTTACGACGCCAGGCTGATGCGAAGGCTGCTCAAGTACCTGAGGCCTTACTGGTGGCAGGTTGTCGTGGCAGTATTCATAACGATCGCATATTCGGGCATGGGACCGTTGCGTCCTTACCTCACCAAAATTGCGGTAGACAGCTTCATAGAGACGGGCAATCCACACGGACTTTTCAGAATCATTCTGATTCTGTTCGTGGTGATAATCCTGCAGGCTTTTCTCAGGTATGGATCTGCATATTTGACTCAGTGGATTGGTCAGAAGACCATCTTTAACATTCGCATGCAGATATTTAGTCATCTGCAGTCCTTAGGGGTAAAGTATTTTGACAAGAACCCGGTCGGAAGATTGGTAACTAGGGTGACGAACGACGTCGAAGCTCTGAGCGATCTCTTCTCGTCCGGCATCGTGATGGCATTCGGAGACATCTTTACCATCGTCTGGATTCTGATTTGGATGTTTGATATGAACGTCACTCTGACGCTTGTTACATTGACCGTCGTCCCGGTACTCGCCTATATCACAGTTCTTTTCAGGAAGAAGGTCCGTGCGTCGTACAGAGAGATCAGGATCCTGATAGCCCGCATCAACACATTCCTGCAGGAGCACATTTCAGGAGTCGTAGTCGATCAGATCCATAACAGAGAGGAGAAGGCGTTTAGAAATTTTGACGACGTAAACGAAAAGCTGAAGGACGCGAACATAAGGTCTGTATTCTATTATGCACTCTTCTATCCGGGCGTGGAATTGACGAGCGGACTCGCAATCGGTCTTATAATATGGTACGGCGGCAGCCATCTTGTCCCCGAGGCATTTGCCAGGCTCAACGGCGGCATCTCCGTCGGCGTTCTCATCGCGTTCCTGCAATACACGGAGCAGTTCTTCACTCCCATCAGGGATCTCTCGGAGAAATATAATATTCTCCAGACCGCCATGGCCTCGTCAGAAAGGATATTCAAGGTAATCGATGACAAGACAAGTGTCGCCGAGCCGAAGAATCCTGTGAAGATGGACGTCGTGCAGGGAAATATCGAATTCAAGGACGTGACATTTGCATACGATGATCAGAATTATGTCCTGAAGAATATTTCTTTCACGGCTAATCCGGGTGAGACGATTGCCATCGTGGGTGCTACGGGCGCAGGCAAGAGCACCATAGTGAATCTTCTCATGAGGTTCTACGATGTGAATAGCGGAGGTGTTTTCGTAGACGGACGCAATGTGAAAGAGATATCCACCGCGGATTTGCGCCGAAACGTTGCTGTGGTGATGCAGGACGTATTTCTTTTCTCCGGGAGTGTCGGCTACAACATATCCCTCGGAAGCGAAGAGATTTCACATGATAAAGTGGAAGCCGCTGCGAAGCTGATCGGAGCACATGGCTTCATCGAGCGACTGCCGGCCGCTTACGAAGAGGATGTCAAGGAACGCGGGGCGGCAATCTCCGTCGGTCAAAAGCAGCTGATATCGTTTGCAAGGGCACTGGCATCCGATCCGAAAATACTGGTACTTGATGAGGCGACCGCAAACATCGACACCGAGACGGAGCAGTTGATCCAGGAAGCAACGGAGAGACTCCTGAAAGGCAGAACCAGTATTGTGATTGCACACAGGCTCTCCACGATCCAGCATGCTTCGAAGATAATCGTGCTTCACAAAGGCGAGGTCAGAGAACAGGGTACTCACCAGGAACTGATCGCCCTGGGCGGAATTTATTATCGACTGTACCAGCTTCAATACAAAGACCAGGAACGTTTGGCTCAAAAGGTAAGATTAGGCAATGTGCCAGGCGAGAGTTGAACTCCCGACCAGTGAGAAAGGTTATGACCAGGGACTCACGTAGAAGAAATAGATTCATGCGCATCTGGCAGTTCTTTTCAGCTAATATCCGTCGAACGCCGGTTTATCTCTGCCTACTCTCACTTGCCGGGTCGCCACGCCTGATAAGAAGGTTCGCGTACTTGCGGTTGTATTCACAAACCTTACAGAACTCGTCCAATATCTTCCGCTTCTCTTTCTTGGTTGCCACTCTGTATCGCTTTACTATTGCTAACAGGTAGTCCCGCTCCTCCATTTTCCAATAATCTGGTAATCTCCTATTTCGGTTACCTAAATCATGAGGTCTCCGACCCCGTAGGATCAACGACTCTCTGCCCACTCTGCCAAAGTTACCTTTTTCACGAATCAATGCGGGATATGTTTCTTCTGATTGCATTCCCCTCCCAATTTTGCTAAATTTCTAAACAATGGGAGTTACACCTCGATAAATGCTCTTCAGCATGCCTCCAAAGCTTACGATTTTATCGGAAATTCTGCTGCTTTTCCTTTCCATAAGACCCGTTTTCGCGCAGGACTCGGTCGCAGTTGCTGAACTTACCGAACATGGATTTGAGTGCCAACAGCTGAATCCAGAAAGAATTAGGATTAATCTGGATGGGGATTGGCTCCTGTCGACCGACAACGGCCGGAGTTGGAGCGCAGTGCATGTCCCCGCAACGGTCAAACATAGTGGAACCACGATTTTCAAGAAGAGCCTGTACATTCCGGCTTATTTAATAAATCATAACGTTTTCAGTCTCCATATAGGGAATGGCGGTGTTTCGACAGAAATCAGAATCAACAATGAGTTCGTTGCAATTCATAACGGGGCGTATTCTCCGATCAATGCCAGAATACCCGACAGGCTCCTTCAAACAGGCTCGGAGAACGTCGTGGAAGTTATCTGCAACAACAAGCTCAACCCGGTCTCCACAATTCCATTACGGCAGCTCGCCTTCCAGCCCGATTGCTATCTTGGACTTTTCCGAGGTGCGTACATCACCGTCGAGTCGCCGATATACATTTTTCATCCGTCGGCGAAAGTCTCGTTCACCTCGGACTTCAGTTCAGCAAGCTTAACGAGTGATATTCCGGTCTATGCATCAGACTTGTCCCAGTTCGGTCTCGATTCTAACTCCACATCAGTCTCGTTGAATGCGGATGCGGTACTTATTAGCAAGAGTTCGGGAAATGTTGTCGCCAGATCTGGCGAGCAGGCGTTTTCTCTCTATCCCAACCACAATGCCGAAGTCAACCTGTCTCTGGTAGTCAGGAATCCGGAGATGTGGTCGCCTTCTCAACCCAACTTGTACACTCTGCAGCTTTATGTCTATGATGGGAAGACTGTTGTTGATGAGGAGGATGTCGATGTTGGGTTTCGAAGCCTCAGTATTTCCCAGGGCAAGTTCTATCTCAATGGCAAACCGATATTCATAAAGAGTGTGAATTACAACGTCGATTATCCGAACGTTGGAGCCGCTGTCGATGAGCTTGATTTGGAAAAAGATATTGCTGTGATAAAAACTCTTGGTGCGAACGCAATCAGGGTAGTGGACTTCCCTCCTTCAAATTCGTTGCTCTCGCTTTGTGACAGGTTTGGGTTGATGGTGTTCCAGGAGATCCCGATAGTGGACGTACCCCCTTCTGTTCTCAGATCGACCCAGTATCGAGGCTCGATCAGCGGTTATCTGAGTGAGGTGATTCGAAACACGCGCTTTCATCCTTCCGTAGTCGCGATATCTGTTGGAGACGGTCTTGACGAGCAGTCATCGACCACAAGGGATTATGTGTCAGCTGAGGCGTCCCTGGTTCACGGTCAGGTAGATTGGCTTGTGTACTACACGGGTCTGCCCGGCATGATCGACAGGTGGAATACCGGAGCGGATTTTGTCGGGATCGATTTATCTCCATTCAATACGGGCCGCGAGATAAAGAGTTTTCTTTCGAAGCAATCGGCAGCGTCGCCCAATACCACTTTTTGGATTTCATCAGTTGGAAGCCAAACTCAGATATCAAACCACAATGGATATTCCGATCCCCTTTCTCTTGAGCATCAGGCACGATACCTGGTAGACGCTTACAACGCAGTGCAACAAAGCGACTTCGCGGGCGTCTCGGTAAATAGTTTTTCTGATTGGCGCGGCGCCGTGCCACACCTTATGCCCAACAACCATCCCTTTCTTTACACTTACGGTTTGGTGAGTTACTGGAGGGAGAAGAGACCGGCGTTCGCGGTCCTGCGGGGGTTGTTCAACAACGAAGCCTTGCCGACACTTCCTATCGGCGATTACTCGGATACGCCGCCAATTATCTACGTGATCCTTTCTACGCTTCTTCTTGTGCTGATAACTTATCTTCACTACAGTCGTCGGTGGTTCCGGGAAAGCGCAACGCGTGCGGTCTTCAGACCTTATAATTTCTTTGCCGATGTGAGAGACCAGCGTGTCATTTCGGCATTTCAAACCGCTATGGTCTTGCTTTTGATTTCTGCTGGAGTCTCAATATATCTTTCGAGTCTCGCTTATGCATTCAGGAATAGTTATATCTTCGATCGTTTTCTGGGGATAATTATTCCAAGTAATAATTTGAAAATCAGGTTTGACTATTTGGTTTGGCACCCGGCCGCGTTTATCCTGACCTTCACAATTTTGTTTGTTGTGTTTGCGGCTGTGATTACGCTTATCATAAAGCTGATATCTTATGCCGTGAAGATAAGACTTGAAGTGGTCAGTGCCTTTACAGTCGCCACGTGGTCGCTCCTCCCGATGGCAGTACTCATCCTCGCTGACATGATTCTTTTCAGGCTGCTTGGAAACATTGGATTCGTTTGGGCTGCGCTGATTTTCCTCGTAGTTCTCTGCATCCTCGGCCTGTTCAGGCTCAGA
>JAKASW010000118.1 GCA_021818875.1 Bacteroidota bacterium
AATTGCCGAATTTCACAATGTCGTGAGGGCAAATCTTAAGGAGGTTTTCTACTTGAGATTTGGAGATTGTGCAAGTCATTGATATCAGAATTACAATTGTGGGATGCCGTAGAGCGGCATTTGGAACCCGGCTGTCGGTGTTTGTACGAAGTTCTCCAGATTTATGCCTTCACCCCGAAAGCAGGAAACGACTAACCGGTCTGTGCCTTCCTCTTCCAATAAATGTAAGCTGGTACACCGATCAGCACGAGGCCGAGTCCGAAAAGAGAATCTCTCGGATCGGTAATGATCGTGTTGTAGACGAACCAGACTGCGACTATGACGAATGCTACTGGAACTACGGGGTAGCCGATGGCACGATACGGCCGTGGCGCGTCAGGACGTTTTTTGCGTAGAACGAAAATTCCGAATGCTCCGAGCGCGTAGAAAAGCCACGAGGCGAAGATGACGTATGTGAAAAGCTGGTCGTAAGTTCCGGTCAATGTAAGGACGGAAGCCCACGCGCCCTGTACGAGCAGTGAAACGTGCGGCGTCCGGTATTTGGGGTGGACATCGGAAATTCGTTTGAAGAAAAGCTTGTCTTTCGCCATGGCAAAGTATACCCGCGCTGTGGTCATCGTGGTTGCGTTGACTGTGCCGAATGTAGAAATCATGACTGCTACGGCGATCAGCGCGCCGCCGTTCTGTCCAAAAAATCTTGAGATTGCATCCGATGCTACGAGCTGCGAATGCGCGATGCCGGACACGGGAAGTACATACATGTACGCGAGGTTCGCGGCTAGGTAGATGACGATGACTGTGATCGTTCCGAATATCAACGCAATCGGTATGTTGCGTCTTGCATCTTTCACCTCACCGGAGAGATATGTGACGCTGTTCCAGCCGTCGTATGCCCAGAGAACTGAGACGAGCGCTATGCCGAATGCACTGAGAAGGGAAGTGCCATGGAGCGGTCCCCCGGTGAAGAACGGCGTGAAAGCATGTCCGCTTCGTTCGCCGAACGCAAAACAGGTGAACACGATTCCCGCTATTGCAATAACCTTCAGAGACGTGAAGAGTCGCTGCAGGAAGCCCCCGAACTGTACCCCGAAATAATTGACAGTCATTACAAACAAAATGGCGGCGATCGCGACAAGTTTAATTCCCACTTCCGGCATGATGAAGAAACCGAAATTGATCTGGATGCGGCTCAACCCGGGAAAGAAGAACCCAAGGTATTTCGCAAATGCCACCGCGATGGCTGCTATTGAACCGGTCTGGTATACGATGAAGGTGGTCCAGCCATAAAGAAAGGCAGTGAAGTCGTTATAGATTTCTCTGAAGTAGACGTACTGACCGCCCGCCGCCGGTATCATACCTGCAATTTCGGCGTTCGTTAATGCACCTGCGAGAGACAGAAGCCCGCCGAAAATCCAAACTGCAATTATCCATCCCGCGTCGCCGAGTGTGAGTGCAATCTTCTGGGGAACGAGGAAGATGCCTGACCCGATTATTGAACCGATTACAACTGCAACAGCCGTCGGGAGTCCGAGGCGAGTTGCAAGACCTGGTTGCTCTACTTCGATTTCTTCTCCATTTACAAATTTTATCTCAACTTTGTGCCGCAATGAATGCAGAACTTGAAATCGGGAAATACTTCCCGACCGCAGTTGTGGCAAGTGTTTGTCTTCGGTTTTTCATTCGCACGCAACATGTCGTAGTTGACTTCCCGATGTTCGTTGAAAGCCTTAATTCCTTCCTGAGTTTCCGGTGCCGGTGTGTGGACGGCCAGCCAGTCGCGCAGGTGGCCGACAGTCAGCGACCAGGATAGGTTCTTCCAGAAATTCAGGTGCTCCCGCGTGTATCTCGTGCAATCGGGAAGTTTATTGTAGAGCTCCTCGCAAACCCGGTCAACCTCTTTATCGATCTCTTTCCGCGGGACGACGAAATTGATCAGCCCCCAATCATGAGCCTCTGTTGCCGTCAGGGATTTTCCAAGGAGGAGCATCTCTCTTGCTCTCCGTTCTCCGATTATGATCGGGAGCCACTGGGTGGAGCCGGCGCCGGGCACGCTTCCTCGCGAGGTGCCGACGTGTTTTAGCACCACATCGTCTGCCGCTACTGCAAGGTCGCATGAGAGACTCAAGTCGAACCCGCCGCCAACCACGATGCCATTCAGCCTTGCGATGGTCGGCTTTCCAATGTTACGAAGGCGGTTGTGCATCTCGATGAATACAGACATCCACTTGTAAAGATCATTGGGCCGGGCGAGGAGTTCATCGTTCCATTCTCTTAGATCGGCGCCGGTGCAAAATGCCTTCTCACCGAAACCGGTCAGCACCACAACCGCGATTTCGTCGTCGAATGCCGCGTCTTCGAACGCAGTGAACATCTCTCGCATCGCTTGAAAGTTCAACGCGTTCAAAACGTCGGGTCTGTTTATGGTAACGGTTGCCTTGTACCCTGTCTTTTCGTAGACGATACTCTTGAAGCCAAAACTATTCGCGGGTTTACCTTTGAGATCTTCCATCATTCAACCACTGATGTGCCAACCTCGGCGGACTCCTTGAATATCACGGCCACCTTTATCATGGCTACTCCTCGGTTTTGTTCTGGGAATATAGTCCCCGAGGAATTAAACTAAAAGAACATTTCAGTCTGTGATCATCTCTTCTTGGCGCCGTCGAATGCCTCCTCTGTAATAGCTGCTCTTGAATTCGATCATCACGGACTGCCGACTGGTGCTTTGTCGGGAAAGCAACGTTCCATTATTCCCGTTGCGCATCCTTTGATTTTTAGCCCTCCGTTGTTTAGATTTTTCTAAACGAGATTGAAATGTTAACAGATTACGTACCGATCTTTCTTTTACTCTTGGTAGCTGCGTTGCTCGGTGTCGTTATGGCGAATATCAACCGCATAATGGGGCCGAAGAAACCTACCTCCGAGAAGCTCTCAACGTATGAAAGTGGAATGGAGCCTATTAAGACGGCTCGTGAACGCTTCACGGTTCGTTTCTACATGGTGGCGATCTTGTTTATCCTGTTCGATGTTGAAGTTGTATTCTTATATCCTTGGGCGGTGAACTTTTTATCTCTAGGATGGTTTGGATTTATAGAGATGCTGATCTTTGTCATAGTGCTGCTGGTTGGATATTACTATGTGATCAGGAAAGGAGCATTACGATGGCAATAAATAGATCTGATGGTGGCGAAGGATTCATCACGACTCGGTTCGACGCATTATTCAATTGGTCGCTGAAGAATTCACTTTGGCCGATGCCTCTTGGAATATCATGCTGCGCAATTGAAATGATGGCGTTTGCCGGCCCGCGCTTCGATGTGAGTCGGTTCGGCGCGGAGGTGTTCAGGTTCTCTCCGCGGCAGAGCGATCTACTGATCGTTGCGGGGACTGTTACATACAAAATGGCTAAAGTGGTCCGTAAAATATATGATCAGATGCCCGACCCGAAGTGGGTAATTTCCATGGGTGTCTGCGCATCGAGCGGCGGAATGTACAGGTCATACTCCGTCGTGCAAGGAATTGACCAGTTTGTGCCCGTGGATGTCTACGTCGCAGGATGTCCGCCGCGGCCCGATTCTCTCCTCAAGGCACTTATGGAGGTGCAGAAGAAGATCCAGGAGGGAAAATCCGAAACAAACGGCGGGAAACTTGTTACCCGAGAAATCGGTGTCCCCGCTATGGTGGAATAACGACAGATGAAAGAAAAGGTTGAGCAGAAACTGCGGGCGACATTCGGAGATGCAATTATCTCAGTAGACGAATTCAAAGGCCAAGTCTCTGTTGAGGTATCCCGCGGCAGGATTGCCGAAGTGTGCAGGCTCCTGAAGGAAGATCCCGAACTTAGCTTCAATTACCTTTCCGACCTTTGCGGTGCGGACATGTTGAACTTCGAAGATTTGTCGGCCCGAAAAGCGTATCTGGCAATCGAGCATGACCTCCGGCCCGATCAGCTTCCACCCAGCGAAAGGTTCGTGGTGGTGTACCAGCTTACTTCCTTAAAGAACAAAGAAAGATTGAGACTGAAGGTGAAAGTTGACGGAGAGAATCCTTCGTGCCCGAGCGTAACTGATATTTTCCCGTCGGCGAACTGGTGCGAAAGAGAAGCATTCGATATGTTCGGGATTGAGTTTGATGGTCATCCTGATTTAAGACGGATGTACATGCCGGAGGAGTACGAGTACCATCCGCTGCGGAAAGACTTCCCGTTGATGGGCGTTCCGGGTTCGATCCCACTTCCGAGAAAATAAACCTCATCGATAATCATGCCTGAAGAAAAAGAGAATATTAGCCAGATATTAAAGGCGTTAGAAGATAGAGATACAAACGTCGTTCTGGAGGATCCACTCGAGAACTATATGGTTCTCAACATGGGACCACAACATCCGGCGACGCATGGCGTTCTTCGCTTGCTTGTAAAGCTTGATGGCGAGACCGTGGTGGATTGCATTCCCGAACTCGGCTATCTGCATCGGGGTTACGAGAAGATCGCCGAAGCCAGCACGTACATGGAATTCATACCGCACACCGACCGTCTTGACTACATTTCGCCAATCGCAAACAACGTAGCGTTCGCTCTCGCGGTCGAGAAAGTTGCGGGTGTCGAGGCGCCTCCGAGAGCGCAGTACATCAGAGTGATCGGAGCCGAGCTGGCAAGAATTTCCTCACACCTGATGGCAATCGGTGCCATGGCAATGGATGTCGGCGCCATCACGGTTTTTCTCTGGGCCTTTCGGGAAAGAGAAAAGCTGTATGATGTATTTGATCTTCTTACCGGAGTTCGGTTCACAACGAGCTACACACGTATCGGTGGGGTGGCACAGGATCTAACCGACGAGACGAAACAAGCGATAAAGAAATTTATCGATGAGTTCCCGAAGAACCTGGAAGACATAAGCAAAATGCTCAACCGGAACCGGATATTTCTTGACAGAACCGTTGGGGTCGGCGTGATCGACGCGCAGAGTGCCCTCGACATCGGGTTTTCGGGACCAAATCTTAGAGCTTGTGGAGTCGATTTCGACCTCAGGACATTTTCTCCTTATCTGGTTTACGATCAGTTGTCATTCAATGTGATCACCGCGAAAGATGGTGACTGCTTCTCTCGCTACATGGTCAGGATGACGGAGATGCTGGAGAGCGCCAAGATCGTGGAACAGGCGCTCAACAAAATTCCGAATGGACCTACGAAGGCAGACCTCCCGAAAAAGGTCCTGCCCGAAAAAGAACGTGTATATACGAAAATGGAAGAGTTGATCCATGACTTCGTGATAGTAAATGACGGTGTAAGCCCGGCCCCGGGCGATGTGTATGTGGCGACCGAAGGCTCAAAGGGAGAGCTTGGGTTTTACATAATAAGCGATGGCAGCGGTCATCCGTGGCGGTTGAAAATTCGTTCGCCTTCATTTTGCAGCCTGCAGGCACTGCCGATCCTGCTTAAGGGACAGATGATATCCGATGTGGTTGCGATCATCGGAAGTATCGACCCGATTATGGGCGAGGCGGACAAGTAAGGGGTGGAATGATGGGGTATTGGAACAATGGACTGCTAGACCATAATATCTGCGGAGTCCGGGAGTAAGAATTTGAAAATTAGAGCGAAAATTGTTTACTGAAGAGAACCTTAGAAAAGTAGAAGAGATCAAGAAGCGGTACCCGACCACGATGGCGACCGTGCTACCCGTCCTGTGGATTGCGCAGGAGCAATTCGGCTGGATCTCTGAAGAGGTAATGCACTATGTTGCGGAATTGCTCCAGGTTCCGTTCAATCATGTGCTTGGAGTTGTCACGTTTTACTCGATGTACAATCGCAGGCCGGTCGGAAAATACCACATCCAGGTATGTGCCAACGTCTCGTGCATGCTCCGTGGCTCGGACAGCATCGTGGAACACCTGGAGAAGAGACTCGGCATAAAGGTGGGCGAAACAACGCCGGACAGAATGTTCACTCTTTCTGAAGTCGAATGTCTCGGTTCCTGCGGGACCGCGCCAATGATGCAGGTGAACAATGATTACTACGAAGATCTCACGTTCGAAAAAGTAGATCGGCTTCTCGAAGGATTTAGAGACGGAAAAGGCGAGACGAGAAGCAAGACGCAAGATGCCAGAAGTCAGAAGCAAGAAGTGAAAGTCTGATAGATTATGGATCCAAATTCTAAACTCTTCGCCCAAAACGGCGATCCAGCATTCCCAAAGGTCGCACTTCCCGATATTCCCGATCTGAACAAGATTGAAGTGTACGAGGCGAACGGCGGCTACTCAGCTTTGAAGAAAGCCCTCGGCATGGCGCCGGAGGCCGTGACCGATGAAGTAAAAAAATCTGGATTGCGGGGTCGCGGCGGCGCGGCCTTCCCGACCGGTCTGAAATGGACGTTCATGCCGAAGGGCAATGAAAAACCGAAGTACCTTGCGATAAATGCGGATGAGAGCGAGCCGGGTTCGTTCAAAGATAGACAGATATTGGAATTCAATACGCATCAGTTGGTTGAAGGTATTCTTATCGCTTCTTATGCCATGGGGATCAAAGATGCATACATCTATGTACGCGGAGAGTATTACAAATGGGCGCAGATCCTGCAGACGGCTATTGATGAATCGTATTCCCGCGGTTATGCCGGCCAGAACATTGGAGGATCGAATTATTCGGTGGATGTTTATGTCCATCGTGGCGCAGGCGCATATATATGTGGCGAAGAATCCGGATTGATGGAATCAATCGAAGGGAAGCGCGGCTATCCGAGGGTCAAGCCGCCGTTCCCGGCACAGAATGGACTCTGGGGAAACCCAACCACGATCAACAATGTTGAGACGATCACAAACGTCCCGGCTATCATCTGGAATGGCGCGGAGTGGTTTTCGAAAATTGGAGCGCCGAAGCATCCTGGTACACTTCTGTTCGGGGTCAGCGGTCATGTCAAAAAACCGGGGGTTTTTGAATTGCCCAGCGGTACCCTGCTCAGCGACATAATTTACAAGTATGCCGGCGGGGTTCTCGGAGACAAAAACATTAAGATGATAATTCCGGGCGGAAGCTCGATGCCTCCGATTCGCGGTGACCAGCTGGAGGGGGTCAAGATGGACGCCGACTCGCTGAAGGCTGTGGGAAGCGCGATCGGTACCGGAGGTGTGATTGTGATGGACGAAGATACCGATCTTACCGCTGTCCTTCTTCGTATCGCAAAGTTCTACTGGCACGAATCGTGCGGCCAGTGCACGCCATGTCGCGAGGGAACAGGTTGGATGCGCAAAATACTCCAGCGCATGTACGATGGCGGCGGTAAGGTTGAGGATCTGGATTTGCTGGTAAGGGTGGCGAACAACATAGAAGGAAACACGATCTGCGCTCTTGGTGATGCGGCTGCGTGGCCTGTAAAGTTTACCATTCAGAGGTTCAGGAAAGAGCTCGAGGAAGAAATGTTGAAGAAAGCGCGAGCAAGAGCCGCTGCCTGAAATATTTCTCTGCGAGAGGCATCGCCCTTTGAGGCAGGGCCATCTGCAAAATGGTGTTCGACAAAACCTTGATGCCGATAAGCTTTTATGTCAAGCGTCGATATCTCCTCAGCGGGGACTGTAAAGAGTGAACCTTTCAATTAGAGTCTATCGCATCTCTGAAGAGTTTAGCGATCTTCCTCTCCCTGCCTACATGACGTCGGGTGCAGCCGGGATGGATATTTACGCTGCTGTCAGAGAGCCGTTGGTGATCGACCCGATGTGTACTGTCATGGTTCCTACTAATCTGAAAATCCAGCTCCCTTCGGGTTTTGAAGCACAGATCAGACCGAGGAGCGGCCTGGCATTCTCGAACAAGATCATACTCCCGAACTCACCCGGCACGATCGACTCCGATTATCGGGGTGAAATAAAAGTAATTATGCTCAATCTCGGGAAAGATAGATTCGTCGTAAATCGCGGCGACAGGATAGCCCAGATTATCATCTCGGAGTACAAGAGAGTGGAGTGGGACGAATCAAGTTCGCTCGCAGCGACAGAACGGGGCGAGGGAGGTTTCGGCTCAACAGGTACGTCTCGGGAGGCGGTGCCGTCAAACCGTTCCACTAATGTAGACGACACCACAATGAAATCAGAGGACAGTGACTATGCACGTGACCCGAAAGTTTGATTTTATTCATTCCTTCTGAATCGTTTCGGCGTTAACTTCCAACAGGATAATGGCTAACAGACGACAAGATTTGATCGAGAGTCAGTGATGACCGAACAGGATGAGGAACTCAAGACCGTCGAGAAGGGCTTGAAAGGAGTTGCGTCGCTGTCATCGTTGTTGCCGGAGAGACGCGAGTGGGTCATTCTTGCCATAGCGCTGATTCTTCTCATTGTACTGGGGTACGCCGTCCGAGAGATATTCAATCCAATTCTCGTTTATATCGTTTTCTTGATTGCAACTTATCCATTACGGCATGAAGTCATAGTGCGTCACATGATTGTGATCGCATCGATCATGTTCGGCCTATGGTTTTTTGTCGAAGTGTCGGGGGCGGTGCTCCCGTTTGTGATTGCTTTCATCATAAGCTTCATTTTTACTCCAGTTGTCGAATCCCTCGCTCGAAAGAAGATACCGAGAGCCGTTTCAATCATATTGATACTTCTCGCCCTTTTGGGAGCGCTTGTGACACTCTCGGTCTTCCTGCTTCCGATGGTATTTCAGCAATTCCAGACATTCCTGACTGCCATTCCTACTCTGTCAAGTGAGGTAAGCAGCTCTCTTAACAATCTCATCAACCGAGGTTTCCTGGGATTTAGTCCGGAGAATCAGGGGTTGCAGCAGGCAATCATCTCCGAGATTTCGACAAGGATTGAGGATATAACACGGGCTATCCCTAACGGCATACTGTACTTCGTGGCACAGGCCGCGTCCGCGGCGACAAAGATGCTTAACCTTGTTCTCGTCCCGTTTCTCAGCTTCTACATCATGAAGGACTTCGAGCTGATCAAGTATAGAGTCAAGATGGTGGTGCCGCGCAGGTACAGACAACGGGCCTCCGACATTTACGGTATCGTGGACGGGATACTCGGAGGCTACCTTAGGGGTGCACTTACCGTCGCTCTTATCAACTCAATCGTGATATCTTCGCTGATGTCCGTCTGGGGGATCAAGTATCCTCTCGTCATCGGATTGATATCGGGACTTCTCGACATGATCCCGTATTTCGGTATCCTTGTCAGTATGTCGGTAGCTGCCCTTATAGCTTTGTTCGGGGACAACCCTGGAATTCAGGTAATACTGGTAATCGTGTCTTTTCTCGGAATGAATCTTACGGAAACTACTATTCTCTATCCAAAGATCGTAGGATCGAAGATCGGAGTGCACCCCGTACTTCTCATCCTGGCACTCTTTGTCTTTGGATATTTCATGGGATTCCTCGGCCTCTTGATTGCGGTACCGACCACCGCGATACTCATAGCTCTTCGGAAATACTACGAACGGAATCTCAGGGTCGCTCATTGAGCTCCACTTTGTTTCTCGTGTCCACGCCGATCGGGAATTACGGCGACATCACTCTCCGTGCACTTGAGACTCTCAAGTCGGTGGACTTCATAATATGCGAAGAATTTAGCCTGGGGAACCGGCTTCTCCGGTATTACGGATTTGAAAAACCCCTGGAAGCTCTTAACGAGCATAACGAAGAGCGGGATGCTGAAATGGCAATTGCGCGGATCCGCGACGGAGCGGACGCGGCATTAATTTCGGATGCAGGCACTCCCGTGTTTGCTGATCCCGGTGCGAAGCTGGTACACCTCGCTTTGAAAGAAGGAGTTAAGATTGTGCCGATACCCGGTGCCTCCTCAGTCCTCGCGGCGCTGGTCGTTTCCGACTTCGACATCAATTCATTCCACTACGCCGGCTTTCTTCCGAGAAAAAAAGAGGAGCGTCGTAAGAAGTTAAGTGAGTTGACGGGTGTCCGGGAGGTCTGTGCCATCATGGAGGCTCCGTACCGATTCAAGCCGCTGGTCGAAGATTGTATTGCTGCATTCGGCGGTGCTCGACGGGCGATGGTTGCGATCGATCTAACGATGCCGACGGAGCATATCTTAAGAGGGAGTCTGGATGAAATATATCGTAAGTTTAATGATGCACCATTCAAAGCAGAGTTTGTGCTGGTAGTCGATGCGCCGGGTCGCAGTTGATCTAGTCCTTTTTATCGCAATGCTACTGCCGGGTTGCTCCAAACAGCCCCCGATGCCTCGGGGAAGATTCGTCAATCTGTACGTTTCTCTTCAGTTGATCAACGCCGCAAGCGGGGGGAACGACTCGCTGCAAAGGGCAAGAGCTGATTCAGCGATGCGGGCGTTAGGAGTAAGCGACAGTCTACTTGATTCTACACTGTCATGGTACAGCGCACAGCCTGAACGGTGGGCGCCTGTTCTGGCCGAAGCAAATCGCAGACTTGATTCCATGAAGGCAAAGTATCTTAAGCTGCCGCGCCGATGACCCGGGCTACCAGTGCCACCTCTGCAAGTTCACATTGCCCGACCGCCGCATGAACGGCTGCAAAGTCTTTGTTCTTCTCCAGCTCAGCGCTGATCAGTCTGAACCTCCGTTTGTCGACGAGTCTTCGAAGATCAACGTCAATTCCTCTTTCCAGCAGACCTTCAAGTATCTCAATGACACGCTGGACCGATTTGGAGAGTGCTGCCGCTATTTCTGATGCGGTCATTTTCTCCAGATAGAGTCCGTAGACTGATTCCTCCTCTCCTGACAGTTCTTTCTCGTTCAGTGGCAGGAAGTCGAGACAGACTTGCAGCATTCTCCCGGCTCCGGTATCGGAATTCGCTCTGTCGTTTGAAATATAAGTGAGGACTTGCTCTCTCCTGGTTGGAAGGTCATTTGTCATTCGAATTATGTTCGCGTCCGTACACACATTGAAAACCGGTAGATGTAGTTCCCCGGCTATGACTCTCCTTTCTTCGCGGAGAGCATTGTACAGTGCTTTTCTGAATGGGAAAGGTTTTTTCAAAGGTTTTACGAACCCCGTTTCGAGGTAGTCTTCTCCCTCTTCTGTAATCGATACCGACGGATAAAGGAGTTTGTCTTTTACCAGGTAATGACGGGACAGGAGGAAGTCGAACGAAGAGTAAACGAGTTGAGGATCGAGATTCCTGAATCTTGCTCCGAAACCTCGGGCGATTTGTTCCGGGATCCCTTTCATCTCATGTCCGCCGAGTAAAAGCTTGCAGTAAGAAGTACGGCCGTATCGGCCGGAAGTTTCTTTGACAAGAGACAGAATGATTCGATTGATTTCCTGCGCGCTTACTCTCCCTTCGCTCTCCACAAGTTCGGGTGCGAGGGACTGGCGGACTGTACAGTTGTCGCAATTGCCGCAACCGTCTTCAAGTTCATCGGCGCCAAAATAATCAAGGATGAAATTTGTCCGGCATGATGTAGCCTTTGCGTACTCGACTATCTTATTAAGTCGCCCCTCCGCTCTTGCTTTAAGAAGAGCTATCTTGTCGAAGTCGATCGGTAGCCTTGATGGATCGTATCTTTCCGAAATCATTTTGACTGTTACCCCTTCGGAGGGCGGCCGGTATTCTATCAAGCCGGATCGCTGAAGAATCGATAATGTCCTGCTTACCGTCGATGCGTTGATGTCGGATCGGTGTGCAATTTCTTCAAGAATTATCGGGCGAAGCTTTTCGAAAAGGGTCGTGCCGTGCAGTCTCAACAGTGTTTCGAGGACTGCCTTTGAATCGCGGGATGAAGTTCGTTGAAGTGCTCTGCTGTAGCTTTCAGGATCGACAGTCGATTTGACGTATGCGTTTGCAGAGATACTCGGCATCTGGCGGATAAGCCCGTGCTGTTCCATGATCCGAAGCACAGAGCCAACCGTCCGTGCGTTCAGCTTCGTCATTTCCGCCACTTTTCGGGAAGAAATGGAAAGATAATCTTGAGAAATGTGGCCGGCCGGAATCGACAACAGGTCGAAGATCGAATTATAGATTTTGACAATATCATTTTTCGCGGGATAAAGCGAGTCTATGAAAAACTGTTGCACTGCCAGATCCTTCTTGTGAAAGAGAAGGATGCATTCCGACAATTTGCCATCCCTGCCTGCGCGCCCGGCTTCCTGGTAGTATGCCTCTAGTGTCCCGGGAACCTCATAGTGAATAACGAATCTCACATTCGGTTTGTTAATTCCCATCCCGAATGCATTCGTGGCAACCATGATCCGGTCGGAATTCAGAAAGATCGATTGAGAATTCATACGTTCACTATCTGTCAGGCCGGCATGGTATCGAAGCGGGTTTAAGCCTTTTGACTTCAGCCATTCGTAAATCTCGTCGACACTCTTTCTCGTTGATGCATAGACAATGCCCGATCCGTC
>JAKASW010000119.1 GCA_021818875.1 Bacteroidota bacterium
GGTCATTGGGGAAGTGGAGCCAGACAGGCGCGTCTTGAGATCTGGCGCAGAACCCGGGGACGTAATCTGCGTGACGGGTGATCTTGGAAGGTCTCATGCCGGATTGAAAGTCCTTCAACGGGAAAAGAGTCGCTTCATACAAACAGGCCAATCTACGGATTTCTCTGCCGATTTTGCGGGCTACGACGAAGCACTCACGAAGCACCTTATCCCTGAACCAAGGATAAACCTTTCAAGAAGCATCACCGGGAAGATCAGAGTACACTCCATGATAGATGTAAGCGACGGACTGGTATCCGATCTCCTGCACATTTGCAGGCAAAGCAAAGCGGCCGCCGTCATAGACGAGGAATTAATTCCAATAGACCCAATCACTCGAAGAGTCGCAGGTGAAAATCGTGAAGACGCGTTGAACTATGCCCTTTTCGGAGGTGAAGATTACGAGATACTATTTACTATTTCCGAAAACGACTTTCCCAAGCTGTATTCGGTAGACGGGAACATCAGGGCAATTGGAAGAATTGAAGAGGGAGATTCAAAAGTGGATGTCAAGAGAATGGATGGCACGACAATGAGCTTCACGGAGTATCCCTCTTACCAGCATTTCGTCAAATCCAAATAATCTCAACCGGGTATCTCACCCCGGACGGCGTCTAATGCGGCCGGGTCATCGGAGATGATTCCGTCAACTTTCATCTGAATCAACTTTTCCATCCGCCATGGTGCGTTGACAGTGTAAACGAGCACTGCAATTCCTGAATCGTGAAACTTTTTTACCGTGATCCGGTTGAGAAGCAGATGGTTCAATACCACCGCTTGTGCCCCGTACCGAAGCGCAAACGACCTCCGGGTAGGTTTGATGTTATGCCTGTATAGCGGTGCCAGCCTCAAACCAGGCGATACATGATGCAGGATTCGCAGTGCCTCCAGATTGAAGGATGAGAATACAACTTCGTCGCTCATACGGTGGCGTTCGACGGCTTTGATCGATTTGCCGACAAGAATCGACGTCGCGTCATGCCTTCGTTGTTTCAGCTCAATGTCCAGTTTAACTTTCCCTTTTGCCAACTCCAGTACGTCATCGAGCGATGGCACGTGTTCGGAACGGAACTCCTGGGCGAACCACGATCCTGCATCGAGGGAACGGATGTGATCCGACGTTAACTTGCTCACAACCCCGGTGCCATTCGTCGTCCTTCCGAGGCGATAATCGTGGAATACGATCAACTGCCCGTCGCCGGTGAGCATGACATCCAACTCCAACATGTTTGCCCCCGCCCCGATAGCTTTCTCGAAAGCCGCAATCGTGTTCTCTGGAGCGACAGATGAGTAACCACGATGCGCGATGTTATAGAATGTAACCCGATCCCCAAATATAGTGTGAGCCATAATGATTGTCAGCCATCACGATCGGCCATCGGGTCGTGGCCTGTTTGCGGGAAGCCGTCCACTGAGGGCGACGTCTCGTCCCGTCGCATCAGCGACGGGACGGAATCGGTGATTCTTATTTGTCACTCCAGCTTCAAACTGGCGGCGGCCTTTTCGAACGACTGCTTGAAATTGGCGTTGTACTTCTTCTGACTCGCCGGGTTCCAGGTCAATATGACCCTGATCCATTTATCCTTCTTGACCACGAAGTAGACTTGTCTTTGGATACCTCTGACGGGCGAATACGAAATCCGGTACGCCGGCAAACCGTCAAGCGTTGTCTTCTCACCTGTTGAATTAGGATAGTTCTTTTTATTCTGTGCGTAAATCTTGTCGACAGTCAACTTCTTCGCATCGAGCACATCGACTTCAATTGTACAGTCCTCAAAGTAACCTTGAATCAATACGGACTGCTCGATGTCACCGGACGGCCCTTTGGGCGTGGCGCTGAAGTTGTCGGGATACTGGATTGAGAAGTAATTGTTGCTGTATGTGGTGGTAGTCAAAGAAGGGATCAGGTTGCCGGGCAGCTGCTCTTTGGCCACTGCCTTCGGGATTATCCTGTAAGTTGTCTCGACGGTATCAAAAACCGGGGTGTATCTCTTGAAATCTTTGTTGAAGCCCTGGCACTCGTAAGCGTATTCGCTGCTGTCCGAAACCGTAAGGACGGCAAATCCGTAAATCGTGTTCTTGTTGTTAATCCTGACCACGTACGGGACTTTTGTCGCAGGCATTCCTGCGAGAGTCGTCTGGACATCGGGATCGATCTCTGCCTGCTGCTGTCTCAGACTAGTCTTGAACTGTTCCACGACATCCTGGAGAGTTTGCCCCCCCACGTTCTTTGCGTAGACATGAATCCTCACCGCCGGCTTCGAACTCGACGTGGGTTCTGCGAACCTGTTCCAGGCATCCTGCGTGTTGTACAAGTTTAGCGCGCCCGGTTCGCTTGATTGCTGCCAGGTCGTCGGGATATCGATTACAAACAAATTCAACCCATCCCTGTAAGTTTCCAACGCGGGAATAGTGACCGGCGCCTCTTTCTGGCATGCCGCAAACGTAATCGCCAAAACTGCTACGATGGCGAACTTTTTCATAAATCTAAAATGCATTTTGCGCTCCTCTAATTGGTATGCCTGACTCTTAACCTGAGGACCCGACGCGATATATTGGAAGGTCCTCCGGACAGGAAAAATATATTAACCGGTTCCCGAAATAACAAGATTTTAGGCCTAACCCCTGAGAAGCTTCTATTATCTCGCACCCCCTCCTGGCAAAAGACTGCTCCTGCCGGCCCATTCATTTGGTTCTATTTCTACTCTCCCTGCACAGTAATAACCACTTCCCTTTGCCTTGGCCTGATGTCAAGCTCCATCAGAAAAATTTGCTGCCAGGTTCCGACTACCAAATCGCCGCCGCTTACCGGAAGAGTGAGACTGGGGCCGATGAGAGTTGCCTGAAGATGTGAATGTCCGTTCCCGTCGTGCCACGTTTGCTCATGGCCATAGTTTCGTCCCGGTGGAATCAAACGGTCAAGCAGTTCCGGCATGTCATGCCTGAGGCCAGGCTCAAACTCGATCGTGCCGATAGCAGCGGTGCTTCCAATAACGGAAATGCTTACGATTCCTGTACTGACTTTCGATTCCGATACCGCAACTGCTACACGATCCGTCAGATCGTGCATCTCACCGTGAGCCTTGGTTGAAATTACTATGTTTCGCTGAATAATCACAAAATCAGATCATCATCCTCAAATCAGAAATACTCCGCTTCTTCACCAAAGCCCGGCAACCCTTTGTCCTTAGTCGACAACATTGGCGAATCCACCTTCCAGTCTATTGCAAGCTTCGGATCGTCGTACCTGATGCCCCGCTCGTCATCACGTGAATAATACTCGTCCACTTTGTAAACAACTTCTGCTTCTTCGGAGAGAGTCGAATATCCGTGAGCAAACCCCTTTGGGATATAGAGCATCTTCTTGTTTGCTTCGGAGAGTATCAGCCCGTACCACTTTCCAAACGAATCCGATTTCTTCCGGAGATCAACTGCCACGTCATAGACCTCGCCCCGGATGCACCTCACGAGTTTGGATTGTTCGCTCGGTTCAACCTGAAAATGCAAGCCGCGTATCACACCTTTGAGAGACTTTGAATGGTTGTCTTGAACAAATTCCTTCTTGATTCCCAACTTTTCGAATTCATTATTTCGGAATGTTTCCATAAAGAAGCCGCGTTCGTCGTTGTAGACATACGGTGTAATAACGATAAGCCCCGCCGGGCTTGTAACCTCGGTAAATGTAAGCGACATTCTTCCTCCCCGCTCAATCTTTCATGTTTACAAACTGGAGCGGAATTCCCAGGTTCTGGGCACGGAGCATCTTAATAACTTCCTGCAGGTCGTCGATCTTCTTCCCGGAGACGCGGACCTGCTCGTCCTGGATCGCCGCTTGAACTTTCAACTTCTGATCTTTTATCATCTTCACAATTTTTTTCGCGGTTTCCGTCTCGATCCCTTCCTGGATCGCTATCTCGCGTTTCACGTGCCCTTGCGAGGTCGGCTCGACTGGCTTGGATTTGAGGACCTTGGGATCGACTTTGCGCTTTATCAAATGTGTCATGAGCATGTCCATCACGGCATCCATCCGCATCTCATGCTCCGCCAGAACATGAATCTTCTTTTCTTTTTTGTCGAGGTTGACATCGGCGGGAGATCCACGAAAATCGTATCGGGTTGCAATTTCCTTCTTCGTGTTGTTGATGGCATTGTCGACTTCCTGCAAGTCGACGCGGTTTACAATATCAAATGACGGCACAATGACTCCCTTCGGATGTAGTAATTTGGCTCATCCTATAGTTTGAACGTTTTCCTCCAATTTCAGCAGACTCAGCCTCATGGTTTCGAGTTTCGTCCGTTCCTTCTGGATGACCGTCGCCGGTGCCCTGCTGATGAACTGCTCATTGCTGAGCTTCGATTCTATCCCAGCGATCACTTGCTTAACACGCGCAATTTCTTTCTGAAGCCGATCGCGCTCTGCATCTATATTCACCAGGCCTTCCAGCGACAAGAATACCTCCGTCCCGAGCACGACGGCGCTTGCCGAAGTCTCCGGCTTGTGAATGGCGAATCCGATCGTAAGAGATTCGACCTTGGCCAGCCTCCTGATATAGGATTGGTTCTCCGAAATAGTTTCAAGAGTCATCTCATCTTTCGGTTTGATCACCACATCCACCTTTGCCGATGGAGGAACGTTCGCTTCCTTTCTCATTGCCCGCACGGTCGCGACAATTTCCTGGATGAGACTCATTTTAGATTCGACACCGTCGTCTACCAGCCTAACTTCGTACTCCGGAAATTCCGAGACACTGATACTGTCGTAATCTGCCGAAGTCTTGACGACGCTGTACAATTCCTCGGTCACAAAGGGCATAAACGGATGAAGCATTTGGAGAGCAGTCTCAAAAATTGAGATCGCGTTCGAAAGAATGATGGCGCGAGTCAATTCGCCAGTTTCCTGGTTCAGCCGCTCCTTGACCATCTCGACGTACCAATCGCAGTAGTCATGCCAGACAAAGTCGTAAATTATTCTCGAAGCATCGTTAATCCTAAAATTCTCAAGCGACAAATTCAGATCGCGGATTGTATGATGCATCCTTGTCACAATCCATTTGTCGGCAAAATCGAAAATGGAATTGTCGGGGGCTACAGGTAGAGCCTTAATATCTTGAGTCTCTACCTTGTCACGGTTCATCAGAAGAAATCTTCCGGCGTTCCAAATCTTGTTGGCAAAGTTGCGCCCGATCTCGCACTTGGTACTATCGAAAAGCACATCCTGTCCCAGCGGAGCAAGATATAGAATTGTGAACCTCAGCGCATCTGCGCCGTAGTCCCGGATGACGTCGAGCGGGTCTGGAGAATTGCCGAGCGACTTCGACATTTTCCTTCCCTGCGCGTCGCGCACTATGCTGTTGAAGTAGACCTCTCTGAAAGGTACTTCGCCGCAGAATTCTATGCCGGCCATGATCATGCGGGCCACCCAGAAGAAAATAATGTCCGCCGCAGTCACAAGCGTGTTAGTGGGATAGAAATATTTCAGGTCGGGGGTCTGCTCCGGCCAGCCAAAGAGCGAGAAGGGCCACAGCCATGATGAGAACCACGTATCCAGGACGTCCTCGTCCTGTCTATACGAAGTCCCGCCGCATTTGCTGCACTGTCCCGCAGGCTGATCGGCGCTGACAACGAATTCACCGCAGTTGTTGCAGTACCATACCGGTATCCTGTGTCCCCACCACAACTGACGGCTGATACACCAGTCCCGGATGTTCTCCATCCAGTGCTCGTAAGTCTTCACCCAGCGGTCCGGATAAAAATGGATTTTGCCTTCCCGCACGGCCATTAATGCAGGCTCGGCCAGGGGTTTCATTTTCACAAACCACTGATCCGACAGGTAGGGTTCGATGACGGTGTGGCAACGGTAGCACTCTCCGATGCTCAGTTTATAATCCACGATCTTCTCAACGAGGCCGAGTCCTTCAAGGTCTTCGATGATTTGCTTACGAGCCTTGAACCTGTCGAGACCACGGTACTTTTCGGGCGCATTTTCGCTGATCCTCGCCGAAGTATCCAGGACAATTACTTTTTCAAGATCGTGGCGACCTGCCACTACGAAATCGTTCGGATCGTGAGCAGGCGTTATCTTCACCGCGCCCGTCCCGAATTCCTTATCCACATAGTCATCGGCGATGACCTTCATCTTCCTCCCAACAATAGGAAGGACGAGGGTCTTTCCCACCATGTGCTTGTACCGCTCGTCGGCCGGATTAACTGCCACCGCGACGTCACCCAACATTGTCTCCGGTCTCGTCGTAGCAACCACGATATATCCACTTCCGTCCTCAAACGGATATCTGAGGTAATAGAGCTTTCCTTCCTTTTCCTGGTATTCGACTTCGTCGTCGCTTATGGCCGTGTGGTCTTTCGGGCACCAGTTGACAATATATTTACCGCGATATATCAGCCCTTTGTTGTACAACCTTACGAAGACTTCACGAACTGCACGCGAAAGGTCTTCATCCATCGTAAAACCTTCGCGAGTCCAGTCGCATGAGACTCCAAGCTTCTTGAGCTGCCGGATTATTGTACCACCATATTCCTCGCGCCATTTCCAGACAAGCTCCACGAACTTTTCCCGACCGAGCGAATGCCTGTCCTTTCCTTCCTTCGCAAGACTTTTTTCTACAACATTCTGTGTTGCTATCCCGGCGTGATCCGTCCCGGGAACCCAGCACGCTTCATACCCGCGCATCCTCTTCCAGCGCACAAACACATCCTGGATCGAGTTGTTCAGGACATGCCCCATCGTAAGTATGCCGGTAATGTTGGGAGGAGGTATGACCACGGTGTAAGGTTTCTTATCCTTCCTGGGTCTCGCCTCGAACAGTTTGTTGTCGAGCCAGTACTTGTACCACTTGTCTTCGATTTCAGACGGCGAGTATGCTTTGGGGATTTCTTTCTTCATCTTCTGAACTTCGGCGTTGAGTAAACCCTGGTTTCATTTCCTGCATTGTCATAAGCAATAACTTCGATTTTGCTATGCATACTTAAATTGCTCCGGTCAACCTGACAGATTGCTGAATGCTTGTCGACATCGTATTCACAAAGATAATTCCGCCTGCCAATTTTCAACAAGATCCGGTTGGTGTTTATCCCTGACAACTTATCGAACATCCTAAAATATACAAAAACTCTATTGAACTGCCTCGGCGCTACTGAATTGTAAAATGGATTTAAACTCGAAGCTCTAACTCTCCCGATAGCCGGAGGAACATCATCTCGAAGAAGTGCAAATGTCCCGGTCTCATACGTGATCTTTGCAGTAAGGATTTTACCGTTGTTACTGGATGAAATGTGGATCCAGCTTCTCCTTCCCTTCCGGAAGAGTTGAAGCTTTGGATCGTCGACTTTCCATAAAACCTGTACAGGCCTTCTAATGTGCTCCATCCCGGGTTTTATCCTGAAAGAATTTTCTGAAAGACTGACGGCGCTTATTTTGACTTTTCTGTCAAAGCAATCGTTCGGGAAACGGAGCGTCAGACCTGAGATCGGGCTTAAAGTCTGCGCGGTGAATCTTTCCATCGGCACCGGTGCACACGAATTTCCAGGATCGCCATTTTTGGTCTCACGAGGAATATCAAGCTCGAACGAGCCCGTCGCGTACGCGGCGTCTCCATTTTCGTCCTCGACAATAATTCTGTAAGTATGTTTGCCGTTTTTGAATCTACAATCGACGATTCCGCTTAGTGAAGAGTCGGGTGAAATAATAGGGAATGGAATCGCCCGATCTACGCAGAGCCTGTAATAGGTCTCATATCCATGGGACACTCTCACATCTACTAACGAACGAACATCGAGGTACTCATTATGATTAAACCTCGTCAAGTCGACGGAAACGAATTCCTTCCCATCGATCTTCAGGAAAATTCGCTTTGGAGGTCGTTTGAATCTCCTACGCCCGTAGGAATCGGCGGCATGGACAATAAAGTAAAATGGCTCTTTCATTTGAAATCGTGGGAGCTCGCGCAGCGATTTCCCCCGTCGCACGATTCGGCGCATGACGGTTTTACCGGACAAGTACCCGCGAACCATGATACCAAAAATCTTCGGCGTTCGGTAGCGGGTGACATTGATCGATTTATAAATGAGAGGATCTATGAACGAGTAATCCCTGCCATGGATTTCAAAATGCAGATGCGGTCCGCCGACACCCGTCGCTCCCGTCCTCGCAATTTGCTCTCCACGCGTCACCATGATTTCATTTCGATATAGCTCCAAGTCAACGCCATAACTTGAATCGCTATGCTGCACCGAATCCACAAGTCTCTCTATATCGCTTGAGAACGCAGACAGATGACCATAGAGAGTATAAGTCGAATCATCATGTCGCAGGATAATCATCTTTCCGTAACCGAAAGGAGAAACGGACACGCGATAGACATAGCCGCTCTTAGACGCGAACACCGGATAACCGATTTTCCCATTGGTTGAGATATCGATCCCGCCATGAAAGTGAGAAGCACGATAGTCTGCAAAGCCGGAATTTATCCGATGCGATGCGTCGGTAGGAAAAAGATAAGTCTCCGAGGGAGCGGCGGCTCGTCTTCCTGACTGTGCACCGAAGCTAAAGGCTGCAGCGAAGGCTAATAAGAGGATGGTCCGGGTTGTAAGAAATCCCATCAGAGAGAAGGGACCATCAAATAAGTCAGATGCGCCACAGATCCTCAGACAATCTCAACATCCAACGAAGCGTATCCCACAAGCTCGGCGTGCAACCTGTCACCAGGTTGTAGTTGGGCCACTCCTTCCGGCGTCCCGGTGAAAATTAAGTCACCCCGCTCAAGCGTAAAAAGCCGTGATATAAACTCGACGACTTCCTCGATCTTGAAAATTGTATTCTTATAGCTTCCGTGCTGCCGGGGTTTGCCGTTTACCGTCAGGTTCAACTCAAGCGAATTGAAATCGACGCCGTCGATGGGAACCGCTGATGAAATTGGCGCCGATCCGTCGAACCCTTTTGAGATCAACCATGGCTTTCCGGCATCCTTGAGTTCGTTTTGTACATCCCTCAGAGTGAGATCGAGACCTATTCCCATTGCAGTTATGAACGAACGCGCCTCTTCTCTTTTTATATTCTTCCCTTCTTCGCCGATGACGAAATAGATCTCGGTTTCGTGGTGAAAATCTTTCGTGATGGCAGGGATGGCCACTTTTTCGCCGTTGTGGACAATCGCGCTTGACGGCTTCATAAATATCATGGGCTGCTCGGGGACCTCGGAGTCGAGTTCGGCGGCATGTTTCGCGTAATTTCTGCCGAGGCAAAAGATCTTCGGTACGGTTACATCTTCATTTGCTTTTATCAAGTGGACAGTTTTCATGTGGTGAATATAAAAGGGGATGAAGTATCGTTCAAGAAAGGCGGACCGGTAAATTCAAACAGTGCACAAATTTGGTCTTCAGACTTCGACTGTGATCTGCATTCAAAATCGGAGGACGGCGTATTTTATTGGAGTCTCAATTGCAAAATCCGGGACTATACTTTCGCCCTCATTGAGTCCCACAACGCATAAACGCAAAGTAGACAAAACATAATAAGTCCGGTCAACTCACCGTTTGCAGACCCGGCCCACCGCGCATCGAACCAGCCGGAATAGCCGAAATTCCATTGCTGGTTGAGAAATTTGAGGAATGCATTTGCAACTCCAAGCAAAGCGCCGCCGGCGATGAACCCCGAAGCGATCAGTGTACCACGATGCAAACGCGCTTCGTTCAGCTTCGCCGATTTGCTTCTCGTTGAAACGAACCAGGCGATTGCGCCGCCAACAACCAAAGGCGTGTTTAATTCAAGCGGGATATACATGCCGAGGGCAAATGCAAGCGGCGACACGTTAAGAAAAGAGAGCAAGAGAGCGATTACTGCTCCGACAATGTAAAGCATCCACGGAGTGGGAGCGTTGGACATAAGCGGCTTGATCACGGCGGCCATCGCGTTTGCCTGAGGTGCCGCGAGGCCATTTTCACCGGTGAAGCCGTATGCTTTGTTCAACACAAGAATGACGCCGCCAACTGTCGCAGCTGAAACCAGCACACCGAGAAATTTCCAGGTTTCCTGCTTCCTCGGTGTTGAACCGAGCCAGTAACCGATCTTCAGGTCGGTAATGAATGAGCCTGCAACCGAGAGTGCAGTACACACAACTCCTCCTATTATCATGGCGCTCAACATGCCGGAATTACCGGTCAGCCCGATCTTGACGAGGACCAATGAAGAAAGAATCAGCGTCATCAACGTCATGCCGGAAACAGGATTTGTTCCCACGATGGCTATCGCGTTTGCCGCAACTGTCGTGAAGAGGAAAGAGATTATGACGACGACCAGCAGAGCTGCAAGCGCCTGCCCCAATGATGGTACAACTCCGATTGCGAAGAACGCAAACACCGCGATTCCCATAAGTAGTATCAGGGTGACGATCCAAAGCATTCGTATATCAGTTTGCGTCCGAGCTAAACCCTCGCCGTTTTGAGGAAGCTTAGCTCCCGAGCCTGGCTTCACTATCTCCCGGTATGCCAGCGAAAAAGCTCCGGCAATAATTTTCGATGACCGGATGATACCGATAACTCCAGCCATCGCTATTCCGCCGATGCCGATCTGCCTGACATAATTCTGGAAAATGTCGTCAGGGCTCATTTGTGAAATAAGCTGTGTGACGCCCGCGCCGATCGGTACTGTGAGGTGTTGACCTATTTCATGGACAAGCGGAATTAGTACGAACCACGAAAGAAAAGAACCGGCAGCTATGATGGTAGAATATTTCAGACCGATTATATAACCAAGCCCGAGTATCATGGCAGACACGTCGAGCTTCATAACCATCTTGAACTTGTCAGATAGCGCCTGCCCCCAGGCGAACATCCTCGTCGTGATGACTTCCGACCACAGTCCGAATGCACTGAAAGTGAAATCGAATGCTCCACCGATCAGCGCACTCAGTACAAGTACCTTCGCACTTTTGCCGCCGCTTTCGCCGGCAACGAGGATTTCCGTCGTGGCGGTCGCTTCGGGAAAAGGAAGCTTCCCGTGCATGTCCTTGACGAAATATTTCCTGAACGGAATAAGGAAAAGTATTCCTATGAATCCACCGAAAGCCGATGCGATGAACATATGGAAGTAGCTTGCGGGGAGATCGAGAATGTAAAGCGCAGGGATGGTAAAGATTGCTCCCGCAACCACCGCCCCCGATGCGGAGCCGATGGATTGGATTATCACATTCTGGCCGAGGCCGTTAGGCTTCTTCGCAAGTCCCGTAACTCCTACGGCAAGAATTGCAATGGGGATTGCAGCCTCGAACACCTGTCCGATTTTCAAGCCGGAGTATGCGGCCGCTGCAGAGAACAAGACAGCCATGACGAGGCCCCATCCGGCAGACCATGGTGTTACCTCCGGGTAAGACTTGTCCGGAGACATTATTGGCCGGTAGTCTTCGCCGTCTTTCAGCTCTTTGAAAGCGTTTTCCGGTAGAGTTGTGGATTCCTGAATTGATTGGCCCTCTGACTGTGCCATGATAGGTTCCTTTAATTTCTTTTGATTACCTGCGCATCAACAGCCGTTCCAAAGTGAGATAAAATTAAGCGCTGTCGCATAAAAATAAAATGTGTATATGTCTTGAAGGTTATACACATCAGAGAGGACAAATTGAGAACAAACATTGTAATCGACGATGACTTGATGAGCAAAGCCTTGAAGGTAAGCGGCTTACCAACCAAAAAGGCAGTTATCGAACAAGCCCTGGAGAGGTATATCAAAATCAGGAGTCAGGGGAAGTTGAAACGGTTCCGCGGTAAGTTGAAATGGGAAGGGAACATAAATGAGATGAGAACACCGAAGTGATATTTCTCGACTCGACCGTTCTGGTCGACTATTTCAACGGAAATTCAACATGGCAAGTTGATTATCTCGACAACACCCTTGGGAATGAAGTTGTGGGAATCGGAGATAATGTAATTGCAGAAGTGCTTCAAGGATTCAGAAGTGACGGCGACTATCGAACGGCAAAAAGTCTGCTGCTGGAACTGCCATGCTATGATATTTGCAACAAGGAACTTGCAGTCAAAAGTGCAGAAAACTTCAGAACGCTGCGAAAGAAAGGAATCACGGTTAGAAAAACCATCAACATGTTAGTAGCGACCTTTTGCATTGAGAATGGTTTGACTCTGCTGCACAATGACAAGGATTTTGATTCGATTGCTGAGGGTTCGAGCTTGAAAGTGGTGACAAAGGCATGACGA
>JAKASW010000120.1 GCA_021818875.1 Bacteroidota bacterium
AGGTCAATATGTCTGAGATGGAACAGACCGGTTACTTCCAGCCCGACAGTGGAGACTATGTTGATCTCCGTGGCGACATCATTCCCGGCGGTTGGGGACCTGGGACGAAGATGACTGAAAATCCGTTCACTCCCGGCCTCTACTCTGCAACTGTTCACCTGATTGCTCCCGTCGGCACTCTATTCGGCCAGAAGTTTTTCATCAATACAACGAGAACTGCATTTCCGCTTCCGCCAAACGGAGGATGGGAAGAAGGACCCCATGGAGCGAACTACGAGTACACCTTCACTGGAAACGACAGTACTCTTGCTCCACGATTCTTTGACGGTATCACCGGTGTGCTTAAGACTCCGGTCACTGTGGTATTGTCAGTTGACATGCACGGAGCAATTAATGCGCTCACCGGCAAACCGTTCTCCAACATGGACAGTGTTTTCATCGGTGGCAGCGAACCGCCGCTGTCTTGGCTGTATGGACAGGCGTGGGCAGACACCATGCATGCACTCCGACTTTACGATGATGGTACACACGGAGATCTCGTGGCCGGTGACTCGATATACTCCGGTACGTTCACTTTCCCGGCGGGGTCGGTGAACAAGATCTGGGTAATGTACAGCGTATTCAGGGAATCTGGAGGTACAATCGAACAGAATGAACAGAACACGTCTGACAATTTCGACAACCACGAGATTTATCTTCCGGATTCTGCAGGAACCGCTCCAATACGGTTCCAGGCAAACAAGTTCGGTGACTATCTGGATAGCGTTCAAGTTGTCACCGGAATCAGTCGCATTCCGAACGTCGTCCCAACCGCCTTCAGCCTGGAGCAGAATTACCCGAATCCGTTCAACCCGTCCACTGTGATCAGGTATTCCGTTCCACAGAACAGTCAGGTGTCGCTCAAGATTTATAACGTTCTTGGTCAGGAAGTTGCGACGCTCTACAACGGAATGCAGAGGGCAGGAACATACGAAGACGCTTTCAACGCATCGCGTCTCGCGAGTGGAGTTTACTTCTATGCACTACATGCTGGTAGTTTCTCTGCCGTGAAGAAGATGCTTCTGTTGAAGTAACAATTGAGATGAAACGCAGGCGAGGTCACGTGACTTCGCCTGCGTTTCTATGCTCTCAAAACTTCCTCTGTTCATTCCCAAAGTGAGTCGTACTTGTGACAAAGCATTCGGGCCGTTTCATGATAGTTGAAGTACCTCGTTTCAAGTTCTTCTGTTTGTATGTGCCAATTCTCATCCTGATCGCAACATGCGGGCACGCGGGAGCTCAATCTAATTTGCCTGTCGGGATAAACCAGGGAGATTGGTTTGCAAATGTTTCAACCGACCGTGCCTTGTACAATCCTCTCTCAATGGTACAATTCGGCGTTGCTTTTAAGCAGGCAGTCGCCGGCAAAATCCTTCGGATTGTCTATGACCATCTCGACAGCGTGATGGGTGAGGATACGATCAGCCTTGCGGGTACGGATTCTATATCGTGGTCCTGGCAAGCACCTGACGTGAATCATTTCGGCGTTCTTGTCGAGCTGTTCCTTGAAAGCTCAGACACGGTTTTGGATCATACAACGATCGGGGTCGACGTTTCTTCGAGCTGGAACAAATTCCCACGTTATGGTTTCTTGTCTGCCTACCCGTACATGGGTCAATCCAAAATCGACAGCACAATTTCGGTTCTCAACCGGTATCACATAAACGGTCTTCAGTTTTACGATTGGCAATATAAACATAATGAGCCTCTCGCTGGAACGGTCCAAAATCCGGATTCGACGTGGAAAGATATCGGGAATCGGACGACCTATTTATCGACGGTTGAAGGGTACATCCGGGCCGCGCACGAGCATGGTATGAAGGCGATGAATTACAACTTGCTCTATGGTGCGTATGCCGACGCTTACCAGGATGGAGTCGACATAACCTGGAGTCTCTATTCGGATCCGAATCACCAGTCCCGTGAATATTTTCCTCTCCCTCCTCCCGAGTGGGCGAGCAACTTGTACATCATGGATCCGGGCAACAGCGATTGGCAAAATTATATTTGTGCCCAGGAACGGAAAGTATTTCTCGCAATTCCATTCGATGGATGGCACGTGGATCAGCTTGGCTATCTCGGCTCCGTTTGGAATTACGACGGGCAGTCGGTCAACCTTACGAATTCGTTTTCGTCGTTCCTTTCGAACGCTAAGACTCAGCTCAGTGTCGACCTGGTTATGAACGCAGTCGGGCAATATGGCCAGCAGCAGATAGCGCAGTCGCCTGTATACTTCCTTTATACCGAAGTGTGGCCTCCTGACACGACGTACTTTGATCTTGTCAATATCATTAATCAGAATACATCTTACAGCGACGGAAGTCTTGCCACTGTCCTTGCGGCTTACATGGACGATATTTCCAACGGGACAGGCTACTTTAATACTCCGGGAGTTCTTCTGACCGACGCCGTAATATTCGCCGCAGGCGGCGATCATCTCGAATTAGGCGAGCACATGCTTTATAATTCGTATTTTCCCGCCGCCGGGCTGCAAATGACCGACACTTTGCAGCGAGATCTGGTCCGAGATTATGATTTCATGGTTGCTTATGAGAACCTACTCCGGGACGGGGAGGTGCATTCTATCCTGAATATGACTGCTCAATCCGGTTCGCTGTCAATTCCGGTGAGCTCGTCGCCGCAGGTTGGCGGAATCTGGAGCATGGTCAGTGCAACGGACCACAAGCAAATCGTCAACCTGATCAATTTTGATGGAGTGAAGTCGCTTGAGTGGCGCGATACAGGGGGGAGACAGACGGCACCTGATACTCTGGAGTCGTTAGCCCTGAGTTTAAACACAAGTAGCACAGTTGTTGCTGTATGGTGCGCTTCTCCGGATTTCTATGATGGAGCGCCGGTGAGCCTTCCGTTCACTCAAAACGGAGGAAATGTATCGGTGACACTTCCTGGCCTGGTTTACTGGGACATGGTGGTGGTACAGTATGATTCAACATTCACATCGGTCCTGCAGGAGGATAAGCAGCCAGCATCCTTCAGATTGTATCAAAACTATCCGAACCCGTTTAATCCGACAACGGTCATTGGGTTTGATGTCCCGAGTTCAGGGTTCGTAAGTTTGAAGATTTACGATGTTCTTGGTAGGGAAGTGAGAACTCTGGTTGACAAGGTGGAGGAGCCAGGAAGCTATTCTGTCTCTTTCGATGCAAGCAGCTTGCCAAGCGGCGTGTATTTCTACCGGCTTGTTGCTGGCAACCAAACCAAGGTCCGAAAAATGTTACTCGTCAAGTAATGTGCAGGCAGATGCAAGAGGCAAGAAGTAAAAAGTCAGTATGAGAAATGCGAAATAGGCTTTACATAACAACAATCTTCTCTGTCTATCTCCTTTTTGCGAATGTCGTCGTAGCTCAGACATCCGGCTCAAATACCGTTGTCACCAACGGCGAAGTCGATGCCGTGGTACCTTGTGGGAATACGGTGTACATCGGAGGCAGCTTCAGTTACGTTAGCCCACTGACAGGTGGCCTGGCGGCGCTTGATTCTGCAGGTGCCTACATCGGAGACGCTCCGAAAATCCAGGGAACCGTTAGAACAATCCTTCCTGATGGTGCGGGCGGATATTACGTCGGTGGACAATTCACTGTCGTCGGCCATCCTTCACTCGCGAATCTATTTCACATCCTACCAAATGGCTCAGTAGATTCCAGTTGGAGAGTGTCGATCAATGGACAGGTCAATACATTGGGACTCTGGCATGGTACGCTCTTTGTTGGAGGTGGATTCACTCAAGTCGGCGGAACGAACGACTCAAACTTTGTTGCGCTTGACTCGGCGACTGGTTCAGTTAGGAATTGGAATCTGAGTGCCAACGGCGCAGTAAACGTACTGCAGGTATGCGGAGGGACAATCTATGTAGGAGGTGACTTCACCGGTATTGGCGGAACTTCGAGAAGCTATCTGGCAGCGATGGATGGAGACAACGGATCTCTTACTAATTGGTCGCCTGCTCCGGGCGGGAGTGTATACTCGCTCGCCGTGTCGGCTGGAGTGATCTATGTTGCGGGGGCGTTCACCTCGTTCGCCGGTCAATCGCGAAGCGATATCGCCGCAGTCGATACCGGCAGCATAACTCCCACATCCTGGAATCCATCTGCCAGCGGTTTTGTCTTTGCGTTGGCAGAGTCCGGTGGATTGATTTATGCTGGTGGATCCTACAACTCCATTGGCGGACAAACGCGAAACGGCCTGGCAGCGCTCGATACTTCGACCGGGAACGCGACGAGTTGGAATCCTAATCCGGACAGTTACGTGCTCACCATTACGCCTGCTAATGGTGCAGTTTATGTGGGAGGCAATTTCAGCAACATAGGGGGGGCACAGCAGAAATACATCGCTGAGTTGAATCCTATTACAGGCACCGTTGAAAGTTGGAATCCGAATGCCAACGGCATCATCTACTCCATCCAGGCGAGCGGAGCTACTGTTCTTGCTGGCGGTAGTTTTGAAAGTATCGGCGGCGAGTCTAGAAATAACCTCGCAGCTTTCGACATAGGAACAGGCGGTCTGATGTCATGGAACCCCGACGCCAACGGATCGATTTCGGCTATGACGCTTGGACCAGGAATCATTTATGTCGGAGGCGCTTTCACGGATGTCGGGGGACAGTCGAGGAATTTCGCTGCGGCGCTTGATCAAACAACCGGTGAGGCGACAGGTTGGGATCCCGATCCAAATGCAGGCGTGAATGCGATTGCTATCGCGGGGAATGTTGTGTACATAGGCGGAGGTTTTACCGCGGTTGGCGGAACATCGAGACGTTTCCTTGCGGCAGTGAATAACACAAACGGCATCGTTACAAGTTGGAACCCCGACCCGGATAATCTTGTGGATGCAATTGCACTTGCCGGTGATAACGTTTACGTCGGAGGATTCTTCGACAAAGTGGGAGGTGAGTTGCGAATGAATGCCGCTGCAGTCAACGCAATAACTGGTTCTGTAACCAATTGGGATCCTGAAGCAGATGATTTTGTGACCAGCCTCGCAGTCCAAAACGGTGTTGTCTATGCTGGAGGCGGATTTACACACATTGGCGGCAGCGCCAGAAACTATCTCGGCGCCGTCGATACTGTAAGTGGCATTGCCACTCAATGGAATCCCGATGCGAACTCTGTCGTCTACGCGCTTGCTTGCAGCGGCGATCAAGTCTACGCGGGTGGATACTTCACAGCCATCGGCGGCAAGTCAGTCGTCGGCATTGCAGCACTTGATACATTGTCTGGTTCCGCCAGCGGTTGGAATCCGTCTCTCAATTCGGATGTGATGTCAATCGGGCTTTCTTACTCTGATGGCAGAGTTTACTTCGGAGGCAACTTTACCACGGTCGGAGGTGCGCCGCAGGACTATTTTGCAAACATGACGAATGCCGGCGATTTTGCGTTGAACAATCCGCCTGTCTTTGAGACAGAAACATCTGACCTGGATCTTGGCACTATCGGGTTAAGCAAACCGGGTATTGATAGCATAACTGTTGTGAATACCGGGAAGAGCAATCTTGATATTACCACAGTTATCTCGACCGGTGCAAATATTGTCGTAGGCCCGGCGTATGCCGTGATCCCACCGAATGACAGTCTGAAGTTTTTTGTTTCTCTTACGGAAGATTCATCCGGGACACATCAGGGTACATTATACTTTCTGCACAACGGTGCAAACTGTGTGGATAGCGTACAGGTGAGAGCTTTAGTGGTCCAATCAATCTTGAGTGCTGGCAATATACCCTCAAGGTACGTGCTCTACCAGAACTATCCGAATCCATTCAATCCATCCACGATAATCCGGTACAGCATCCCTCGCCGAAGCTTTGTGAGGCTTCAAGTATTCGATGTACTGGGCCAGAAGGTGGCCACTCTCGCAAGCTCTGTCGAGGAGGCTGGAACACACGAGGTCGCCTTCGACGGGGTGAATTTACCGAGCGGAGTTTACATTTACCGGTTGACCACAGCCGGTTATGTTTACATAAAAAAGATGGCTCTCGTAAAATAATCAGGGAGAAAAGCACATGCGGTATGAGACATTGCTTAATAAGGTCCTTCGTGGAGGTGGAATGATCATTTCACTTGTTGCGTTCATGGCGCTTCAAGCAAGTGCGCAGGTTGACTCTACGAAAGGCGTTCCAATCACATTCGTATTCACTCACACGCTTCAAGCGGGTGAGACCGGCGTCGGCATAAATGGTACATTCAACAACTGGGGCTTTTACAACAATAGACATCCGTATCAGATGCAGAATGTCGGGAACAACACATGGGAAATCACTGTCCCTCTGACGCCTGACACTACCGGGCATTATACGAAGCCGGGCGGCTCAGGCAACGATGGTCCGGGCGTATATGAATATAAGTTTGTCACTTACAACATTTCCGGCGGCGATACGACAATCGCGGGTTGGTTCCCCGATCCGCTTGATCCTCTCCAGAATGCGGGAAATAACAATAATTCGATCTTGTACGTAACGGATCCTGCTATATATGATCTGACGCCTTTGAGCGGCTCGACAATAAACAACAAGTCTCCTGTGGTCTCTGCGAGGATCGTGTCTGCCCTCAGCAGCAAGCTTGTTGTATCAAGCATTAAACTAACTATTAACGGCGTACCGGTTTCCAACAGTCCCTCATACTTCGATTCTACTGCCGGGACTTTCTCATATCGAGCACCTTCTCCCTTGCTGGCAGGAAAATACTCAGTAGTGCTGAGTGCAATGAACAATGAAGGTTCTGTCGGAATCGATTCATCCATATTCGATATCTCAAACGCTATCGTAAACGCGCCGTACACATTTGTATTTGATCCGTATAGCCCGAATCTTAAATACCTCGGCGACGGGATAACGGGAGTCTCTGTTGAGGGACCTTTCAATTTCTACGGCGCTGATCCGATGGTAGGCCCCGATTCAAACGGCGTCTTCAAGTTGAACGAGATGCTTCCTGTTAACCAGGTAGTTTCAAACTATCAGTTCATCGTGAAAGGCGCGAGTGCGGTGATCGGCTACGTGCCTGATCCGGACAATCCGAATCTCGGATCCGACTACACGCCGTACGTGATCAAGACAATTAATCCAATTCCGAAAATAGAATTTTCAAGTCCGGAACAGGGAACAATCCTTTGGTCGCCTGTTAGTACAGTGCCCATTGGAGCAGTCATTACCCAAAACGATAGCGGCACGGCGATCGACACGAACTCTATACAGGTTTATGTTGATGGGACGATAGTACCGCACACAGTTGATTCCACTAATCATGGTTATGATATCTCTGCTGTCGTGACTAGTCCTGCAATCGGAAGGCACATCGTCGAAGTGACGGGGGCAGATATTGCCGGTAATAAAGCGGCGAATTCATACCTGACTTTCGGAGTGTACCAGCCTAACACAGGGTACTACTACGTGGATGATCAGAACAACGATGATGGTCCAGGCGGATACACATATCCTTCCGGATTTACTCCTCAATCGGCGGATCTGTATGGTATCCATATTACCACAAACGCCGCCGGAGACTCGCTCGAGTTCACGATCGATATGGGAGCTATCGACAGTCATACACGGTTTGCGCTAGAAATTACGAATACTCTGAAGCAAGCAGATTTTGTCGACGCTCTCCCGGCTGTAAATATGAAAGTCCCGGAGTGGAACAACGTAGGCGTCTACATGATAATCGCTCCGCCGAATTCTACGCAGCTCGACACAATGGATAACGTGCTGTTTGTTTCACGGAGTCCTTTGCAGCGAGGCCCGGCGATATCGGTAAACAGCGATTCGCAGACTTCTTCCCAATTCAGGTTCGCACTTGCGCTGTCAGATCTCGAAAACGTTTTAGGCTCGTATGTCGAGCCGTGGTACTTCTGCGGTTACACATTCTTTGGAAACAGTTCGGGCGCTATACCGGTATCACCCCAGGCTGACAATCCTTATGTTTATAACGTTGCGTTCATGGGCAATGTGAGCAACCAGCATAGACTTCTATCGGACTATATTGGAGGCTTCAACATTGGTGCGCCGCGGATGGCGGTGATTGGAACGGTAAGGCGTGGTGTCGTCGCCATCGAGCCATCGCAAATTAGCTCTACTCTTACCAACAGGCCTCTGATCAGAATGCTTACCGGTGGAGGCGACTGGTACGAAGACACCGTGAGAGTTTACGCGACGGTCAGTGACTCAACGATAACGAGCGCAGTGGCCCACGTCTCGAACAGCGGCGTCGTCCATGATACCACGGTATCGGTTTCGTCCGGTATGCTTTCAGCTCTCCTGCCGTTGACCGACGGAATCAATACGATAAGTGTTTCGGTCACGAAATCGGGATTATCGACAACCAGCAAAGGAGTTCTCTTTGATTATCATGCCGATCACTCGACGGATATTATAATAAAGTACACCATCAGCGGATCATCGGTGATCATGGACGCGAGCGGTTCGACAAATCCTGATGGCCTGGTGCCGACGTTTACCTGGACGCCAGATCCTTCCAATCCTGCACAGGTTAATTTGACGGGGGCGAATGCTGCTACTGCGTCTTACACTTCGCCAATTGTCGATGGCGAGTACTACTTCAATGTCACGGCAACTACAAATCTCGACACATCATGGGCCAGAGCAGTGGTGGTGGTCGATTCGGGTCAGCCGCACACTGTGGATTTGTCGACCTGGCATCCGAAGTGGGTCGACACCGCCGTAGTCTACGAAATCTACGTCAGGACGCTCAGTCTCACCGGCAAGCTCAATGCGGTGGCCGGCAGGATGCCCCAGCTCAAGGCGCTTGGTGTCAATTGCATTTGGCTTATGCCGATTTATGACTCCGAGCAGTTGTCGGCCAACCAGCCGGGTTACACGGTGACCAATTATTACGGCGTCAATCCTGATTATGGATCGCCCGCCGATCTGAAGAAGGTGATCACGGCTGCTCACCAATACGGCATCAAAGTAATTCTCGACATGGTTATCAATCATACATCTGCAATTCATCCTTTCATGCAGGACGCATACAAATACGGAGACTATTCTCCTTATCATGATTTCTATATGTGGAACGCGAACGGAACGTACAATTACTTCGGCTCCTGGTGGAATCTGGCAAACATCAATTATGAGTCTGCCTGGGTAAGGGCTTATCTTCTCAGGATGCTCAAGTACTGGGTAGAAAATTTCAATATCGATGGCTACAGGTTCGACGTAGCAATGTATATAAACGACGACCGCGTTTCAGGTCCGGCATTTCTCCAGAGTATGAGGTCGGAACTCAAACAGGTCAAACCGGATATACTCCTTCTTGGCGAGTGCGATGCAACCGGCCTGCAATATTTCCAAAAGAAATTCGACAGCGGATATGACTGGTCGCTCTACAATCTCCTGCAGTCAACGATGAACCATGATGCGACGATAACCTCACTTGATAGTCTTATAGAATGGTACAGAAGTCCAAATTATCCTTCTTATGTGCGACCGTTAAGATTTCTCGAGAACCAAGATGAGCCTCGGTTCATAGATGTTTTCGGCGCTCAGCAAACGAAGATGGCGGCGGCCTTCATTTATACCTTGCCGGGACTGCCGCTGGTTTATGCCGGGCAGGAAGTTGGTGAAACTACTCAGCGAAGCATCATCAATTGGAGCGACCCTTATAATCTGCAACCATATTACACATCTCTGATCCACATCAGGGATTCCAATCCGGCACTTCAGCAGGGAAGCTTCATGAGACTCAAAACAACCGCCGGAGATTCCGTTTACGCCTATCTCAGGATGGAAGACAACGACAGAGTGATTGTGATAAACAATTTCTATGGCAGCCAATTGAAGGCCGTGGTCTCGGTACCGGCCGACAGCTTGAACCTCGACCCGACGAAGCCATGGTACGCCAACGACGTATTGAACATCAGCAGCCAGCCCGTCACGCCGACTTCAATTTCGAGTCTCGCTGTTGATCTCGCACCCTACCAGTCACAGGTACTTGTGCTGGGCAACAGTCCGCTAACTGCCATCGATGCAAAACCAGTTGTACCGTTAAAGTTCGGACTTGAGCAAAACTACCCGAATCCGTTCAACCCTACAACGACGATTGAATACGGGATTGCGAAACCGGAACGCGTCTCGCTGGAAGTGTATGATGTCCTGGGTCAGCACGTCGCCACACTGGTTAGCGGTATGTTGCAGGCTGGCAATTACTCGGTGGTTTGGAATGGAGCGAACGGCAACGGCGTGCACGTTGCAACCGGAGTTTATTTCTACCGTCTTCATGCCGGATCCTTCATTAGCGTGAAGAAGATGTTACTTTTGAAGTAAGTAAATCAAAGTGGGACTCACTTGTCTATTTGATCAGAAGTTCTTAAGTATGTTGCAGGAGTGAGTCGCACTTTATGAAAAAGAGAATCTCTTTCTATCTCGTCACCATCCTTGTTCCTGTACTCTTCTTCGTCCTTCTCGAAGCCGGGCTCCGGATTTTCAATTACGGGTACAACTTCAAACAGTGGGTGAGCCCTGCAAAGGGCATCCTTGTGCTGAACACTGACATCGCGCACAAATATTTTTACAATATTCAGAACGTCCCGTATTCCGACGTTGATTTGTTCGACAAGGTGAAGAAACCGAATGCGTTCAGGGTTTTCGTGCTCGGCGAGAGTGCTGCAGCCGGTTATCCATACCTTCCGAACGGCTCCTTTTCCAGGTACCTGAAGCAGCGGCTAAGCCTCGAATATCCGGGCTCAAAAATCGAAGTGATCAACTGTGCCATGACGGCCATAAACAGCTACGCGATGCGCGACATGATGCCGGGAATACTGAAAGAAAAACCCGACTTGATCCTGATTTATGCAGGCAACAACGAATATTATGGCGCTCTCGGCGTAGGATCGATGGAATCGTTCGGAACGTCCCGCACCGTGGTCAACCTGGTCATTTATCTAGAGCAGTTCAGGACCTTCCAGCTTTTGCGGAACCTGGTCGAAGGTATCTCAGGCATCTTCGGCAGGAAGACTCGACCCACCGGTACGTTGATGTCGCGCATGGCTCGCAACCAGTATATCGGCTTTGACTCCAAGGTTTACTGGGAGGGGATCAGGCAATTTCAGGGAAACATGACGGACATTCTGAGAATGGCCAAGAAAGCCCGCGTCCCTGTCATTTTAGGAACCCTTGCATGCAATTTGAAGGACCAATATCCGTTCGTCTCGATCAACCAGAAAAGATTCCCGCCTGCCGATTCCGTTTTCGTCATGGCACAGATTGCATTGAGGGAACATGAGTTCCACGCCGCCGATTCTCTTTTCAGGTTTTCGAAAGACCTCGATGCGTTGAGGTTTAGAGCGCCGAGCGAGATAAACGTCGTCATAGATTCACTCGGCAGCAAATTCGACGATCCGGTCGTCAACGTTGATTCAGCTTTCGATGCACTCAGCCCGGACGGCATTGTCGGTAACAACCTTATGACGGATCATCTCCATCCGACTTTGCAAGGTTATGAGATTATCGGACGTTTATATTACGACGAGATGGAGCGTACCGGCTTGCTTCCGAAAACGGAGCCTCTCGATCTAACAAATCGCCAACAAGATAGTATGACTGTTGCCGATTTCCCGTTTTCCCCGCTCGACAGCGTGATTGCCGACTATCGGATAAAAGTGCTTAAGGATGATTGGCCTTACATTGACTATGCGGAAAGAATTCCTGTGTACCAGCTCCTTTCGCCGAAGAACTATATAGATTCTCTCGCATACGACCTGGTGTTGGACAAACTGGACTGGTTAGCCGTTCAGAAAGATGCGGCCGAATGGTATGCTAATGAGGGGAACATCGATGAGTTCATTCGAGTGATGAATGTTCTAATCAGCCAGTATCCGATTTCGACTGAGTACTATGACTATGCCGCGAGTGTGCTTATACACGACAAAGAATACGATACTGCTTGTTACTATCTTACAAAGAGGAACAAAATCGACAGAAGTGCATTCGCGGAGAAATGGCTCGGCAACATCGACCTTTTCAGACACAACCCTGATTCTGCTAAAGTACATCTTCTCGCAAGCCTGAAAATCAACGGGGATGATCCGCAGGTTTGGTAC
>JAKASW010000121.1 GCA_021818875.1 Bacteroidota bacterium
TTTCACTTCTAACCTCTTGTTTTGTTTTCCATAAATTTAGCAACTCGGCATTTCAAAAGTTCTGGCCAAATTCAAAGTTGAAATGCCATCCGGAGGGCGGAGCGCCTGGTGCTATCGGATCAAAGCCATAACCGTAATCAAATCCGACAAGACCGATCGGGTTTATCATAACCCGCGCACCGAAGCCGGCTGAACGGTCCAGTTGGAAGATGTCGGTATGGTTAAGATCGGTATAAACGTTGCCGCCTTCCGCAAAGAGATCCACATAGAGCGGAATTGGATCCTGTAATATAGAGAGCCGCAATTCAAAAGTCTGTTTGAACATCACACGGCCGCCGACGGGGGTCCCGCTTTGCGTATCCGGGCTCTTTGGTCCAACCTGCTGGTCGCCATAGCCGCGCAGCGGCGTCGTAGAAATGTATCCAAGACCGGTTCCACCCATAAAGAAAAGATCGACCGGATTTGGATTGCTGGTATTGGTAAGTGATCCGACAACACCGAACGTGGTTCCACTGAACAAAACAACTCGATCACTTCCGAAAAGGCTGGTGTAAAAATCAGCGTTGAACACGTGCTTCTGAAAATCAACCGTACCTGGAAGAATCGGGGGACCTGCAAGCTCGTCGCTTAGTGAAATGTCGGACCCTACTGTAGGGAAGATCGGACTGTTGGTGCTGTTCCGGGAGATGACCTGAGTGAGATTCCACTCCGTGTTAACTCCCTCCGGGTAGTAACCGCCGCCGTTCGTGACGTCGAGCTTCTCGCCAGTAAAGATCCAATTGATTCTGAAATAGGGGTCGGGCCAGCGAAGTCTTCTGCCGATGCTGATCGATCCGCCTGCCATCGTGAGATCGTAGATGTAATACTGCTGTGTGTCGAACAGGTTTACACCGAACGAAGTCGGAGTGTCCCACAACCATGGTTCGTTGAAACCCAACTGGAATGTCCTGTAAGGTGTGCTGACACCGAATTGCCAATTGAAGCTCAACGATTGACCGGCGCCTCCTTCGAAGGGGTGCACTATATCGAAGTTGTTGAAGCTCAATCCGATGGCCCCGGTGAATCCGAATGTTTGGCTATACCCGACAGACATGTTGAAAGTATCGCTCGATTTCTCTTTCACGGCGTAGGTCACGTCAACAGTGGAATCGGTTACTATGTAGTAATTCGGCTCTATCTTCTGCGGATCGAAGTAGTTCATTTGGGAGAGTTGCCTGACGCTATTGATTATATTCGCTCGAGAAAAATAGTCTCCCGGTACTGTGAAGAGTTGGCGCCGGATTACCTTGTCTTCGGTTTTGGAGTTCCCGTGTATGCTTACCTGTGCGATCCGGAACTGGTTGCGCTCCATGACCGTGATGTGCAGGTTAACCGAGTCGGGAGGCACGCGAACGATATTGGGGACCAGATTCATGGTGAGGTAGCCAGTATCCAGGTAGAGGGAAGCGACGTCGGTCTGGGCCTTATTCCCATTCAAATTTTCATCGAACTTCTGTTCGTCGAACACCTCGCCGCGCTTCAATCCGAGATGAGCATTCAAAACGTCAGACGGGTATTTGGTGTTGCCTTCCCAGGTTATTTCCCGGATATAATACTTCTTCCCCTCGTACAGGTTTATGTGGATGAACATCCATTTCTTGTTCGGGCTGTACCAGAGGGAATCGGAAAGAATGGAGGCGTCGATATAGCCGTGTGCCTGATAGTATTTGATTATGTTTTGCTTGTCGTCATCAAATTTCTTCCGTTCGAACTTCGAGCTCTGCCAGAACATCCACCACACATCCTGGTGTGTGTCTTTCATGGCACCACGGAGATCTCCCGCGGGGAAATTCTTGTTGCCGCTGAATGTGATGGACTTTATCTTTACTTCCTCCCCTTCATTAATATCCACGATAAGGTTGACCGGCGCGCCGGTAGTGTCCGCGATAGGCACAAGCCTGGGTTTTATTTCAGCGAGCAGATATCCTTTATCTTCGTATTTCTTCTTAAGGTTGTAGACAAGCGTGTTCAAGTCTTCAGGATGGACGATCTGGCCTTTCACAAGATCTAAGAGATCTAATATGTCTTTCTTGTCTATCTTGTGATTTCCCTTAATGATAATATCATTGAGCCTCGGGTATTCTTTGACTTTTATGAGGAGGAACACGCCGTCGCCGATTTTATTATCCATCAGTATCTGGATATCCGAGAATATGCCGAGGGACCACAACTGTTTGATTGCCTGGCGTAACTTGTCTCCACCGGGTGTGAAAGTACTGCCAACCTGCAGACCTGCGTATCTGATAATGGCAGCGGCATCTGTCAGTTTGTTGCCCTGGACGGAAATCCCGAGTATTTTCAAGGGCTTAGCCTTTTGAACTTCCTGTGCCCGGACTGTTATAGCCAACGATATGAACATAAGCGAGATGAGAAGATACTTCATCCTAATCAAATTCTTTCCGATCCTGCACTTCCTTTGGACGGACTGCGACGGATTACAGTTGGTTGTATTATTAAAGCGTTTGGAGATGCTTGACCTGTTCACTTACAAGGCCGAACCGACGCTCGCGCTTTTGATAATCCCTGATTGCTTCGTAAAGATGTTTCCTACGGAAATCGGGCCAGTATACTTTGGATATATAGATTTCGGTATATGCAAGTTGATAAAGCAGGAAATTGCTGATGCGAAACTCGCCGCTCGTCCGGATCATCAGGTCCGGATCGGGGATGTCGGCAGTACTCATATAAGATGACAAAAGCGACTCTGTAATGTTATCGATCTCAATCTTGCCCTTTGCCACATCTCCGGCGATTTTCTTGGCGGCACTGGTGATCTCCCACCTTCCGGAATAACTTAGCGCAAGATTGAGATTCAGACCCGTATTCTTCTTTGTCCTCTCGAATGAATCGGAAAGTTCGCGTTGGACGTCACGAGGAAGCGAATCAATCTCGCCGATCGCAGTCAGCCTGACATTGTTCTTGTAAAGTTTGTCCGTTTCATCGCGCAAAGCTTTCACCAACAATCGCATCAATGTCGAGACTTCCTGCTGAGGCCGCTTCCAATTCTCAGTAGAGAAGGCGTAAAGGGTCAGGCAGCCGACTCCAACCTGTCCACAGGCCTCCACGATGTCGCGCACCGAGTTTACTCCCTCACGGTGTCCCGCAACGCGAGGGAGCGCTCTTTGCTTGGCCCATCTTCCATTGCCATCCATTATGATGGCGATATGCTGGGGAATGGCACCGCCGGCTTTCAACTCTTCCTGCATGACTTCGTCATCGGAACCGCGAGCTGTCAAGTATTCCGCCTCATTTTTTTGCTGTGAAATTTAAACCCACATGTAGTAAAAATCAAGGTTCCCAACCGGCAGAAAAATGTATAACATCCAAAAACTTCGAGACTTACGCGAGCGATCAGAAAGCCGTCATCGCCAGGAGACCATGTCGCAGGCGTTTGTCGTAGCTCGAAAGTACGCGCCGCCGAGTGAATCCGTCCGCCACGTGATTACCGAGTCTTCCGACAGACGATCCACCACTTCTCGCGAGGGATGGTCGAATCTGTTCCGCGCCCCTACAGAGATAACCGCGAACCGAGGACGCACAGTCTCTATAAACTCCTGAGAAGAACTTGTGCTGCTTCCATGGTGGCCGACTTTGAAGACCGTCGATTTAAGAAAACTGCCATAGCAGCTTACAAGCTCGTGCTCGACTTGTCTTCCAATGTCGCCAACAAGAAGAAATGCTTCCTTACCGATACAGACTTTCATAATGACTGAACCATCATTGAATCTTGTGCGGTAGCTTGAACCACCTTCGCCGACGTACTTCCGGTTCGGATGAAGTATGTAAACCCTGTAGTTGGCACCCGAGTCCAAGATCATCCCCGATCGTGCTGTCCTGTTGGGAATCCGCATCGATTTGGCAGTCGTCAGGGTATTTCTCCATGTGGCGGACAGTGAACCCTGATCGGGATAAATGAAATCGCGCACGTCGAATTTACGCAAGAGATAAGCGGCTCCGCCTATGTGGTCGCTGTGTAAATGCGTGATGACAAAGTGGTCGATCTTTTGCACTCCTCGACCTTCGAGAAACGGGGCAACTATGCGCTCCCCAACATCGGCCCTGCCGAACCTCATACCGGAATCGACAAGGATGTTCTTACCGCCTGGAAGCTCGATATAGATCGCGTCACCCTGACCGACATCGAGTACGAATACTTTCGCCTCGTTGTGAGCTTGAAGAAGACTGCTTACGATTATCAGGTCTCCACCGAGCAGGACTGCAACCAATAGTTTCTTCACAAGATTGTTCCTGCCAAACGAAATTACGGCAGCCAGCCACAAAAAGTAGAGTAAGCCGAAGAGAAGCCGCGAGTCGCTAAGCCTCACGTTGCTGAAACTCGACGATCCCAGCATTGAATTGATTGAGAGGATGAGGAAGGCAATGACTTGAGAAGCGGCACCGTACACGGAAGATAGAAAAGACGAGAACACGCCCATGAACAAGAAAGTGAATGTCATGGTTGCGAATAGGCCTGCGAGCGGGACAATAAGGAGATTGGCAATTATGCTTACGACCGAAAGTCTGCCGAAGTAGAAAACGGTCAGAGGGACTGTACCCAATGTTGCCGCGATTGTGAGCGCGGAGAGCGATATTACCGAATTCAACAATTGTCGCTCTTCTAAATTAGGATATGAGTGCCTGATCATCTCAGTCATTTTCTTGTAGAAGAAAGCAATCGACAAGACTGCCGCGAACGACAACTGGAACCCGGGAGAATAAAGCTGAGCGGGATCAATTGCAATTATCAGAAGTGCGGCAAAGCCAATCGAGTTGATGACCTGGCTTCTTCTCTGCAGGAACACTCCAAACAAAATTACGAGTGCCATGACGACGGACCTCATAATGCTTGGAGTCATTCCTACAATGAATGCATAAAACACAAGTAGCGGAGCAATCAAAAAGAAACGAAATCTTCGAGGGATTCTAAAAAGGGCGGCAAGTGTAACCAGAATTGCGGTCAGGAAGCCGATGTGGAGTCCCGAGACACAAAGGATGTGGATTGTTCCGGTATTGATAAACTGTTCATTGATCTCCCTGCTGATTCCGTTTCGCTCACCGATCACCATGGCACGTGCAAGTTCGGCCTGTTCGCCGGTCATCGAGGACCTTATTTCGCTTCGCATGAAGTTCCTGACCAGCTCCACGACCGAGCGCCGAAAGGAAAACCCGGCGGGGTGGCCGATGTAAACGATGTCTTTGCCGCTCTTCAGGTAGACCCGGCCGACGATACCTGCGAGCAAATAATATGATTTGAAATCGAAGTCGCCCGGATTCCTCGCCGAAGAAATTGGCAGAGCCTTTCCGGCAACTATCAGGCGGTCGCCGGTTTCGAATGTCGACCGGCCGCTGCTGACAAGCGAAATTTTTCCATGAATCTTTTCCCAACGGTTCTTGAAACCGTAACAATCGTCGAGTAAAACCGAACTGGATGATGGATCGCGCGGTGATTCGACAACGGTGCCCGCGAAACACCGATAGGCCGATAGATCTGTCGAAGAAATGGAAGACACTTTAAGACTCATCACGAATGCGAAACTGAAGAGGAGGCACAGCGAAGAAAGGATAGTGTCAGGTGTTGTTAGGCGTCTTTTCGTTGCGATGACTGCCACTGCAAGAAGAAGAAACCCAATGGCTGCCGCGAGAAAAGTCAGCATGTAACCGGGGAAATTTCTCCCGATGGCAATGCCGATAGCGGCGAATATCGCCGCTTTGAACGCCGGTAAATGCTTCAATCAGCCGCCCTGACTGTTTACAATTCCGAAATGCTTGAATCTTCCGAAGGTATGCCTTCGGCATGAATTCTAAACAATTTCAAAATCGGAAATGGAAAACGCAAGAGAATTCCGGAGAGCAATGGTTTAAGAACAACGATCAACGATTTAAGATTTGCCCACTTAGTTAAGAATTCAAAATTGAGGATAACAAGGTCATAAAGCTCCTTGCACAAGGGCATCCAATAGATCCGGTCCACATCGCGTTCCTGCTCCATCTCCTTTTCATGACCGGCTTCGAGGCCTGGCGTGTCTCCGATGAGAGCTGCTGCAAGCAGTGAACGTGCTTTTACAAGAGAGCCAGTTTGCTGCACGTATCGCTTTGCGAGCGCTACTGTTATGTCGGGAGTACGAGATTCCAATAACCAGAACTTGACCGTCTCCGCCGAAGGATTGTCGACCCTGGCATAATCGGATTCTACAAGCTCCCGGATTATTGGCCAGTCTTCGTCACGCTGGGTCTTTTTGCTGCGAACGAGGTCGGGAAGTGAAAGCAACCGGACCTGTTCGCCACCCGGAAGATCGAAAGGCAGCCTTCGTTCTCAAAGGCTCTCAAAGTTTTCAACGCCCCTCATTTTTGAGATCACGTCGGTGCGAAGTCGGTGAGAACACGGGTGATATGATCTGAAACATATTGCATGGCCTCTTCGCAGATAGGAAATGTCAAAGGGTGGGATTGCTATGCGACGTGCTTTAAATGCACGTAGTGCGTCTCTCAGGACTTGAAGTTTTCGTCCGATGCCGGGACGGCGATATCTGTGTCGCGGCTAAATTACGCTGCGCCGTATGGTATGCATGCCTTACCGCCTATCAACAAAGCTTTCGCCTTGCGAGTATAAAACGTCGAGCGGTTAATCTCTGGCGCATATAGAGTACCTACTTCGTACTACCTGCTACTTCCCCAGCTTTCCAACTTTCTCAGATCCTATAGTGGCACCCTACACTGTTCTTGTTTTCCCACGCGGCGAGCGCAACAATTATTCCCGTCCTAACTGCGTTTCTCAGGCCGACCAGATCGTCGTTCAACTTGACTGCGCGGTAGAACCTCTCTATCTCAACTTCGAGATGTCGCAGTTCGCTGATTGCTCTTTGCAGACGTCTCGTCGTTCTCACTAGACCGACATAGTTCCACATTACTTGTTTAAGCGTGCTCATATCCTGGCTGATGAGAGCCAGATCGGCGGTCTCGTTGCTCGTATCTTCCCACCCCGGCATATCCGATGCCATTGTCGCTGGAGCGTCCTTCAGGGTGCCCACGATATCCTGTGCGGCGCGATATCCCCACACGAGTCCTTCAAGGAGGGAAGTGCTCGCAAGCCTATTCGCTCCATGGAGTCCTGTACATGATACCTCGCCAACAGCGTATAGAGATTCGACTGAGCTTCTTCCCCACTCGTCTACCCACACTCCTCCGCAGAAGTAGTGTGCAGCAGGGACCACGGGGATGGGTTCCACCGTCATGTCAATCCCGTATTTGAGACATTGATCGTAGATGAACGGGAACATCTCCTTGACCTTCTCGTGGGGAATGTAAGACGCAAGATCGAGGTAAACGTTTGGTATGTCCTCGACAAGCATTTCCTGGTGAATGCTTCGGGAGACTACATCGCGGGGTGCCAGGTCTTTCCAAACCGGGTCATACTTTTCCATGAACGGTTTCCCGTCCGCGCCGACAAGCTTTGCTCCGGCTCCGCGGACTGCCTCTGAAATGAGAAAGGACGGTGCGTTCGGCTGGTAGAATGCCGTCGGGTGAAATTGCATGAACTCGCTGTTGATCACTCGTGCGCCGGCACGGTAGGCCATGGCGAGGCCGTCTCCTCGTGCCCCCGGCGGATTTGTTGTGCGGAGAAAAATCTGACCGATGCCTCCCGTGGCCAGTACAGTCTTCCTTGCAAGACATCTTACAATTGATCCACTTTCCTGGTCGAGAAGGTAAGCGCCGGCACAGGAGAGCGGCTCATAAATTCTCAGCCGGTTGAGCGAGTGGTGGGCCGGAGTCAAAAGATCAACCGCAGTAAAGCCGGTCAGCAAATGGATGTTCTTGCGTATCAGAATGGCTTTCATCAATGCCAGCTCGATCGCCATGCCGGTCGCATCCGTGGCATGGACAATCCTGCTGATCGAGTGCCCTCCCTCTCTGGCAAGCGAAAGTTCATGGCTCTCGGTCATATCGAAAGGAACGGCAAGTTTCTCAATCAGGATTTCGCGGGTGAGTTTCGGACCTTCCATCGTCAAAAGCTTCACAGCATTAGTGCTGCAATAGCCGGCGCCGGCACGGATTATGTCTTCGGCAAGGAGCTCGGGAGAGTCGTGCTCGCCGGAATACACGATTCCGCCCTGTGCGTAATATGTGTTCGACTCTTCCGGAATTTTCGAACGGTTGACGAGTGTAACTTCAACGCCTGCGTCCGCAAGCTGGAGAGCCGTTATGCCGCCGGCAATACCGCTCCCTATAATTAAAACTTCAGTCTGGAAATCGATCCTGCTGTCATCCAATCTGTATCATCCGTTCCACGGCGCGCGCCGCCTTGACTCTGATTTCCTCCGGTACCTCAATGACGTACTGGTTCTTCTGTAACGCTTCGAGAGTGTCTTCGAGTGTTATCTGGTTCATGTGCGGGCACCGGACGCTGCACAACCGAAGCATCTCTTTGTCGGGATTCGCCGCCGCAATGTTGTCGCCCATTGCACACTCGGTCAAAAGAAGATACCGGTGTGATTTCGTCTGCTCGACATATCGTATCATGGCCGTTGTACTACCGGAGAAATCGGAAGCTGCGACCACTTCGGGACTGCATTCGGGGTGTGCCAGTATAACCACATCCGGGAATTGCTTCCTGATATTCGTTATGTCTTCCACTGAAAATTTCTCGTGCACTTCACATCGGCCCCGCCAGCCGATCATTTGATAATCTATTCCGGGCTCCTGATCTGCGTTTCGCATTCCGGTGAATCCCACAGAAGGGAAGATGATTTTCTTTCCGGTCTCGGCGGCGACATTCCTCGCGAGAAACTCATCGGGAAGGAAGATTACTTTGTCGTTGCCTATAGCATTGACGACTGCAGCAGCATTTCCTGACGTACAACAATAGTCTGACTCTGCTTTCACGTCGGCATAAGTATTCACATAGCTTACCACCGGGACCCCCGGGAATTTATCTTTCAGTATTCTGACATCTTCAGCCGTGATGCTTCCGGCAAGCGAGCAGCCTGCTTTTTCAGACGGCAGGAGAACCGTCTTTCCGGGATTGAGGATCTTCGCCGTTTCGGCCATGAAACGGACCCCGCAGAAAACGATGACCTTACGGTCAGTCTGTGCTGCCTTGCGGGAGAGCTCCAGTGAATCTCCAACGAAGTCGGGAACCGAATAGTACAATGCCGGTTCCATGTAGTTATGTCCGAGGATAACCGCGTTGCGTTCTTCCTTCAGCCTGTTTATCTCGTTTGCCAGTTCAGATTTGTATTTGAGCTCCGCTTCCGGAACGATATCACTCAGCTTTTCCTTCATCTTCAAAAATATCTCATTCGCAGTCATATAATCTCCTCACTTTCTATCTATCATCAAACTTATGTCCATGGCCGTTACGGAGTGTGTCAGCGCTCCAACCGAAATGAAATCGACTCCCGTCGCCGCGACTTCTGCAACGTTCTGCAAAGTTATGTTCCCCGATGCCTCCAACGGCACTCGACCGTCGACAATTCCGACCGCCTCACGCATTTGGCCTGGAGTCATATTATCAAGAAGGATTCTATCAACTCTGAGGTTCAGAACCTCTTGCAGCTCCGGCAGATTCCTGACTTCCACCTCCACTTTAATCTCGTCTGATATTTTTTCCTTTACGCGATTGACCGCTTCAGTTATACTACCTGCCTCCGCAATATGGTTGTCCTTAATCAAAACCATATCGAAGAGTCCAACCCGATGGTTCTGACCTCCTCCAATCCTCACCGCCATCTTGTCGAAAATTCGGAGACCCGGAACAGTTTTCCGAGTGTCGAGGATAATGGCCTTTGTGCCTTTGACCGCATCCACGAAGCGCCTTGTCGTCGTCGCTATACCCGACATCCGCTGGAGAAAATTCAGAGCAGTGCGTTCACCCTTCAAGATTGCCTGCGCGGGTCCGGCAATAGCTCCGATGACGCTGCCAGTTTCCACTGCTGTGCCATCGGGGAAATTCCTTGTTATCGTCACATGCTCATCGAGTAGTGAAAATAATTCTTCAACGAAATCCCATCCGGCAACCACTCCATCTGACTTGGCGATAAAACTGCCGCGGGCGAGCGAGCCATGCGAGACGATTGACTCAGTAGTGATGTCTCCGGCGCCTATGTCCTCCTTGAGGGCGTTCTGAAGGATCTGCCGCATGTGGCTGTCGATTTTCCCGCTTGTCATTGTACTTGAACCATCTTATGTGGCAATTTAAAAATAAAATTACAAAGAAATGAAGAGAAAACGTAGCCACGGGAACGACTACTTCAGTTGTTTTTTGCTCCCTGATTTATCCAGAGTTTTATTTCATTGATCAAGGAGTCAGGCAACGGCGTCTTACCGTACGGCATCCTTGGACCGGCAATAGGATTTCCCGTGATCTTGAAATACATGTAGCTGCTGTCTGCGTAATAAGGATCCACTATCAGGTAGCTGCCGTATTCAATGTTCGTTACGTTGACAATGTTGTTGTACGCCTGACCCGCGACCAGGGACATACCGTCTTGCGGACTTGGTCCGGCATGGCAGCCGGTAATGGCACAGTTGGCGTTGAAAATCGGTTGTACCTGGTTGGAAAAACTTATCCCAGAAGATGTATCGGGCGGCGGAGGTGGTGGCGGTGATGAGACGGGATTCGGATAATATGGCTGCGAACAAGCAGCGAGTATCAATCCCAAAAATGCAATGCCGACAATCTTCAAGGATATACTAATGGTGAATTTCCTAGGAATTATAACGCCTAAAGTACCACGGTAAGTTTCACGTTCCAGTGCCTGAATGAAAAACCGAGTGGGAGGCTCGGTCGAGTAATCCACATTCGGGAACTACAATGGATACCGTGGCGTTCAATCCAATGCAGGACAGGACAAGAATCGACCCTTGTCACGACACCGCGGGGATATAGTGTGAGCGATGAACGAAATCTATGAACGGAAAGGACAATTCGATGAAAAGGCTAACGGTTCTACTCGGTGCTTTAGTTGCATTCACATTTGCGGTTCCTAAGCTGGCGCATTCCCAAGTGTTCTTCACGGCTACTATCGACAGCAGCAATCAAGTCCCGGTAACGGTATCCGGCGCGACCGGCACGGCATGGGCTGTGCTCAACCCAGGCAGCGGGACTTTGACATACCAGATTACTTACGCAGACCTTGACAGCACTTTCCTTGCAGCTCACTTCCATTATGGAGCACCCGGCGCGAACGGACCCGTCGTCATGCCGATAACAACGTGGGTTGGAAATACTGCGAACGGAACCTGGTCCGACATTCCGGACAGCGTCATCGCGGCGATGATGAAGGGTGACATTTACATTAACATCCATTCGCAGAAATATCCCGGCGGAGAAATTCGTGGACAACTTGAGCCCGCTCCGGATTTTGGAATATCAATGAGCCTCAACGGAGCGCAGGACGTTCCAGCGTTGTCTGTAACGGGCACAGGAACCGGTTATGCACTTTTCGAACCGGATACTAACCTGCTCGTTTACAGGGTAACGGTTGCCGGACTATCATCGACCCTAATAGGCTCCCACTTCCATTATGCGCCCTCAGGCGATAATGGACCTATAGCATTCCCGTTCAATATGAACGTCAGTGACAGTACGGCGACCGGTGAATGGGCTTTCCCGGATAGCTTGTGGATGGGACTTGTGGCAAATGGTCTTTACGTGAACATACACACTTCTAAGAACCCTTCAGGGGAGATTAGGGGCCAATTTACGCTTGAGCCCTCAAACAGCATCTTTCTCCAGACAGTTCTCAATGCTCAGAACCAGGTCCCGCCAAGTAATTCGAAAGGGACTGGGACTTCCTGGATGATAATGGCGGTAACTCCGGCGGCAGGAGGATATTATCCGACCGCTGCGAGTGCCAGTCTCACATACCGAATAACATACGCCGATCTCGACAGCACATTTACTGCCGCGCATTTCCATTATGGTACAGCTGGCAACAACGGACCGGTGGTATTCCCGGTAACAACATGGATAGGCAACACCGCCCAGGGAACCTGGTCGGGAATTCCGGATACAATTGTCGACGC
>JAKASW010000122.1 GCA_021818875.1 Bacteroidota bacterium
CGTCTCTTTCGTCTCTGTTAGTAGCGGCTCTGCAACCTTCAAGCTGCAATTGTGGGCCGGAAGTTTGCCCGCAAAGGAAAGACCGGCAATTCCCGAAGCCGGTAAACTTTTTTTAGTTTTGTCACTTGCTTTCTCTGTGAACATAACGCAGCTCGGCACCCGAAAGAGAGGTGATATCCCTTCCAAGTCCCACAGAGTTTCGATTTTGAAACCCTTTGCTTTTCCGCTTCGAGTGTTGTCATGGTGGTCGGCACTGAAGAAACTTCTTGGTAGAACAAAAGCCAATTTGCCTTTCTCTTTTAAGAAGAAGCTGTTGCAATGCGCCAGAAATATTGCTGCAATTTCAAGATGTGGATAGTTTGCTATTCTTTCGGGCCTCACCAGATATTTCTCGGCACTTTCGTTCAAGGTTTTCTGATATTCTTCGTTCTTGATCGAGCTATAAGTGAACCATGGTGGATTTCCAATCACATAGTCGAATCTTCCTGAAAGCAAATAGGGCCGGTATAGGTTCTCTAAGATGAACTTCCAGATTCCATTCCTGCCTTCGTCTTTTACTCTTTTCAATGCTTTATATATTTCGTAAAAACTCTGAACTACGGGTTTATTTATCCCGATTTCACCATGAGTTTCTTTAAGTGCATTTTCGAAGACTTCAATTGAATCTTCTTTCTTACCCAGTGAACTTTCTGCAAGTCTCTCACAAACGTCGAGAGCGTGATCGTAAAGGCCGTCTACCTCAAATATTTTCGTGTTCAGTGACAATTTCTTTCTGTCGATTCTTACACTGAATTCATGGCCAAGAAGTTCTTCAACCCCTTCAGGCGCGGTGATGGTATTTGCCAAAATAATATTCAAGTGAACCGGCCTTCGGGCTGAGGTAATCTCCTTTCCGAACGCCAAGAGCAAGGTCGCCTTTGCGATCTGAACTGATAGGGGGTGAATATCTATGCCATGGATACACTCGTTTATTTCATCTACCGACATTTTCGGATTCAGCTTCTTTATCCGGTGTATTGCGGCTCTTAGGAAGGAAGCACTGCCGCAAGCTGGATCGAGAATTCTACTCGTTGGCTTGAAATTGTACTCCTCAACGATTCGTCCGCATAGCCAATCCGGTGTGTAATACTCACCGAGTGCGTGCCTTGTGTCAAGGTCTATCAGTTCCTGGTAAACTCCTTTCAAAATATCTTCCTCAACATCAGCGAACTCAAAGGAAGCAAGCTCCTGCGATATTAGTCTAAAGACTTTCTTCAGGCTTCTAAACACTCTTTCTCTTTTGACCCAATAGAAGAAATCATTATCGACAAAGTTTCGAATGTTATACTTGTTGAATATCGAACCGTCAATTATTCCTTTCAGGCTGTCTTCGTCTATGAAGTCTTCATTTGATACGACTGTGTACGCGAGCATTTTGGCAAAGACGCTCAGGTAAGTGTGAATTAGAAAGGTTTCTTCAGAAGCATCGAAAGAGCCATAAGCCACACTCAGAAATTTTTGCCATTGATCGTAAGAAACCTGGACTTCACCAAACTTTTTTGCCTCGTTAAAATTCCGCTGCAATTCACGGAAGCATTCGATGAATACAGTGCTCTGGTATCCGAACGCATCCTGAATTCGTTTGAGAGTTGCCTTCTGTTTTTCTTCTCTGAACAAAAAACGGTCTATCCAATAATAGAAGTCTTCGCAATTATTCTCGTTAAGGGTTATTGAGGCAGTCAGAGATTCATTCAAGAGGAGTTCGTCTTCCTTTAGTTCATGGATTCTGTCCACACAAGAAACATCTGGAGCGAACACTTTCCAGTTCAGGAAGTCAGAGGCGATCAAGGTGTAGTTATAGCCCTCGCCGGAATTAAATTGACCGAGTAGGTATCCGGCAAGTTGTTCCTTCGCATGGTTCAGTGTCACTCGAAGATCGTTCTCGAATTCGATTATGACTTTATTATAGAGTGTATCGGCACTCCCGCTATGAATACGATCCTGCCTCGGTATATTTAGCACTGTCTTTTCGGAACCGCTGCTAATCTTATCGATTATTTTTTCGATACTTTTGTCGCCTGCGTACAGCCGATTGAGAAGATCCTTGAAGAGTTCTTTCTTTGTAGATTCTTTGTTGGCTTCCTTAACTCTCTTAAGGTAGCCGAGGATTTTCTTCTGTTTGTCGGAATTCATACGCCCTTGTACACCTCCAGCCTACTTTTGATCACGAGTGACTTTAGCATACCGTGTCCAGAATTTGAAATTTCACTCGAAGGGCAATGCAGAAGGGAATTAGATTTTTCACCGAAAATATCTTGCGAGTTCAAACCCTGACTTGTTCTGTGAGTTTACTTCAAGCACTCTTGGAAATAAAGAAGCGGCCTGACGGTTACGCGCCGTCGCGCGATTTATACCCGGCCGCTCCGAATTCCGTGTCCCACTTCCTCCGCTCCGCAGAGTCGGGAGGGGAAGGGACTCTCGAATTCGATGGTACAATTTGACGTATTGTCATTGTATTGTCAAGATGGTACACAAAGAAAACGTACTTGACGGTACTTGACGCTATCAATCCAATAGTTCCTCAGTTTCTTCCGGCAGATCATTATCCGGTTTGCGAGTTCCTTTCTTCCGCTTATGATGGGAAGACCTGGCCTCCTTCGCGCGAGTGTACCTGAACGACATATTCACGTGCGTGCCGGGCCTTAGACCATGGTCGTTCAATACTTTTTCGATTCGCATCTTGAATTCTTCCGACAAGGCCACGATTTCATCTTCCTCAAACTCCCTTACCACATCTGCGGTAACTTGTGCCTCCATTGTCACCGTCATCATGGCCGTCTTGTCTAACATATCCAGTCTCCATTTCTCATAAAGCAGTATAACAATTCACGGCCGAAAAACTGAACGCAACGATGAACATTCCTGGTGCGAAAGGGGTAAGCGAAACGATATTGACACTTGAAATTCGCTCAGAATCGCACATGATAGATGCGTGGTCGAGCCGTGGTTTGCCTGTGGTCCGGCTATGGTCTGCCCTGTATAGCCTAAAAATGCGTTTTTTTTGCGCATCGTGCATCAATTCATGCACCTTGCTTAAGTTTTGTACACTCTCGGCAATCGAAAAGAGTTCTTCGAGCACCATTATTTCCTTTTTCGTTCTCTCAAATTCAGTTTGTCGTTTCGAGAAGTTTGCTAACTGATTCCCGCAGGTTGTCAGTCTGCAAGTGCGCATAAATTGCCGTGACGTTGACCGATGAATGGCCCAGAAGTTTTGAGACCTGGTATATCGAAACCCCCCTTTGCACTAACCATGATGCGAAAGTGTGCCGTAAAGCGTGAAAGGAAAGTTTCGGATTCAGCTTTGACCGCTTTACGTATCGTTTGAATTTATGGCTGACGAAAGACTGAGTGAAAGGTTTTCCGGCCCGCATAAATACTAATTCGGATCCGATCTTCTCTCTCTGTTTATTCAGAATTTCCATAGCCGCTTTGTTCAACGGAAGTGACCGGACTTTCTTCGATTTCGTCAGGTGGTTTTGGTTGTGTAGAATCAGAATCCCATCTTTGAAGTTGACCTGACTCCATTCGAGAGTGAGGATTTCCATTTGTCTTAATCCGGTGTTGACGGCGAATAATACAATATCCTTCATGGTCTCATCGTGGATGTTGGTCAATAAGACTTGGAATTCTTCTCTCGAAAAGAAAAGCGGAAGTTTCTCCGGCAATCTTGGTTTCTTAATTCCCTTGCATGGATTGGTGAGTAGATAGTTCTTCGGTATCGCATAGTTGAACATCGAAGATAGATAAGCCAATTCACGCCGGGCCGTGTAAGGGGAGGTATCCCTTAACCGTCTCTCTACATAGTTTTCAATCGTTGAACGTGTGAAGCCGGTTAGCTGCACGTCTCCGAAAACCCTATGAAGTGCAGTGAATAAAAGACGGTAATCATTCGTTGTTTTCTCACTGTGGATTGTTCCTGAATGCTCAAGGAATTCATCTCGGAACTTGGCAAGTGAGATCGGGGTGAGCTTCCTTGCTTGCCGCTCTGCAAGTTCTTCCTCAAACCGCGAGACGAAAGCAATCGCATCCTGTTTAAGTTTACAGTGAGTGCTTATTCTCTTTGTCCGGTTAGTTGCCTGGTCGATATACTCGACGTGCCATTTCCCATTTCTCCGAAAAAGAAACATCTTGTCTCCCATGATGTTGTCTCCCTCTCGAAGCAAAAACCCTTGGTATCATGGTACAAAAAACGTTCAGTAAAACGTTCAGTGATTTTCAAAAATCTCTCGAAGTGTGCAGAAGGTGCAGGGAAGGAATCTACGAAAACAGCTTGATTTGGTGGACAGGGGCGGAATCGAACCGCCGACACACGGATTTTCAGTCCGTTGCTCTACCGACTGAGCTACCTGTCCATTGTTACAGCGCTGACTGCGGCGTGCGATTAATATAAGTCCTCGCAGCATAATTCTTCAACCCTCCTGTGAATGAAATGGTGATCTCCAACTAAACTGACCTAGCCACAAGCGGACTCTGGTTTCCTCCGGGGATTCCTTTGGGCAGAATTTAGAGGACATGAGACTCAGAGCAAATCTGCTTCTGATCCTGGGTATCTGGTACTTTAGATTCTGAATTTGTTTTGGGATTCGACATTCGAGATTAGGATTTCATTTTTTGTCGTCTTCACTTACTTTGATTCAGACTACGAACACCATGGACATCATCAAGCCTCCTCGACTTCGGAAGGGTGACCTTATATCTGTCGTCTCACCGGCAAGCACACCCGGTGATTCGTCGAAAGTCCACGCTGGCGTCCGGTACTTCGAGTCGCTCGGCTACCGGGTCACAATCAGCCAGAACGTTTTCAATGTTGACGGCTACCTTGCGGGTACAGATGAAGAACGCGCCGACGATCTTAACCAGGCTTTTGCAGACAAGAATGTAAAGGCAATCATTTGTTCTCGCGGGGGGTACGGTTCACCACGGATCCTCGATCTGATCGATTATAATGTGGTACGGAGAAATCCCAAGATCCTCGTTGGGTATTCGGACATAACCGCTTTACAGCTTGCGATTTTCAGAAAGACAGGTCTAATAACCTTCAGTGGACCGATGATGGCCGTGGAGTTCGGGAATGATCCGGACCCCTACACTGAGCAAATGTTTTTTGATCTCGTTACGAGTGCCGCGAAACCCGGGACTATCAGAAGCCACAAGGACTTCAGGTTATCTTTCAAAGGGAAGAAAAAAGTGCGTGGGAGAATATTAGGTGGAAACCTCTCTCTCATAACTTCGATCATGGGGACGAAGTATGAAGCAAGATTCGCACACAACCTCCTCCTTATTGAGGAAGTGAATGAAGAGCCGTATTCGGTCGACCGGATGCTGACACAGCTTCGACTGGCAGGAATACTCAAGGAAGTCTCGGGCTACCTCATCGGTCAATTCACCGATTGCGCTCCTGAGGAACCCAACAGACCTTACAGGGAGATTGAAGAAATTATCCGGGAGGATGTTCTCTCCAATGGCAAACCGGCAGTTTCCAACATCGCATACGGTCATGTGCCGGCCAAACTCACGATGCCGATCGGTATCATGGCCTCGATTGATGCCGTGAAAAAGAAGTTTTCAATCGATGAATCGGCTGTGAGCTGACCTCGATTCCCGGCATTTGTGCAAAGAGCCAAGAGACGAACTTTACCGCAGAGTCGCGGAGACTCAAGATTCTTAGTCATAACATTTTTCAACTTCGTACTTCACCGTCTCTGCGGTAGTCTTTCGCAGGGAGATTGCCTATGAGCGCAGCCGAAAAGTGTAACCACTGCCAAAGGCATCACTTCGTGACAAGTCACCAACCTGCCGGCTGGCAGGCGGGGGCACTAAGTGTTGTACAACGACACCAATTCCAACCATTTTTCTTTGAGCCTTGGAGTCTTTGTGGTTTCCAGAGGGGTTCTCGGCCTGGCCTCTAGGCGCTCTTCTGCTCATCAATTGAATTTCCCCGCCGTCACGACTAAATTGTTCAAAAACGGAGTTGAATGACAGGTAAAGAACTTCTCAAGATTCTTGACGGCAGGATTCTCGTATTCGACGGTGCCACAGGGACCAGCTTGCAGAACCAAAATCTAGTCGAAGAAGATTTTGGCGGCGAGGCCTTTCTCGGGTGCAACGAAAATTTGAACATAACATGTCCAGCGGCTCCTGGGAAAGTGCACCGCGGATTCTTAGAAGTTGGTGTCGATGTAATTGAGACAAACTCTTTCGGTGGGACTTCAATAGTTCTTGCTGAATACGGACTCGCGGAAAGAGCTTATGAAATTAATCATGCTGCCGCCGAAATTGCACGCCGAACCGCGGATGAATACTCGACGCCCGACCATGCGCGATATGTTGCAGGTTCGATGGGTCCGACCACGAAGCTCCCATCGCTCGGTCATATCGAGTTCGACGCGATGAAGGACGCCTACAAAGAGCAGGTGAAAGGCCTTATCAATGGCGGCGTCGATCTGTTGATAGTGGAAACTTGCCAGGATCTACTGCAGACAAAGGCTGCACTTGCAGCTATGCAGGAATGTTTCGCTGAGGGAATCAGGGAGGTTGCTGTAATCGTCTCGATAACGATCGAGACGATGGGTACCATGCTGATGGGGACTGAGATAGCGGCGGCGCTGACCACGATAGAACCATATAGCATCGTAACTGTCTTTGGAATGAACTGCGCGACAGGTCCAAAGGAGATGGAGGAAAACGTCAGGTATCTTTGCGAGAACTCCCCGAAACCCGTCTTCGTCATGCCGAACGCAGGCCTGCCGGAAAATATCGGCGGAAAGGCGTGTTACCACCTTACCCCTGATGAATTGGAATTCTGGATGAACCGGTTCGTCAAAGATTTCGGAGTGAGCGTCATCGGAGGCTGCTGTGGTACGACGCCGGAGCACATTTCGCGGCTTGTGAAGATCGCCTCAAATTTGAATTCCGCGAACATTCCTCCAAAGAAAAGGAATTATGATTATACTCCATCGGTCTCTTCGATTTATTCCAACGTCGCATTACATCTGGACCCGCCGCCTGTTATCGTCGGCGAGCGGTGCAACGCCAATGGTTCGAAGAAATTCAAAGAACTACTTCTCGCCGGGGATTATGACGGGATGGTGCAGCTTGCGAAGGAGCAGATGAAAGAAGGGGCGCACGTACTGGATGTCTGCGTCGCGTATGTCGGCAGGGATGAAGTCCGCGATATGATCGAAGTGATGAAGCGGTTCAACACCCAGGTTGCGCTCCCGTTAATGATCGACTCGACCGAGTACTGTGTAATTGAGGAGGCGCTCAAGAGGTACGCCGGCAGAGCGATTGTAAACTCGATAAATCTCGAAGACGGCGAAGAGAGAATGAAGAAAGTGCTGCCTCTATGTAAGAAGTACGGAGCGGCAGTCATCGCGCTTACTATAGATGAATCCGGGATGGCAAAAACTCGCGAAAAGAAGTTTGAAGTGGCAAAGAGAATCCACGACCTTGCTATTTCGAAATACGGAATGAGAGAAGATGACCTTATATATGATACTTTGACTTTTACTCTCGGTTCAGGCGACGAGGAATTCAGGAACGCGGGCGTCGAAACGATTGAAGCAGTTAGAATGATAAAAGCGGCTTTCCCGCGATCTCATACCCTACTCGGTGTTTCGAATTCATCCTTCGGGCTCAACCAGGCCGCGAGGCATGCACTCAATTCGGTCTTCCTCCATTACGCAGTTGAAGCAGGTCTCGATCTGGCAATCGTCAATGCACAAAAAATAATGCCTCTATATAAGATTGATGAACGCGGACGAGAAGTATGCAAAGAATTGATCTTCGACGAGAGAAAGTTCGAGACCGTCTGATGTCTGAAACCAGATGCACTTACGATCCGCTCGTTGAACTGATGAATTTTTATGCCGATAGAAAAGCCATCGGCCATCAGCCGTCAACTGCCAGCGAGCTTACTCTGGAAGATAAGTTGAAGAACAGAATAGTTGACGGCGACAAAATCGGCATCGGTGACGATTTGAAAAAGGCGCTCGACAGGTATTCGCCGCTCCAGATCATAAATGAAATCCTCCTCGACGGGATGAAAGTAGTCGGAGATTTGTTCGGTAGCGGACAGATGCAGCTTCCGTTCGTTTTGCAGTCGGCGGAGACCATGAAAGCGGCTGTCAACTACCTCGAGCCTTTCATGGAGCGGGTGGAAGGGATGCAGAAGGGCGTCATGGTACTCGCAACCGTGAAGGGAGACGTCCATGATATCGGAAAGAACCTTGTTGACATAATTCTCACGAACAACGGCTACAAGGTCATAAACCTCGGCATCAAAGTCCCGATCGAACAAATCATAGAGGCGTCCGCAACAAGCAATGCAGATGCAATCGGCATGAGCGGGCTCCTCGTCAAGTCAACGGTCATAATGAAAGAAAATCTTGAGCTCATGGAACAACGGGGCATCAATACTCCGGTTGTCCTGGGCGGTGCTGCTTTGACCAGGAGATACGTGGAGCAGGATCTTAGAAAGACATACGGTGGATACCTGTCTTATGCAAATGATGCATTCGATGGTCTCAGATTCATGTCCGACATAATCCGCCTGAAGGCCGAGCCGGATGCCGCACATTTGGATACAAATAGAGGAGGAGCGGAGGTCAAGTCAGTTAAGGCGGACGCGGAGGATCTCAAGAAAGTTGCCACTTCGTCCAGTTCTTTGGACAAGTCGCTCGAGTTGAACCAGGCTGAGAACAGAAGCCGGAAATCGGAAGTCAGAGGTCAAAAGTCAGATGTCAGGATTCAGAAATCAGAAATCGGGAATCAGGAGTCACTGACCGGAGAACAGAAATTGCCCTCCGCAATTCCAAAGTCGAGCGTCAGGAAAGATAGCCCTGTACCGGTACCGCCATATTTCGGAAGCATGACGATTGAGGATCTCAAGCTTGAAAAGATCTGGGAATACCTGAACGATGTTGCATTGATCCGCGGACAGTGGCAGTTCTCCAAGAAAGGGAGAAACGAAGAAGACTACAACCGTCTCATGGAGTCTGAGGTCTTTCCCCTTCTTGAGAAATTGAAACTGAGAGTGAAGAGGGAAAAGATTTTTTCTCCGAAGGTTGTCTATGGGTATTTCCCTTGCCAGTCTGATGGGAATGATCTGATCATTTACCGGCCGAAGGATGAGAAGAATTTGTACAGGAAGTGGGAACCGGTAACTGGAAGCACGGAAGACGGAACATGGAACACGGGCTCCAAGATTCGAAATTTGACAGAGTGGATCAGATTCCAATTTCCGCGCCAAAGCGACGACAGGTTCCTCTGCATCTCAGATTACTTTAAGTCCGTTGACTCAGGAGTCTTCGACGTGATTGCCGTGCAGGCCGTGACGATTGGCCAGGAAGCAACCGAATATACGAAGAATTTATTTGAAGCTGGCGATTATCAGGATTATCTTTATTTACATGGGCTTAGCGTGGAGAGTGCAGAAGCATTGGCAGAATACTGGCACAAAGTTGTGAGGACCGAGTTGGGAATCAGTGATAAAGATGCCCGGGAGATAAAAAGACTCTTCTCACAGGGATACCAGGGGTCAAGATTCTCATTTGGCTACCCTGCATGTCCGAATCTTGAGGACCAGGAAAAATTGTTCGAGCTTTTGCACCCCGAAAGGATCGGCATCGCTTTGACCGAGGAGTACCAGCTGGTTCCCGAGCAAAGCACCACGGCAATTGTCGTCCATCATCCTGACGCAAAGTATTTCAATATCAAGTAAGCCAGCGAATGCTCAAGCATCTTTCCATAAAGAATTTTGCCCTCATCGATGAACTCGAGCTTGAGTTCGGTACCGGACTCAACATCATTACCGGCGAGACCGGGGCAGGGAAGTCCATCATCATAGATGCACTCAGCCTGATCCTTGGTGAGCGTGCGGCCGCCGAAGACGTTAGGTCAGGGGCTGATAAGTCAATTGTGGAAGGAATCCTGACTTTGTCGGGGAACAAGAAGGTACAGCATTTGCTGGACGATTCAGGGATAGAGACGAGTGACGAGATCATTGTCCGCAGGGAAGTGAACCAAAAAGGACAGAGCCGGGCATTTGTCAACGACACACCGACGCCTGTCTCCCGGCTGAAAGAATTAGGTGACATGCTTGTCGATCTGCACGGACAGCACGAGCACCAGTCATTACTAAGACCGGAAACGCATATCGACTTGCTCGACGATTTTGGAGGACTTGAGATACTTGTCAGGAATTTCCGTGCCGCGTACCATGATATTGACCAATTGATCAAAGAGCTGAAAGAGCTTATTTCGAAGCGCGACGCGTTGAAGGAAAAACGCGAGCTGTATGCGTTTCAAATCAAAGAAATAGATGCGATCGACCCGCAGCCGGATGAAATAGACAAGTTAGAAGCAGAGTTGAAGATACTTGAAAATGCGGAAAAGCTTTACGAAACCACCACCAAACTTTACGAGCTCCTGTACGACAGTGAGAATTCCATCCACGATCAACTGGTCGTCGTAAGGAATAAACTGGAGGACCTTGCCGGGATTGACAAGCTGTTCGAGCAGCAAAAGGAAGACTGCGAAGGCGCAAGAGCGATTGTTGACGAGATCACGAGGTTCGTCCAGAATTATAGCACCAGGATCGATTTTGATCCACAACGACTCGAGGAGATTAGAGAACGGCTGGGTACCTTGACGATACTCAAGAAGAAGTATGGTGGTTCACTCGAATCGGTTGTTGAATACCGTGAAAAAATCGGGAAGGAGTATGCGCTTGCCGAGAACTTTGACGAGGAGATCTCGAAACTCGCGACTCAAATCGAGAATTCGAGAGCTGCTTTGTCGGAGATCGCGGAGCGTCTTTCAAGCAAACGCCGCGAGATAGCCGAGCGAATTTCCAGAAGCATCATCGGTGTGCTAAATGAGATAGGAATCGAAAATGCAAGGTTCGAGGTGGCGATCAGCAATACAGTGGACAAGTCCGACGACGCAGAAATGAAACCTACCATTAAGCTGGGCTCAGATTTCTACCTGGCCACCGGGAAGGGATTTGATAATGTCGAATTCTACATTTCGGCCAATCCCGGTGAGGAGCCGCGTCCACTTGCGAAGGTGGCGTCTGGCGGAGAAATTTCCAGGATTATGTTGGCATTGAAAACTATACTTGCGAAAAGTGACAGGCTTCCGCTGCTGGTCTTCGATGAAATTGATGTCGGCATAAGCGGCCGGATCGCAGCAAAGGTCGGAAGAAGTCTGAAGAACCTCTCCGGTTTTCATCAGATAATTGCGATCACCCATCTTCCGCAGATTGCCGGCAACGCCGACGTTCACTTCCGCGTCGAGAAAGTAATGAAGGGGAAGAGGGCGGTGACGCGGGCGACAAGACTTTCCGAAGAGGAACGTGTACTTGAGGTGGCAAGACTTCTCAGTGGTGATAGCGTGACGAAGGCGAGCATATCGGGCGCAAAAGAATTAATCGGGACAAAATAGGTAGCACTGCGCGATGACAGCAACTATATTCACGAGTGAAAAGAGAAACCAAGAATAAGTTCTTGCATTTAAACGATCCGTCGCGAAAAGACCGTGCGAGAAAAAAAGTATTTTAAATACTTAAGCGAATTTCAGAATGATAGGCTTCGATTGAAAATCAAAACTGGCGGGGGAAAGGTTGTAGATATGGTGGTACAGTATGAAACAAAAGTCGAGGGACATTGGAAACCGGTCGTCAGATATGACTGCTCGCACGGCTTTTTTCAGAGGGACGCAATCTACCCATCAGGAGACAAAGAAAAGAAGGCGATTCCAATTGAAGATTTGGATGCCGCGCTGACTTATGCCGAGCAGGATATAAGAGGTCGTTGGGAGTTTTACAGAGAAAAACACAAAAGGCCTAAGAAATGACTAACAGGCAAATAGTGGAAAGGAATATCGGGCTGACATTTGATTTCCTCAGGCAGGTGTTGCGCAACCCATCAATGCT
>JAKASW010000123.1 GCA_021818875.1 Bacteroidota bacterium
GCAAGTCCCGTATAGTCACCGATGAAAACATTTGAAAGGCTGAATGTCGAATCTGTCCACAGATAGTTCACGAAACTTTTTCCGCCGTCTGTTGACCGGGCGAGCACAATCGAAGCCCTGCGATTACTCGGATCAAACCTTCGATCATAAAACATTATGTTAATGGAAGAATCAATAGGATCAACTGCGATCCATTGGAAGAAGTGATCACTACCATCGTGGACCGGGTCGTTATTCACGCGAACCGCCTCCGACCACGACTTACCGTCGTCATACGAGTAAGATTCAAAGACGTCGATGTCGCCGTTCCGGTAGTCGCTCCAGGTAATATAAAGCTTTGATTTATCCTTCGGATTACAAGCTATCTCCGGAAAACCGTTGGCGCGAAAGATATCGTTCGGCTTGAAGAACGCCGGTGCAGTTTTGATTATTTCACTCGTGGGAACAAATGTTTTCCCGCCGTCTTTGGAAAAAGTGTATATGATGTGGCAGCCATCCGTCCATATAACATGCACCACGCCGTCGGCGGTAACTGTACCACTAAAGCCTTCATCCGCCCCATTGTCGTCGCGAGGCAAACCCGCATGGTCACTGATGATGATCGGTTTGGACCATGTTAGTCCGCGATCCGTTGAACGCGAAAAGAGGATGACGGATTCAGTCAGCCGCCATTCCGTCCAGCCGATGTACAGGTTGCCGGAGTACTTGCTGTGTGTATTGTCTGCCACGATGTATGGCTTGTCTTCGAACGGGATGCCCGGAACGGTCGCCTGGGAGTCCACGGGTATCTCATGTGCCTCCCATGTTTTCCCGCCATCCAGTGAGCGGCGAATGAAGATACCGTTTCGAGTTGCATCGTGGCCCCAGTAGTCGGCACTCCCAAGTTTGTCGAAAGCGATATAGCATAAGATGGCATCTCCACGATTGTCGTATGTCACCGAGACGTCACCTGAGACGCGGTACGATTTGGACGCTGTCCCCTTTGCCCTCGTCCATAAGCTTCCCTTATCAGTCGAATATGCCGCGGACGCCGGGTCTTGATACACGGCAGTGACGCGATTCGAGTTCTTGGGATCGACTGCTATGGACGGCTCGGTGAAATAACCCACTTTACTAATCTGGATTACCGTCGCGTGAGGAGCCAATGGAAGATTCGCAGACTTATCTACCTGAGCAACAGTATAAGTTGAAGGAAGGAACGTCAGTGTGAAAATGAGAAGACCGGCTAATCTCCGGGGAGGTCGCTTGGGAATCGAAACCGAATGCCTACGTGCATCGGAGCAGAGTTTCACGTACAGGGTACGGAAGGCAATAGACAACTTCACGATTTGTTTTCCACTTATTGATAAGTATAAAGAATTTGTTTTATTCCTGCAAGTTCAACCGCTTCGAGATAATGGTGAAGAATCTACCAAGCGGTCTTAGGTTCAAACCGGGGACCTCAAAGAGTAATGTTTCTAACTTCAAAATCAAAATGCCGCACGAACATAATGAGAACAACACCAAGCTGAGCTTGCGGAGTCTTCCCTTTATCCTGTCCACGGCCCCCAACGGTCAGATGCATTTACAGTTTGGAGTGCTTCTCGACGTGCGTCACCCTGTTCTTGTCGTCCACGAAAACGACGACGGGCTCGACTTTCTTTAGCTCTTCTGGCGTCACCCATGCTTCAGCGAGGATTATTATTTTGTCGCCGGGCTGGAAATGGCGAGCCGGCGGTCCATTGAGACAGATGCTACCCCCGCCTCTTTCCCCCGGCATCGCATAGGTCTGCCAGAGGACGCCATTTGAAATGTTCGTGATGTTCAAATACTGGAACGGCTTGATGCCGCTTTGGTCCATCAAGTCTTCGTCTATTGTGATCGAGCCGACGTAGTTCAGGTCAGCCTCCGTTACCGTCGCACGGTGAATCTTGGACGTACACATCCTGATTAGCATAACGGATATATATTAAAGAAAAACATCCTCGAAAGCCAACTACCCGGCGAACATGGATCAGACAGTCTAAGGTGAAGAAGTTATCAGGTTTGTCCCGGTTGATAAACACGTATCATGGTACATGATGGTCAGGCCTAAACGCCTGGTCCTCCCACTTGGAAATCGTCGCGCCTTCGATTGATTTCCCTGAACCTCTCGTCAAGTCCCGCTGCTTTTGATCGCAACCTGGACTAAATTTCTCTTTGCAGAAACCCATCTTCGGTTTTCAGCTGCCATGCGGCTCTTCATCATTAGGGATCAGAGCCATCGTTCATACCTCAGATCCAACAGTGAAGGATTATTATTCTTCACCTTTGGATTTTACTTAACCTTGTTTTTTGAGGGTTTTGAGTTTAAAATACCACCCACAGTAACCACCGAAATATTGGACACTACATGAACTACAAACGCCTCAACCGCTACATAGCGCTAGCGCTGTTCCTTATCACTCTGACTGTTTACGGGTTCACCGCTCAATCTTCAGTTGCATTCTGGGATTGCGGCGAGTACGCCGCCACGGCACCTGCCCTCGAAGTGCCACATCCGCCCGGTGCTCCATTGTGGACACTTATCGGCAGACTCGCGATGATGACTCCGTACGTGCACGATCCTGCGCTCAGATATAACCTCGTTTCGAGTTTGACGACCGCGCTTGCGATTATGTTCCTGTACCTTGTCGGCGTAAGAGTGATATCGAGGTGGGAAGGATTTCCAGATGACACGAAGGGCGCCTTTACCGTTTTTGGATCAGCAGGGATAGGCGCACTCATACTGGCGTTTGCAGATTCGATTTGGTTCGATGCCGTTGAGTCAAGTTTGTTTGCTACTGCGCTGTTTTTCATTGCGCTTATCACATGGCTCGGCATGTTGTGGTTTGAGAAGGCCGACGAACCGGGGAGTCAGAAATATCTGCTGATGGCTGCATACGCGCTCGGTCTTTCAATCGGAATTCACATCCTGAGCATACTATCGTTCTTCACGGTGGCGCTCATAATTTATTTCAAGTATTATGAATTTGACTGGAAGTCCTTCATAAAGTTCGGGGTCGTCGCTGTACTGGGATTCTTTGTAATATACCCCGGGATAGTCAAGTGGATACCTGCAATTATGCACGGTGACATCAATGAGGGACCGTTTGTCTTCAAGCACAACATAATAATCCAGCTCATCCCACCCGGCCTTATAATCGGCGCGATATACGGAGCCTACAAGGCACACAAAGCGAAGCGGTGGCTCCTTAACACGGCGCTGATGGCCGGTCTCTTGATAGTACTGGGCTATACCACGTACGGACTTGTTTACATCCGCGCCAATGCCAACCCTCCGATAAACGAAGACAACCCACACGACCTGAAAAGTCTAGTCGGATATCTCAACCGCGACCAGTACGGTACCTACCCACTGTGGCCCAGGAAATGGAGCAACGAGCCGCAGTACCAGGCGGGTTACAGAGAGTTTCCCACCAACTGGGACTACTTTTTCGGTTATCAGCTAAACCAAATGTACCTTCGCTATATTGGCTGGAACTTCATCGGCAGAACGGGGGATATTCAGAACGCACCTGTCGCATTTATTACGGCACCCAAGGGTTGGTACGATGGCCGTTCTGGTTTTCCAACGCGGTACTTCGCAATACCCTTTCTCCTTGCACTGTTTGGACTGTGGTATCTCTTCAAACGTGATTGGAAGTTTGGGATCATCTACCTTGCGATGTTCTTAGTCTTCGGACTCGCTCTAGTAGTGTATTTTAACATGCAGGATCCACAACCACGAGAACGTTTCTACTTCTTTGTGGGTTCGTTTTGGGTTGTCGCATTATGGGCAGGGATAGGTGTGTCCGGAGTGATCGACTTCATCGTGACCAATCTTAAAGGATTCCGTAATAAAGCGCTTCTCGCCGGGATAGCTACGGTCATAATTTTTGCCATTGCTCCTTTGAATATGTTCGCCCAGAATCTTTACACGTGTGACCGAGATGGCAATGTCTCCCCGTTCGATTATTCTTACAATATCCTTCAGTCATGCAAACCCAACTCAATACTCTTTACGAATGGAGATAATGACACCTTCCCCCTCTGGTACCTGCAGGAGGCACTTGGGATCAGGACCGACGTCAGGATAGTCAACCTGAGCCTGGCGAACACAGACTGGTATGACCTGCAACTCAAGAACCAGACACCTCACGGCACTGAGAGGGTTCCGATAAGCTGGACTGATCAGGAAATAAAGACGATATCTCCGGTTGAATGGAAGACCCAGGTAGTAAAAGTGCCGGTGCCGCAGAAAGTCTATAAAGAATTTGGAATCACCGATACAAGCATTATCGACAAGGGGTACATCCAGTTTACGATGGCTCCGACATTACATTATGGAGATGTGAATGCCATCAGGGTGCAGGACCTATTGATTCGAAACATCGTGGAGACAAACGATTGGAAGAGACCGATATATTTTGCAGTCACGGTTGCTCCCGACAATTTTATCGGTCTGGGACCGTATGTGCAGATGCAGGGCCTCGCACTTCAACTAACGCCGGTCGAAAACAAGAACATGGCGGAAGACTATAGCATCAATACAGGCATTATGAAAGATTGTTTCCTGCACTCTCCTGTGCGCTGGCACCGGGGACCACATTACGGGTTTCTCTTTACGAACTTGAACAACCCCCACATCTACTATAACGACAACGAGCGGAACCTGATGCTGAATTACCGGTATGGTTTTATGCGACTTGCTGCATACTATGAGGCAAAAGGTGACAGCAGCGAAGCAATCAAGTCCCTGAATACCATGGAGTCGGATATCCCGATAGAAGTCATACCCATGAATTACAGAGTACTCAGCGATGTGGCACGAATGTACCTCGGCGCGGGAGACGTCGCAGCGTATCACAAGTATACAAAGATTGTGGAACAAGAGGCGCTTGCGGCAATCAAGACCAATCCGCAGGACGTTCAGGGATATTACAATCCCTATAGTATTCTCCTCGGTATCTACGACCAGAACAAAGATTATCAGAAAGCTATAGACTTACTCGAGAGATTGCAGGCAATGTTCCCGAACGAGAACGCAATATCGTCACAGATCACCCAGCTACAAGCAATGCTCGCCGCGCAGACGGGCCATGATACAACCGTCAAGCCTCCGAAGGAATTTCCAAAAAAGTAGGGAAATTCAGCCGAGAAGTAACAGAAACTTCGTAAGTTCACCGACGAGGTCGGCAGGCGAATCGACGCGGTAGATCGCTGCGGTCCGGCCAGTGGGTCCTCCGACATATACGCTGAGACCGCCTACCGAATTAACTTTTCTGAAACCGTATTCGTCGGTCGTGTCATCGCCGAAAAAGACCGGCTTGACTGTAGCTCCAACTTTGCGAACTATCAGCTCAATTGCTTTCCCCTTGTCCCAGTCCACGGGGGTCTTCACTTCGACAACTTTCTTACCATGGAACACTTTAATCTTGCCCGCGCCGGAGGGCTGCGCCAGGATATCGTCAACTTGCTCCAGCATTACTTCTACTTTCTCCGGCTCGATTGAACGGTAGTGGACAGAAATCGAATACCCCTTCGAGTTTACCCTTACGCCATATTTTGCGAGCCTCCGACGTAATTCTCGCGCTAATGACGCGAGGTACGGTGCCAGTCTGGCAGACTCCTTCTCGACAAACTTTATCCCCGGCCCTTCGATTTCGACACCATGATTTCCGGAATAATAAATCCCCTTGAGTCGGACGTAACGCTTAACATCGTCAATTTGCCGGCCGCTAATTACGCAGACCGTAAATTTTCCCGCCAGCTCATCGAGTACCTCTCTGGTGATCGGCTTGAGATAGACGTCTTCTGGCCTGAGAACAATCTCGGTCAAAGTCCCGTCAAAATCGAAGAAGAATGCCGGTTTGATTCCAGATTTGAGGAAGGACTGTATTTTCCGGAAGAGGAGCAAGCCATTGAATTCCTGATGGCGTGATCTCATTCAGAGATACACTATGTCCTTATCGTGGAACAGTGAAAGAGACAGCAGCAGATAATCGCGGAGGTGCCGTGTTATGAGAAAATTTTGGCGGATGTGCTCGCGTCCGTTCTTGCCAAGCTCGTTAGCATAGTCCGGTTCATTGATAAGCTGCTTCATCCAGTAAGCGGTCCCTTCGATAGTGTGAGTAAGGATGCCGTTGTACTTGTGCTTTATCTGAAGCGGTATTCCGCCGACCGCGGAAGCAATCACCGGTTTCCCTTTCCATAAGGCTTCGGCGACAGTCAGCCCGAATCCCTCTCGGAGTGACTTTTGCAAAACCACCGTCGAGCCTCTCTGAAGTGCATTTATCTCCAGGTCACTTGAAGGTGGAAGGAGAAGCACAAATATATCTTTATCGCCATCCGCCGCCGCGCGGACTTCAGATAGAACTTTCTCGCCCTCAGGATCATCAGTTGCTCCTCCTCCGGCGAGCACAAGCTGGCAATCTATATATCGCTTCACAAGCTTGTAAGCTTTTATGACGCCAACCGGATCCTTGAGATAATCGAAACGGGAAATCTGGGTTATGACGGGCCGGCTTCGGTCGATATTGAATCGGTCGAATACCTCACCGATATACGCTTCATCCAAATCTCTGTTTTTGTTGCTCAAAGGATCGATGGATGGTGAAATCAAAAACTGCTTAGTGCTTAAGGGTCTGCTGAAAGCAGGCGCTGAAAATATGGCTCCGTCGAACTCTTCAATGAAGTCTTTAAGGAAGAACCATACGTTCTGACGAGGCTCAGAAAAATCAATATGACAGCGCCATACCCATTTGTTACTGTAGTGAGATCGTTCCTCGACGAGACCGATCGGTTGCGGATCGTGAACGAATACGACACTATTATCGAAAGTCATCGAGTGCGCGTTTTCTCTGTCCACCTCCAGAAAATGCTCCCACTCGTCGTCGCCGAAGTTTTCCACAACACCATGGAGCGCGTTGTGCATCTTCTTCGTAATCGAGAAAAATCTTTCGCCTCCTTTGATGACGTCCCAGCGAGTCCGAACCCCAAGCTCATTCATCATCGGGACAAGCCTCGTCAGAATTTCAGCGACACCCCCGCCGACCGCCGTCGAGTTTATGTGTTGAATCGACATTGATCGTGATTTCTCGCCAATCATGAAGAGCTCCTCGATCACCGCTTTCCCGACAATGTCCGTGTAATCTCTAACTTGAGGCATCTGTCATTATCTCCAGTAGTTTCTCACGAAGACCTTCAAGCGTAAAAGTGTATGGATCAAGCCCGGAAATTTCGCTGGCCTCCTCCGTTCTCCCTGCAGAACGAAGCCAGATTGAAAAGTCGTTGTCTCCTTTCTCCAACCGAAGCTTAGCTTCAAACATGTGGAAATATATGGAGTGTATGCTGATTGATTTCAGGATGTCCACGAAATCGGCGACATTCCAGGCAACTTTCCCCGTAGGTATCACAAAGATATGGGAGCCCATGAAATGGAATTCCTCGCCTTCGGGACATCGGGCCTCGCTGCCGAAGTTCTTCCCTTTTCCGGCTGCGGCTTCGGAGCGTTCCGCTTGATAATTCTCGAGAAGCTGCAGAAATCGCTTCCGGAGATCCGAGAGTTTTACGAACTGAGTGACGTCGATGCTTGCGAGCCGCTCTCCTGCAATTTCATCGTTGAGCATGTTCGTTGCCCAGTATGCAAAGTCGTTCGGCGGCTCAGGTGAGAGGAAATGATGCTGCTGCAGAAACCGGTGTGTATGATGGTAGATTGATGAGAGAGGGACTTCCCTGATTCCATCTGTGAGCTCAGAGAGTGTAGCTGCCCGCCTCCCCAATAACTCGGTGAGAATAAGTCTGGACTTGAACTCAAATGGTGTCGTTTGCGATTCAGTCATTTGCCCTTTCACCAACCAGGTAAACAGTTCGAATCGAGAAGGGGATCGATACTCCTTCCACCTCGCATCTCTGTTTGATAATCTTGACAGACTCATGTTCTTTCAAATCTCGACCAGGTACGGTCACCGACTTAGTTATCGACAACTTCGGTATCATACTCCACAAATTCAAAATTGAAGATCTCGCTCAAGAGCTTTGCGGCCCATCTGTATACATTCTGGTAACCGATCACATCTCGCATCCTCACCATACGTCTTTGCTGCTCATCGGGAGACATCTCTACCGCTTGCTTTATCGCGTCGGCGAGTCCGTCGATAAAAAACGGATTTACCTGAACGGCGTCGGATAATTCACGAGCCGCCCCGGTGAATTCACTGAGGATCAATGCTCCCTTCAAATCGTTTCTTGCTGCTACGAATTCCTTTCCAACGAGATTCATTCCGTCGTGAAGCGAAGTAACCATCGAGACATTTGCGATACCGTTCCAGGCAGTAAGCTCTTCCTTCGAATGATTCGCGCGTACCATGATAATCGGCTTCCAGCCCGACGACTGGTACTTCTCATTAATATCGACCATCATCTCATTGAGGGTATCGTTCAGCTCCCTGTATGCGACAATCTGCATCCTACTCAGCGCACCGAGCTGTACGAACACGAACTTGCCGATATAGTGCGGATTCTTCTCAAGAAAACGATCAACGGCACGGAATCGCTCGATGATTCCTTTCGTATAATCTATCCTGTCGACTCCTATCGCGACGACCTTATCCTTGAGACGGTATTTTTTCACTATTTCTTTTCTGACAGTGGCTATCCTGTCGCTGGCTGACAACTGCGAAACATGTTCGTAGTCGATGCCGATCGGGAACGAGCGAACGAGCGTTGTACGGCCGACCTTGATCACCCGTGAAGTGTCGTATTCTACCCTCGCTTCGAGGAACCGGTTGACAGAGTCAAGAAAATTGATAACGTGGGACTGGACCTGAAAAGCCAACAGGTCATTGTAGAGAAGGTCGCCGAGAATTTCATCTTTGAAGGGCAGAATCCGCATCACTTCGCTATTGGGCCATGGGATGTGCCAGAATTGAGCAGTAACAATATTCCGCGAACGTTCCTTCAACATCCTCGCCAGATTGGCAAAGTGGTAGTCCTGGATGAAGACAAATGCGGGCTTGTCACCGATTATTTCTGCGACGGCGTCCGCGTACTTCTCCTGTACCTGCTTGTAAATTTTGTAATCCTTCGCGTCGAACCTCGGCCTGACATAAGCGACATGGCACAGAGGCCACATCCCGGCATTTGCAAAGTTGTAGTAGAAACCGGCTTCTTCTTCCTTCGTAAGGAAGACGCGCTTCAGAGTAAAGTTTGGATTCTCCGGCGGGCACCCGACTTCGTTCTTTTCATCGACGACCAGGTTGTCCGCTTCACCCGATGCCTGTGCCACCCAGTAACCGCCGCTTGCCTCCATGATGGGTTCGATGGCAGTGACGAGTCCGCCGGGTGGGACGTAGTACTTCACTTCGTCGCCGTCGAACACATGAACGTAAGGTTCACGGTTGGATACGACGACAAGGAACCTGTCGCCTATTTTCGATTTGATTAGATTTCCAAGCCGCTCTCTAGTCCACATCGTACTTTCAATATAAAAGTTTAGGTGAAAAAACCAAGCGACATAGCGGGAGTGTTGGATGTTGGATTATTGGGTTGCTGGATCGATGGACACCCGGAATGTTGGAACAGTTATTTATTGTGCCATTTCAAAGAAAGGTCATTGGGTATCCGAAAGTTCGTTGTGAAGCATGTAATGTCACAGATGCTCGCTAAAATGTTCAGATGAAGGCTCAACTTCAACCGGATCTTACCATCCGTACTTCATTTCGGCGAACAGCAGGGATGCAGGCGAATGTCCCGACTTGCCGACGGCCTAACGATTAAATTTCCAATGCTTGATTCTGATATCTGGTTGAAATACTTCGTATGATGGAACAGAAGCAATTCAAGGTCGGTGGAGATTCGGGGAGTCTGCCGACGGCCACCCTCACAAAACCAGCTCGGTTTTGTGAGGGTGGATCCTGAGATTATAGTGGAGATGGCGGGAGTCGAACCCGCGTCCGAAGATAGGACCCAAAGAGTCTCTACGTGCATAGCTTCGGCCTCAAATTTCATCCGGTACTGCTCGCGAAGCAGAGTTGTACAGGACAATCCCGGCTGAATATTTCCATCAGGCCACCGGGCAATTCCAGATGGAAAGCCTGCCTGGGCGACGCCCATTCCGGTGCCGACAGACAGAACCTCCGGGTGGACGGGTTACCTTTTTTTAATTAGGCAGCCAATGCGTAATTAGAGTTCGCATTTACATTTTTACCGATTTTTTTTACGTGGCACCGGCAACCACCGCACGCAACTCAATGCTTCCCAAATCCCCGTCGATTCCGGTATCATCCCCGTTTAAGAAGACGTTAGAAACCTATGAGGCCAAGAAGACAAGAGCCATTTTCAAAGAACGAAAACTTTTCTTTACCTCGCTTAACAACAAAGAACCCTTTCTAAGAGCAATTCGTTCCTGTCGAGGTCAGGAACTCGAGAGTTCGAGCACCTGCTTCGCGAACGACTTCGGTTCGATGGGTTTCGACAAGTAGCCATCGAAGCCAGCCGCTTCAAATTTCTCCTTATCGCCGTACATCGAGTGTGCCGTGAGCGCAATGACTTTGACATCTTTTGTCAAGCCGTCCTTCCTGATTCGCTTCAGGATTTCAACGCCATCCATGTCAGGAAGTTGAATATCGAGCAAGATCACATCGGGCTTATGATTCCTGAGGAATTCAAATACCTGCGGGCCAGATTCCGCCTCGTGTACCATGTAGCCGCTTCTCTTCAGTAGATATACCGCAAGCTGTCTGTTGATTGCATTGTCGTCCACGACGAGTATTTCCCGCATTTAATCCTCGTACAAATATACAATCGAGCGACGGCAAAGGCAAAGTGTGGGGGGCAGTAGTGGTCCACTTTGCTCCGGTTGAAACATTACCACAAATGACACTAATTCCCTTATTCCTTCAGGCGAATTCCACGAATACTTCATTGACGTTATTGCCGTCATAAAGAAAGATCGGTAGAGTTCATTCGTGTTACTCGTGATCAAAACAGCCCAGGACTCAGTACCTATCCAGCTTGAAACTTTCTCCCAAATATAGTCTTCTCGCCTCGGGATCGTTTGCAAGAAACTCCGACGTTCCGGATTTCAGTATCTTTCCTTCGAAAAGTAAATATGCCCGGTCGACGATCGAAAGCGTTTCGTGGACGTTGTGGTCGGTTATAAGGACGCCGATGCCGCGGTTCTTTAGATTAACAACGATCTTCATAATGTCTTCTACCGCAAGAGGATCGATTCCTGCAAACGGCTCGTCCAGAAGCATGAATTTTGGGTCGGATGCTAATGACCTCGCGATCTCCGTCCTTCGCCTTTCCCCCCCGCTAAGCGCGTATCCGGCTGTTTTTCTAATGTGGATGACGCCGAGTTCTTCCATCAGGTGCTCGCATCTTTCCTTACGCTCCGATCTCGACAATTTTCGAAACTCAAGCACCGCTGCAATGTTATCTTCGACGGTCATCTTTCTGAAGATTGATGCTTCCTGCGGAAGATAACCGATGCCTAGCCTCGCCCTTCTGTACATCGGGAGACCCGTAATCTCAGTTTGGTCGATAAATACCTTTCCTGAATTCGGCTTGATCATTCCGACAATCATGTAGAACGTTGTTGTCTTGCCGGCTCCATTCGGCCCGAGGAGTCCCACCACTTCGCCTTGCCTGACTTCGACGGATACGCCTCCAACCCCGTATCTTTTCTTGTATCTCTTCTGCAAATCACGAGAATAGAGCATAGTTCGTTGGCGACCGTCAGGACCGGCAGCGGTTTCTGAAAACGCCTCGGCGTTCTTTGTCGTCTTAACATCTGTTGTCATATCACTTGGCTTCCCCGATCCAGCCCGATGGAAAATCTTTCAAATCGGGACGGTCTCTATAGTAGGCGAAGCCCGCAAGATTGTAATGGCTTATCCTACCATCAATAATCTTTTCCGGGTAATAGTC
>JAKASW010000124.1 GCA_021818875.1 Bacteroidota bacterium
TTCAGAAGCCCGTCCCATCGATCCGGTGCATAGCCAAGCTGGAATTTTTCAATTGTCTCGTCGGCGAACTGTCTTTTCTCTCGAAGGTACGCGAGCGCAGGAGTGCCTTCGTCGGAATAAAGCATATCCCTGTAGTAGCGTGCCGCCTTCTCATTGACGTCGATTACCTCATCGACATCGTTTTGTTTTCCTTCGGAATATTTTGGCAGAGGAATGTTCGCCCGGTCAGCGAGCCGTCTGAGCGCCTCGCCGAACGAGATCTTATCATGCTGAGTCAAGAAAGTGAAGACGTTACCGCCCGCACCACATCCGAAGCAGTAGTACAATCCCCTTTCACGGTTCACGTTGAACGAAGGCGTCTTCTCCGTATGAAAGGGGCACAGGCCAAGATAGTTCTTTCCTCGCTTCTGCAGGCGAACGTACTGGGAGATGACATCTACGATATCAGTGGCCCGGCGGACTTCCTCGACAACGCTGTCAGTATTGAAGCTCTTCATGTTGTTCCATGGTACATTACTTCGGTAAGTGGGCACGCAAGACCGTAACAGGCGCTTGTTCGCGTGCTCTGCTCTGCGCACTCATGACAACCAGAACTTAATCAAGAAGCGACTGAGATTCAATCTTGTTTCACCTGATAGCCGCTGCAACGAAATCGGTTCCGTAATCTTCTTGAATATTATTGACGCGCGTGATAACTTTTCATCGCATGATAGATAGAGCACTCGTAGTTGTCTCACGCACTCCGCTCCCCAAGGAAGTGAAGGCCGATCTTGTCCCTCCTCTGACCCACGAGGAGGCTGCTGAATTGCATGCATCCATGTTATTCGATACCGTGGAACGTGCGGCGCTTCATCTTCACGCCCAGCCTTACGTTTATTTCGACCCGGCCGATGCGAGGATGGACTTCGAACATGTCTTTCGACACGCAAGTTTCGAATTGAAGCTGAAGCCGACGGGTGGTGCAAAGCTCTCCGAGAAAATCGGCAACGCCGTGGAGAATGTCTTTTCCGATGGTGTCAAGAAACTGATATATCTAGATGTTGATGCTGCAGTCGTGCCCTTGCAGCAGATACGACTCGGCTTCGACCTGATGGGCCTGGACGATGATGTGGTGGTGCTGGGGCCGGACGTTGTCGATCAACTTTATCTCATCGGAATGAAGAAGCCTCACGTCGGAGTATTCGATTCATTGAACGCAAGTGATCCATTCGAAATTGCTTTGAAGATTTCTGCTTCACTTTCGACGATGTTGTTTACTATCGAAAGGGCGCAGTGCCTCAGAGATCTTGCCAGCCTCAGAAGGATTTACAATTCATTCGTTAGAAACGGGCAGAATATTGAACATGCCCGGCGCACCACCGATTTCTTGCAGGGACTGAAAGCGAAGTACGGCGATATTTGATGAAGGTAGGCTTTTTCGGCGGGACTTTTAACCCGCCCCACATTGCACACCTTGTCGCAGCTGAAAGTGTCAGGGATCGCCTAAAGTTGGAAAAGATATTGTTTGTGCCTGCCGCAATGCCACCCCACAAAATCAAAGAGAAGATAGTTCCCGCGAGTCATAGGCTTCAGATGGTTAAGCTCGCGATTTCCGGCAATCCTTCGTTCGACTGCTCGGATATCGAACTCAATCGGGAGGGTCCTTCATTCACCATCGATACGATTAGAGAACTCAAGAAGTCCTATTCTGATTATGACCTGTATTTAATCATCGGGGTGGATCTTCTCATGGATTTCGAAACGTGGAAGATGCCGGAAGAAATTCTGAAGGAGTGTACCGTAGTTGCGATGAACCGGCCCGGTTTTGATCTAGCGTCGGTGGAAAAAAACTTGTTGTTGCGCGTGGAGCTTGTTAATGTGCCGGGTATCGATATCTCGTCGACCAGTATCAGGCGAAGAGTCAAGTCTGGCAGATCGATCAGATATCTTGTACCCCTGCAGGTTGAGGACTACATCCGCGCCAAATCTATCTACATGTAAGCCATTGCGCTGCAAAGGATTGTAATTACACCATGCGAAATCTATATTTACTACACAAAGTCAGTGTAACGTTTAAATGGAGCAAAAGATGAAAAAGATTTACAGGTTACTGGCGCCATTGGTTTTTCTTATGGCCGCTAGCCTTGCATTTGTCGGATTCCAGTGTTCGTCGGCAGAGTTGACAAGTGCAAAGTTATATATTCAACGGAACGAGTGGGATAAAGCTGAAGAAGAGCTCAACAAGGAAGTGGCAAATAATCCGAAAGATGAAGAGGCCTGGTACCTGTTGGGAAGAGTAAGAGCAGAAAAGGGGAACTTCCGGGGGATGGTACAGGCTTTTGATAGCGCTTTGGCGATTTCTCCTGCGGACAAGAAAGACATCATTCTGGTAACCGAGCACTTCTGGGTTCAAGCATATAACAACGGTACTCATTACCTTCAGAACGCAAAAGATACGAGTTCTTATTACGAAAAAGCAATCAATGAATTCAATGACGCCATCGTGCTGGAGCCCGACAGTCTGATGAATTATCGCGGACTGGCGTATACCTACCTCAATATGGGTCGGGACGACAGTGCCGTTGCATCGTTGAATGTCTTGTGGTCCAAACAGAAAGATCAACAGGCTGCGAGGTTTCTTGGAGAAATATATTTCCAGGAAGGTCGTGCACTGATTGATAGTTTTCAGAATAGCAATGGCGACAAGCTCTCGAACTTAAAGAAAGTTAGCTCAATCCAGGATGGCATGAGCGAAAGTGAAGTGGCAGGTACTCTGGGCCAGCCGAATGAGAAGAATACGGTTGAGCCGCCGAAGGTGAAGGGGAGAAACAAGTCAGCCGGCGAAGCTGTTGCAGAAGATGTTTGGGTTTACAAAACCTTTGGACTGACCCTGACTTTCAAAAATGATCGACTCAAAGAAAAGAAAGTCGATTTTGTTTATAACCCTGGTGTCGATTCGACGAGCTATCGTCTCGCGCAGGCAACATTCGACACCGCCCTCGGTTATCTTGTTCCCGCGAGCAAACTGTACCCTGATGACCAGAGCATAATGACAATTATGACAAACTGCTACATCGCAGCCGGAAGGACGGAACAAGCGACGAATGTCTTTAGAAAAGCCGCGGAGAACAACCCTGACAACGCCGACTATCAATATAACTATGGAGTCATCCTGTTAAAGGCAAGTAATTTTTCAAGTGCAATAGCCTACTTCAAGAAAGGCGCCGACCTCAGTGAAACTGAGCTGCAGAAGATATCTTCTGAGCTTGCCACCGCGACGCCGGAGAACGCGCAGACACTGATGGAAGACTCAGTCAGAGAGACGAATACGCACTGGAACTCCATATACAATCTCGGCGCATCGTATGTCAACTGGGGTGTAGAGATGCAGGACTCCGCACCCGCGAACTCTGATCCTGATTCTTTGCGGAATGCGGTTAATGCCAATTACTCGCTGGCACTTCCGTACCTTGAAAAATTTGCGACCCATGATGAGAACGATCCGAACATACACGATCTGCTTGGTAAGGTTTACACTGCGTTGAATCAACCCGACAAAGCTACGATGGAATTCAAGAAAGCAGACTCGCTGAGACAGATGCAATAGATCTGATTGGTTTCCTTTTGCAGGCCGCCGCGCAAGCACCAGACTTGCGAGGCGGCTTTTTGTTTTGGGGTCAATTGTTTCATCTGAATCCACCGTACCAGGAAGTGTGAAAGAATGAATCGGGAGTCGGCAGTTCGCTTTTTCAGTATGGCGATTCAGCCCGTCGAGTAACGAGAGTATCACGACGCGGTCTTGATCCTTCCGACACAAGCTCGAAACCTAATCTTGTTTCGAGACGGCCTCGGGTCATGCGAGTTGCTATAGGACTGCGTTTGTCTCAAGGCTCCTGACCGATAGTATTTCTCCCAGTTTGTTGAAACAGGCGAAGTGCCGCCTATGCTAGGGTAAGTGCGTGAATCATCTTGAAAACTCCTTGCTTCTATCGGGGAGCATTGTGCTATCACTTGGTGTCGTGCTTGCGGTGGGATTCAAAGAAATCTTCGGTCATGTCTTCGAGTGGCCATGCTCATGCGATGTCCCACTCTAAAGACGGATCGTTTGCGTGCTATCATACTCCTAATCCCCCGACTGGCAGGTTGTTGCTCCTAGCAGGCTGTTGAAATACCTTTTTGTATGCCCACGAAAGACGCGAAAAGACACGAACGCAAAGTGCTTTTGCGTGTTTGCTGTGTTTCGCGGGCTGTTATTTCCCATTGTTCAACAGCCTGCTATACGAGAGACACGACCATCACCAGATCGATCTATAATACTGATTATAATATTGTCGACAGCGTATGTGCCAAGGATTTTTAGTAAGTGACTTTCCAGTGACATATTTTATGGTACGCCGTTCTCCGGCGACAGGGAACGGCGGTTGCCTATGACTCTGCGTGAGTATAGAGTTACGGCTACAGTATCGTAGGGATGGAAAGTGTGATCGATGAAAGGGGAAGAGCAAACATTGCTTCATTTCGGCTTAAATGTTATCCTTATTTCAATTAATCCTCGCTCAAATGCATCCCTGAAGGAAATCCACACAGGATGCATTACTTACTAGGACGCGAGAATTCTCAAACCCGAAATATCCAGGAGTAGCAAATGCCGGAAGAAAAGAACCCGCAGCAGCAAATAAACATTGAACTAGGTGAAAAAGAAGCGGAAGGGATATATTCCAATCTCGCGATCATTTCTCATTCGCCGGCAGAGTTCATCATTGACTTTACGCGGCTCTTGCCGGGAGTACCGAAAGCAAAGGTACATGCGAGGATAATCATGACGCCTCAGCACGCAAAGATGCTTCTGGGGGCGCTCCGTGAGAATGTTGAGAAGTACGAGAGAAGTTTTGGTGATATCAAGGTATTTGCCGGGCCGGTTCCGTCTGCTCCGTTCGGGTTCCAGCCGCCCGGGGCATGAGTTGAATCCCAATTGAAATGTGCAGCTGCCACATCATGGCGGAGGCACTTTGCATACAAGTCTTTGAGTCAAGTGGTATTGCGAAGGTCATCGGAATGGTGTATCTTCCTTAGTGCTTTTGCGAATTAGTGGCGGTGGAAAGGACTCTCGACCGCGTCTTTATTTTTGCGGCGTACCTTTCAAGTCTTGATGTCAGGGTGTTAACGTAGCATTTCTTTTGTCCGATAATCTATGTGTGGCAAGGCGTATCCCTTCCTTGTGACGGGCAGCAAGATGTACAGTGGGGCGATGTAGTATCTTGCACGCAAAGTTGTACATGGAAAGAATTGATTTGCTTAATCAAGGCGAGTCTCAATGAAGAAGAAGAGTGCAGGCATTATATTTATCGGCATACTCGCAACAGCCTTCTTTGGCTGCTCAAAGTTCAAAGTAGGTTCGTTTGTGATGCCTTCCTGGAACACGCAGCTTTCCGCCCCAATTTTTGATCGCACATATACACTCGGCGAGATCCTGTATAAGGACTCGATCGTCGTATCAAATGGAGACACCACCTTCATAACTCCTTTGGGCCCCGCCAGTGAATTCACTCTATTCAGTGCAAAGCCCACTAATGGGACTACATTTGCCGGGAAGCTTACGCTCGGAGCGGATAGCGCAAGCTATTCAGTAATAGACCCATCTATACTGGTTGGCCAGTCGGCACCTGTACCGCCAATGCCTGCGCATTCCGCGACGCTAATGCCGGCCTTGCCGTTTGGAAATTTTGACTATGCATCGGTAGCAAGCGGAATTCTGCGCATCACCGTCAAGAATGAGTGTCCTGCCTCGCTTTTGTTTCAGAATGGAATAGATGTGGTCGACTCGTCAAACGGACAATGGATTTTCAATATTCCGATCCCGGGGGACTCGCTTGCTCCGAATCAATCGTACACAGTCAGTAAATCTCTGGCTGGGATTGTGATACCAAACGATCCGGAACTTCGGTTCACTTACAGCTCACCCGGATCCGCTTCGCCTCAAACCTATTCGACTGACACATTGCTCACCGTGTCTTTCACCTCCTCGGACATTATTGCTTCTTCGGTTAGTGGTGCCGTTCATTTGAAGGATCCGGTGGCTATTCCGAGCGACACAGTGTCTTTCAATCTCGGAGACTTTGGCAAGGAGTTCAGTGGGCCGGCAACTTTCGGCGATTCCACGAAGCTTACTCTGAATTTCAATCTGACGGACGGATTCCCTTTGTTGATGCATCTATCGGTTGTTCCTTCCAGTAAATCGGTGGTGGACCCTTCCCCGGATTCAGCTGTGGTCGAAGAAATGATTTATCCGGGGCAGAGCAACTCGGTATGTTTCGGACCGGATTTAGTATCGGCTCTCAACAAGTATTCCGCAAGTTATCAGAGGATACCGGATGAATTCATTTTCAGCGGATACGTGATCGTGAATCCAGGTCCCCCTTATGCGAACGGTACTATTAGTGAAAATGACAAGGTTGATGGTACGGGGATTGTCAGTGTGCCGTTTGATGTGGGCATTGCCAGCGCAGTCATCGCCGATACCACCAAGTCGCATGGAGAGCTTGCTCCGGCTATCTCAGACTCCGCCACCGCCTCGAAGCTTGCAAACGTCGATAGTGGTCAGGTCGTCATCGAAGTCAACAATGGACTTCCAGTGCGGTTTTCGATCTCAACTCAACTGATTGACACACTCACCCATCAAGTAGTGGCAACATTTCCACAGGACAGCGTTGTCATTCCCGCCGCAAACGATTTCAATTCGGATGGAACGGTCAGGTCACCGATGTTCAGTAGAAACGTGATTACGATTGGGCACCAACTTGCAGTTGACCTTGGACGCTGCTACATGAAATACAACATTTCAGTGTTGACTTCGCCCAATCAACGAACCGTAATGTTCACCAAGAATAACACGATATCGCTGAGAGTGTATGCGAATCTTTCCTTGATGGTCGACAAAAACCTGGTAGGAAAGTGAAAGGCTGGGGGATGAAAAAGTATTCAGCGGTCTTTATACTTCTCTTCGTTCCTTGCGCAGGCTTACATGCGCAGGAGATCGCCAGTGGGAGGATAATCTCCCTCGGCGGTATGTCCACTGCCTTTGCCACCGACGTCGATGCGATCGGGACTAACCCTGCAAATTTGATTGAACCGTCTCCGGGTAGGGTGGTCCTGGAAATCCTTCCTATAAGTGTGAATGCAGGGTCCGACTTTCTTTCTCTGGGTCTCTACAACGACTATTTCACCGGGACGGGACAGGTAGACAGCAGTGGTAATAAGATCGGCAAATATTTGACTGCGAGCGACAAAGCAAACATACTCAACGCATTTCCGGATGGAGTCGGCACAGTAAGATTCGGAACAGTGGTTAGGACTGTTGCCTTGTCGGTTAGAGAAAATTCTTTCGCGCTGGGTTTCTCGATCGACGACAATGTAGGAGGGCTATTGTCTCTTCCGAGCTCTTTGCTCTTTCCGCTCGACGGTAATTCTCCGGGATCGACTATTTCAATAAACGGGCTCAGCTCGATGACATGGTGGTACAGGACGTACAATTTGGATTATGCAATGAAACTTCCCACGGTTTCTCTGTTCGTGCCCGAAGCTATTGCCGATAATTTCAAGGTGGGAGGGGGCATAAAGCTTGCGACAGGATTCTCTTACTCGGACATTCGGAGCACTAATAGTTCGCTGTACACAGATCCCACCAATTATTCATATACGATCAATATGGGATTGGATGGCGTAAGATCAGGGTTGATAAGTTCAGCAATATCGAAAGGGGTGGACAGCAAAGTCGGTGCCCAGGATACGCGCTTTGACCCGTTGAATCCGCAAGGACTTGGAATGGGGTTTGATTTAGGCGCATCGGCACGTGTACTCAGGATTTTTAATGTCGGCATGAGCCTTACCGACATCGGTTGGATATCGTGGACCAAAAATGTGGTGGGGACTTATGGCGATACATCCTTCACCTACTCCGGCTTTTCTCCCGCACAGGTAAATGCTCCGGGGAGCACGAGTAACCTGGACAGTTTGAAGAATTCATTTAGCGATTATTTCGCAAACAGGGATGCGGCTTCATCGGGATTCACCACTGCGCTTCCGACGAGACTGAATATTGGAGCATCCGTTCAGTTGGGAGATCTTATATCTGGAATTCCCGGCGGGCTATTGGTCGGGTTCGATTATCACCAGGGGCTAAACGAGTCTTTGGGGAATATTACGACTCCGGAATTTGTTGTAGGTGCTGAATGGAAGCCTGTCGCCGTGTTTCCAATAAGGACGGCTGTAGGTTTCGGCGGGGTCTATGGGTTTTCATGGTCAATTGGCATAGGGCTTGACCTTCCATTCTGGGATATCGATCTTGGGATCGGAACGCTAAATTCAGTTGTGGTGCCTAACAGTGCAAAGAACATTTCATTTGGGATGAATATTTTCAAATTCAGATTCTGATTAGGGCGACATTCCGCGAAATTATAAGAATTGCCAGGGGGTGATTTTTGTGAATTTCCGCTTGATTGCACCTCTACCGCTGACTATACTATTACCGGTTTGATGACCCACGAGGATGATTATAGCCGCTGACATATTCGACTTTCTATCGGTCTTTCTTCCGGTTCTGTTTCTGACGCACCTCGTCTTTCGGATCGGTCTCGCGTATGGAAGATCTCATGGAACCACCCTCCTCTTTGCCGGAAGCTCTATAATAGTCTTCTCTTACCTCTTCAAGATATACTTCGACATAATGTTGGGCAGTGTTGATACCTACTGGCTGTTTGTCTTGACTCTTACAGCGAGTATTGGGGTCATCCTGGCGTTCGCCGGCACGAGTCGCGTCCAGCTCTTCCTTTTGAGTACTCGCGGCGAACTAAAGAAACCGGCAGCTAAGGGGGCCAAGATAGCAGCAGCTGTGGCTGTTGTATTTTCCATCTCAATGATGCTGTATTTTCTCACCTTCCGCAGACCTATCTACTGGCGACTCGGCGGTGTCTGTTCGATAATTATTCAGGTTGCGCTCTTCGGTATAGTACTGACGGTTGGTGAACTGTTCTCGATCACCGACAGGCACCCCGGTTCGACGAAGGCCAGGGCAGCGCGAATTCTCGCAAGTTACTACTTAGTCGAGCCAGCTTTATGGTGGACCATCGTGAGGGGAATTGGTGTGACTGCACACCATCCTGCGGCGCGGCTTGTTGTCAATCTCCTTAATGCAGTCGTCTCTCTGTCGGTTGCACTATTGATTATCAACTTCATCTATTCGCGGCTCCCGAATCTTCTGAGACAGATGAGGCCTACATATATTGATACCCTACGCGTCAGGGTCCTCAGAGATTTGTATCTGATTGGAACCGGGCTGGTGATTTTTGTCTTCGTGGTCCTCTTGGCCGCCGAGGCATTGTACGGAAATTTGAGAAAAGGAACGCTCGAAAGTTACGCGCAGATGAGGTTGTCTGTCGGAAGGCTCGCAGCCGCGAAGATCGAATCGACACTCCAGGATGTGGCAATGAGGCTGCAAAGATCGGAAGAGTCGTTTGACGCGAGACAGTTGCTTTCAGGCTTGCAGACCGAACACAATTTTGTCGAGGCTGTCGGCAGTGGTGATACCTCGAATACGATTATGTTTAACCGTATCCCAAGGTTCAGATGGGCAGATTCTCTTACTCCTACGTTGTTTAAGCAGACAGTTCAGCGGACAGGGAAAAACGGTGTCAGTGCGGTTGTTGAGCGCGACAATCATGGTCTCCAGAGCATGGTCACAGTACGAAACCGCGGTAGAAATGGGAAAATTTCTTATGCGTTTGCACTCATCGACCTTCAGAAGGTTCTTGCGAACAGCATAATCGATGTGAACGGATACGGCAGGGACCTGGAGCTGCTCACGAAGCATCTGAATATTGTCTATTCCTCACATGAAGATGAGATCGGAGAAGATTTCGAGGATGCTGTGCTGTCTGAAGGTTTGATAAGGCAAAATGACCTAAGAAAGGATTTGCTCTCACTCTCTCGTGATGGTTATGAAGGATTCCGAATACTCAGGGGTGAAAATCAAGCAGGGGTCGGAGAATATTTCATGTTGGTCACCACTCCGATCCAATTTCAGGGCTACGAAGGCATTCTCGCGTCGGTCGAACCTGAGGGTCGGGTTTCCGGGATCTTCAGACCGACTGACTCGCTGCTGGTGCTCGCAGGAGTCCTGATCGTCGTTCTTTTTGGCGGCACACTTGTCATAATATCCGTCGCGTTTAAGTGGTCCGTGCGGCTTGAAAAGGAAGTCCAGAACAAAGTGCAGGAGTTGAGAAGTTCCGAAGATAAATATCGGAGAATTGTCGAGAACCCATACATCGGAAGTTTTATAATGGTGGACGGACGGCTGATATATTCCAACGCCCGACTCGCCGCAATTCTGGAAACTGAAGTCGACAGATTGTCGGGAGGCGACTTCTCTGTCTACGTTGAGAACAAAGACTATGCTGCATTGAGGAATATTTTCAACTCAATAGTAAACGGTGAAAAATTCGGTGATCGCTGGGAAGCCAACGGGACCACGGCATCCGGTAGACATATTTCTTTGTCCGGTTATTCGAGCGTCATAAATATTGGCAATAAGCGTGGTGTGCAGTCCCTTATCATCGACAGTACGAGTGAATTCCGCGAGAAGGAGAAGATGGAACAGTTCGAAAGGCTGGAATCCATGGCCACGCTTGCTGCCGGCATCGCACATGATTTCAACAATATTCTCCAGGTGGTTCTCGGGTCGTCTCAACTTTTGCAGCGCAGACTCGCCGAGACCGACTTGAAAAAATACGCCGACAACATTACGAACGTTGCAATAAGGGGGAGTGATCTGTCTAAACGACTTCTGACTTTCAGCAGGCACAAGGGTCTGGAAGAACGTGAGGCCTTTGATATAAATGAAATCATCCTGGAATCGCTGCCGCTGTTTGAGGAGACTTTCCCGCGCACAATCAAGATAGAAACTCAATTGTCGAAAGCCCCTATATTTGTCGAAGGTGATCAGAGTCAGGTTCAACAAGTTATCTTCAACCTCGCCGTGAATGCCCGCGACGCGATGCCGCATGGTGGCACACTGACAATCAAGACCGAGGTCAGAGATGTATCTGCCGTGGAGGCCGAAATATATCAGGTTATGCAGGGATCTTACGCGTTCATTATGATCAGGGACAACGGTGAGGGAATAGCACCGGAGTTAATGTCGAAAATATTTGAGCCATTCTTTACCACCAAAGCTCCGGGAAAGGGGACCGGCCTCGGACTCAGCGTTGTCTATGGAATCGTTCGCTCGCACAACGGATTTCTTAAAGCATATAGCGAGGTGAAGAAAGGGACTGTCTTCAGCATCCACCTCCCCGTGAAGGCTTCCGATATGGAATCCAAACATGCCGCTTCGAAGCCGCCGCGAGTATCGCAGGAGGCAGCTCCATACGGGAAAAAGCTTCTCTTTGTTGACGACGAATCCGGAATCAGGGAAGCCGCACAATTCCTTCTCGAACAGGCGGGGTACACTGTTTTGACTGCCATGGACGGCATGACGGCGATAGAAATTTACAGGACAGAATGGAAGAGCATAGATTTGGTCGTCCTCGATTTGAACATGCCTGAGCTTTCGGGAAAAGAGGTACTCGAGAACTTGACGGTAGTCAACCCCGACGTTCGTGTGCTTATCTCGACCGGGTACATAACTTCCGAAGAACGAGCCGGGTTGAAAGGGATAGTTGAAGTAATAGAAAAGCCGTTCGACTTCGACCAGCTTGTGGAAAAGGTACGCCTCGTCATCGATACGGCGCCTTACGGAAGAATGTGATCACACTCCCAAAACGCCAGCCATTAATTGCCGTGTTGTGAATTGATTCTGTTCATTCGGTTAATTGTCAACTTAACCTGAAAGCTCGCAAAGCTTCGCGTCGTGTTTTTCTGAATATGCTTTGCAAGA
>JAKASW010000125.1 GCA_021818875.1 Bacteroidota bacterium
CCAAATCGATCATCAACTGCAGCACTTCGCTCATCGAGAGATTTGATGGCGAGGTACCGCGTACTATGGAAGAACTCCTGACGCTTGATGGCGTCGGTAGAAAAACAGCAAACGTGCTCCTCGGCAACGCTTTCGGCGTTCCCGGGATTGCAGTGGACACCCATGTCAGCAGACTCGTGCAGCGACTCGGTTTCAGCAAACAATCTGACCCGACGAAGATTGAGGTCGATCTGGCCGCAGTATTTCCGAAAAAGAACTGGACGATGCTGTGCCACCTTCTCATTTCACATGGAAGAAAGGTTTGTCTTGCAAGAAATCCCAAATGCGACATCTGTGTCACAAACGAGTTATGCCCGTCGGCATTCGCGGTTGAATCTCAAAAACATGCGGCAAAAGAAACATCCCGCAGGATAAAGTCGCCTGCGGTCGGAGGATGATAAGCTTGAAGATTAGAGTTGCACACAGTCCAGATTCAGACGATGCATTCATGTTCTATGCGCTTGCCAATAAGAAATTCGACACGGCTGATATCGAATTTGAGAATTTACTTAGCGACATCGAAACATTAAATCAAAAAGCACTCAAAGGTGAATACGAAGTCAGTGCAATATCGATCCACGCGTACCCTTACATATCAGACAAATACCAGATGCTGGCGAGCGGTGCAAGCATGGGCGACGGATATGGCCCGATGTTAGTGAGCACGAAGCCTCACAAGATTGATGAGATAAATGATCTAAAGATTGCCATCCCGGGAAAGAGGACTTCAGCTTTTCTTGCACTCAGCATTTTTGCCGGCACATTTGAGTATGAGGTGGTCCCTTTCGATCAGATAATCGACAACGTATTATCGCGAAAATACGATGCCGGTTTGATAATCCACGAAGGCCAGTTGACTTATGAGAAATCCGGGTTGCATTGCATTGTTGATCTCGGCGATTGGTTCAAGAAGAAGTTCGCCCTGCCTCTTCCCCTCGGAGGAAATGTAATCAGGCGGGATCTTCCTTCGGACGTGAAAAGACGAGTGGCATTCTATCTGCGCGAGAGCATAGCGTACTCCCTTGGACACCGGGATGAAGCGCTCCAGTACGCCCTGGGTTTTGCTCGCGGGATGAAAACCAATCTTGCCGACAAGTTTGTGGGAATGTATGTGAATGACTGGACGCTCGACTACGGCAAGAAAGGAAAAGAAGCGATTCAGCTCTTCCTGGATCTGGCGTTCGAGCGAGACCTGTTGCCCGCAAGATGCACCGCAGAGTTTGTTGAAACCCCGGAGAAACTTTGATGACGAAGGTGTCGCGGGGCGACCGGGCCGAAGAGCCGATAATAGACTTCAACCTTGTCGAACGTGAGCCGTTGCCAACGGGCGCGCGCGTGGCACTTTTCATCATGGTTGTCGGAGGAATCTTTTATCTCGGCGGCTCGGCATCGAGGGCTATTATCGGCAACGACCTCGTCGAATTCGGAACCCTGAAATTCAGAAGAGATATCCCTTTCGATGCCGAGAAAGAGATCTACAACCTTCTGGCCAGGACCTCACTTCTTATTGTGTTTGGCTATGTCCTGGCACTCATCGGGTTTGTAATCTTTCTTTTCAAGAGCAATATGAGAATGAAGGAACATCCGAACGTTCTAATGGCGGTAATCCTGTTTGCTATTTTTATTCCGGTGGAAATCTATATGTCTTATCTCGACCTGAAATTCTTCGTGTCTTATGTCGATTTCCAATTGGAGCTTTTTCTCGGTGCGGATCCTGGTCCACTTCGTGACGAGATGAGAAGAATATTTGTCGAACGGGTGAGCGGACTTGGGGGCCTCTCTGTTATCGCCATCCTATCATATTACGCGGGGATAGGTGCACTTATTATTCAACCGATTGGGAAAAAAAGATTGAGAAAGAATAAGGTGGAAGATGCCGAAGCTGAAGACTGAGGCACTGATAGCAGAGCTTGAGGAGGTTGCCACGCAGCTTGGCCTGAAGGTAATCTATGAAAAAGGAGACTTCAGCGGCGGGTATTGTATTCTTAAAGAAGATAAGCTCATCGTAATAAACAAGAGGTTCGATTTGAAACACCGGGCCTCCACGCTCGCACGGAGCCTTTGCGAAGTCGGCATCGAAAATCTTTTCGTGAAGCCGGCAGTGCGTGAATACATCGACGAACAAGCGGAGGCAAAGAATGAAACTTCTGATAGTGAACGGTCCTAACCTGAATCTTACCGGTTCCCGGGAACCGAGCATCTATGGCAAAAACTCGCTCGCGGAAATCAATTCAGATTTGATGCAGGAATTTGTGGGAATAAATTTTGAATTCTTTCAGACGAACTCCGAGGGAAGTCTGATCGACAAGATTCAGGCTGTCGACAGGGAAGGCTTCGACGGCGTGATTCTGAATGCTGGTGCACTGTCCCACTATAGTTACAGCCTGCGCGACGCGGTTGCGGCAGTGGCAAAGCCGGTTGTGGAAGTCCATCTCTCCCAGGTGTTTGCGAGGGAGGAGTTCCGAAGAAAGAGCGTAATATCGGAAGTCTGCAAAGCGACGGTGACCGGCTTCGGCAAGTTTTCGTACTTCGCAGCTGTTTACGCGCTGGCAAAATATCTGAAGAAATGATTAAGGCTGTAGTTTTCGATCTCGATAACACACTCGTCGATTTTATGAAGATGAAAGCGGAAGCCATCGACGCAGCTATCAATGCGATGATCGATGCGGGTCTCGACATGTCCTATGACGAGACGAAGAGACGAATAGATGCTATTTACAAGGAGAAGGGAATTGAGTTTCAATATGTTTTCGATTCGTTGCTCTCAGATATTTTTGAGAGAGTCAATTATAAGATTCTTTCAGCAGGGGTTGTAGCGTATCGGCGTGCAAGAGAGGCGGCGCTTGTCCCATATCCTCATGTTTACATGACTCTCAATGAGCTTCTGAAAATGGGGATGAGGCTGGCGGTCATCTCGGATGCGCCGGCAAGAGAAGCATGGCTGCGCCTGACGTACTTGAATATGCACCACGTTTTTGATGTGGTTGTTACGTTCGAGGACACAAAAATGTTGAAGCCGAACCCGGCACCGTTCAAGCTTGCACTTGAAAGACTTGGGGTCAAACCGGATGAAGCGTTGATGGTCGGCGACTGGGCCGAACGGGATATCATCGGAGCGAAGAAAGTCGGGATGAAGACGGTCTTTGCCAGGTACGGTGACACATTCAACACAACCGTGTCCGGCGGGGATTACGATGCAAACGACATCCAGGAGCTCGTAGGCATAATCCGATCGGAGAACGGGAATGGTTGAAGGTATCGGCATCGACATTATCGACGTCGCAAGGATAAAGAAGAGTATCGAAGAGTATGGTGAGCTTTTCACGAGCCGTCTTTTCACCGATGCTGAGATGAGCTACTGCAATGAAAAACCAAATCCCTACCAACATTTTGCCGCAAGGTTCGCTGCAAAAGAAGCTTTCAGTAAAGCAACGGGAACCGGGTGGAACGCCGATTTTTCATGGCTCGAGGTCGAAGTGGTGAATGAAAAAAGTGGAAAACCCAATCTGCACCTGGCCGGCGGTACTGCTGAAGCCATCGGCAAAAAGAAAGTGTTCCTTTCCCTATCTCATTCGGGCGATTACGTAACTGCCGTTGTAGTTATTGAGAGCTGAAAAGCTTAAACCAACGCCTTAGTTCTTGCGTCATAGATTCGAAGAATGCCGGTTAACATGATGAGAACCATTGCCTTTGCGATTTCAACGAACCCATGATTAACGGGGTGCCTGCTAAGACTTGTTCTCTTACCGAATGCTCGATGCAGGACGAATAGAGTAGTCCGCTAAATGCAGAATGTAGGTGACCAGGAGCTTGTACAGCAAGCAGGAGCGGGGGACGAGAAGGCATTCGGCGAAATCGTCAGCCGGTATGAGAAGAGGGTTTTCTTCGTCGCAAAAAGGATGTTGAATGATGACGATGATGCTGCCGACGCGACCCAGGAAGTCTTTATCAAGCTGCACGATTCTCTTAAAAGGTTTCGTGGAGATGCGAATCTATACACATATATTTACAGGATTGCGACCAACGTTGCAATCGGCTATTTGAGAAAGAGAAAAGTCAGAGCCGTTGTCAGGATTGACGAGGTGATTTCGAACATGTTGACAGGGACGAACGAGCCGCAGCGTGAAACCGACCGGGAGGAATTAAAGAGACTGGTTGCACAGGCTGTGGCCGCTCTTCCAGTTCAACAAAAGCAGGTTTTTATGCTCAGGTTTTATGAAGAACTGTCATACGAAGAAATTGCACAGGTCATGCACCGGTCGCTGGGTGCGATGAAAGCCAACTATTTTCACGCGATGAAGAAAATAGGGGAGTACCTGAAAAGTGCTATGTAATGATGTAAGAGTGAACTTGCCAGACTTTATTCTGGACAAGATCGAGCCGAACTTAAAAAAATATATCGAAAGCCACCTGAAGTATTGCGCAAAATGCAGGGCGGAATATGGAGAGATGAAAGATCCGATCTCCTTGCTCGGACAGGCTGGAGTCGAGGTGTACCCCGATGCATTCTGGCAGGAGCTGCGGGCATCGATTATGGAGAAGGTATCCGAGCCGCGTCGACGACCATGGCGATCCCCTGCATTCGCTGCCGGTCTGGCGGTGCTTTTGATCGCCATAGGCATCGGCGTCTACAGGATTGCCCTGCGGCATTCACCCCGGTCGCCGAGCGTCACCGCTCTCGCAACGACCCTCCCGGCGGATCAGGCAGTCGCTTTGCCGATGTTGAACGTCAACTATGTCAACACAATTTCTTCCCAGGCGAACGTGATTGATGAGATGGATGCGGTAGATGATTCCATGCAGGAGGCCGTGGTCAGGTCATTGTGGGCGTCTGTCGGCGACTCTTCATCGACACTCGAGGATTACATCTATAGTGGTACGGGTCTATCCAACTAAAGCAATAAGAGAAAATATGAAACGAATATTATTGGTATTGTTGGTGATACTGGGACCGATCTCCGTAATATTAGCCCAGGTGAACGAACCGATTGATGGTCCCCGGCAGGCGCAAGGACCGCCGGGTGGGCCGCAACAATTTCCTAATCACGGCGGGCCGATGATTTTTAGAACTAATCCTGAAATCAGGCGCCAATTAGAAGAAATCAAAATCTGGCAGATGACGAAGGAGATGAACCTTCCGACGGATAAATCGGAAGAGTTTTTCCCGCTTTACAATAAGTACAACGAGGAGATGAGGCGCACCACTACGGAGAGGCAGGAAAGCGTGCGCAAACTCGATTCCATGGTGAACCACGGTGGCAGCGAACCCGAGATGAGAGGGCAGATTGCCAATGTCGTTGCACTCGACAGCAGGCTTGCGGGCATCCATCTGAAATTCATACAATCTCTCGGAAAGATCCTTACCCCGACAGAAGTAGCCAAGTATATCGTCTTCGAGCAGCGGTTTGACCGTGAGATCCGAAACAGGATCAGGATACTGATGCGGCAGAGGATGATGGGACACGGCCGCTGAGGATTGCCTGGAAAACTTCGCAAAGATATTAACCGTAGCTCATTTTTCTCGATTTTGTCGGTTTAAATCACTCAGGGTAACATTCCCTCCACGATCTCCACGGGTCTACGACTCGACAGAGTTGCGTACCCGCCGCTCGCGGCGCAATTCGCGTTTTTAAATACAGGTTCGCTGTCTTAAATTACAGCCGCCCCGAAGAGGCAAGAAATAGACGGCAAATCAAAGTTGAAATCAAAAGTTCTTTTATACGCAGCCCTCCTAATCGATGTAATCGCCGCGCTAAAAATATTCGCACGACGAGTCGAGTTTGAGAAACTTAGCGGCGGCCTGATAAATTCCCATAACGTTCCGTTGGCAGCGCTCTTACTCGCAATTTTTGTTCTTGTGTTTTACCGGCGCAGAAAGCTGACAATCGGATTACTTGTTGTGTTGTTTTCAACCAGTCTCCTCTTCTTAATCTGTTCTGACTATATTCCATCCACCGGCCCCTTCCATGTTAAAGCAAGTGTGCTTGGGTATTCCTCTCTGATACTCCAATTCTCGGAAGGCATAGTTGTGAACGTCTTTAAAGGAAATTACTTTGCAAAGATAGTTGCAACGGTGGTTGTCATTGCCGCAGCGCTTACGTTGGCAGGGTTTGTCTTCACATTCTCCAAACCCAAAGAGATGACCCGCAAGGGCGACCCAGGTATCGCGGTCGTTCTTGGCACAACCGTTCTGGGGCCGCACAAGCCTGGATTTCTGTTGCTCACAAGGTTGAAGGAAGCTTTGGCCATGTTCAAATCGGGGATGGTTGGAAAGGTTGCAGTGACCGGCGGGGTAACCGGCCTCGGAATTTCCCAGGCAAAGGTGGAGGCCTGGTATGTCCACCACTATGGAGTCCCTGATTCCGACATCATCATAGAAGATAAATCGGAGAACACGATTGAGCAGGCAATATTCGTTAGAAAAGTCCTTGTCGATTCGCTCAGGATGAAGAACATTGCTATCGTGTCTGACCCATGGCATCTTCCCCGCTCTTTGTTCATGTGTCGCTGGCAGGGGGTTGACGCCTACGCGGCACCGTGCAAGAATAAGCTTATCCCTTACCGTGAGCTGTTAGATCGCTTTCGAGAGTCAGCTGCGCTTCAAGTTTATATTCTGTTTGGAGAATGAACTAGGAATCTTAAGACACAAGAGCCGGAGTTATGATGACTGTTGTTGTGGCAGTAGTGTTCAGAAAAGGAATTGTAGAATAGGTGAGCTATAGTTGTCATAGCTCTCGCGGCAGTGGGATGCAACAAAATGGATTATAGGAGAACAAGATGACATCGCAGCGAAGGCTCGCCAGAGAGCGTGTTCTACAGGCACTCTATGCATACGACATCTCACAATCTCCACCTGACTTCTTAAGCCAGGACATCTTCAAAGATATCGAAATCGGTCCTCATCTTGAGTTTGCCAAGAAGCTCTATCGGGATACGCTCGGGAACATGGACGGGATTGATGCTATTCTACAGCACCACCTGGAACACTGGGACATTACAAGAGTCAACCCGATAGACCGTGGACTGCTGAGAATGGGCGTAGCGGAAATTCTGTACTGTGAAGAAATTCCAACCAAAGTGACAATCAACGAAGTCATTGAATTGGCCAAAAGATACAGCACAGAGGAGAGTCCAAAGTTTGTCAACGGAATATTGGATGCCGCGTTGAAGCAGCTGAGCAAGGAAGGTAAGGTCAAAAAGACCGGCAGAGGGTTGATCAACACCTCAAGCAAGAAGAGTATATGACGGACGAGCATTACTCTCGTCTGACGATTTTTTCCTGGAGCCTGTTCGATTACGCGCGTACTTCATTCTCCGTCATGGTGAAGACTGTCGGGTTTGCACTGTACTTCAGGGAGATAGTCGCCGCGGGCACAGGCCGCGCTGATTTCTATTGGGGACTTGCCGATAGCCTCTCGATGATAATAGCTGCATTACTTTCACCGGTGCTGGGTGCAGCGAGCGACTATTCCCACAAGAGAAAAAGATTTCTTCTTTTCTTCTCACTCCTTTGTATGGTCGGAACGAGTATGCTCTACTGGATACAGAAGGGGATGATACTCCCGGGGATGCTTGTGTTCATCGCCGCAAACGTCGGCTTTCAGGGCGGCTATACTTTCTACGATGCATTTCTGCCTGAGATTGCACCAAGACACTTGTACGGCCGCGCCTCAGGCTATGGTTTTGGGATGGGTTATCTCGGAGCGCTCTCCATACTCGCGATTTCCTTCCCGTTCATAAAGGGGGGATTCAGCCCCGCGAATCTCCACAATTTTCGATTGAGCTTTCTTGTCGCGGCGGCGTTCTTTGCCATATTTGCGATACCCACATTCCTCCGGCTGCGGGATCATACCGGGATGTACCACAGAAGGCTTCCATATTTCAGACTCGGATTTCGACGTGCCGTAAGGACGTTCAAGCGACTTGGACAGTATAAAAGCCTGGCGAGGTTCCTTCTATCATTCTTTCTATATATAGATGGGGTCAACACGGTAATTTTCTTTTCTGCACTTTATGCAAGAGGCACGCTTGGGTTTACGCCGGTAGAAGTAATCCTGTTTTTCATCGTTGCGCAAAGCACCGCGATACTCGGTTCGGTTATCTTTGGAATATTAACCGATCACTGGGGCCCGAAGAAGAGCATCGACATAACATTGATCATCTGGATTGGCGTGATCATTTCCGCGTTTTTTATCGAGACCAAAACTGAGTTCTATATTGTAGGGCTATTTGCCGGCATCGCGATCGGCTCATCACAATCTTCCAGCAGGAGTCTCATGGCGCTACTCGTACCGGTGGAGCACTCCGCAGAGTTCTTCGGTTTCTATGACGGGATTGCAGGAAATGCATCTGCCATCATGGGGCCGCTGACGTTCGGTGCTATTTCCAGTTTTACCGGAAGCCAGCGGTTCGCAGTCCTTTCAGTGCTGATATTTTTCGTGGGTGGTCTTATATTGCTTCAACAGGTGAAAGTCCAGTGGCAAGAACGAGCAGCGGAGACTTGAGAAGAATGTTATTGCGGTTTTCTTTGTTGGCATTAATGATGATAAGCCTCGGAATCGGTACAGGGAAATACGTCGGGCTGGAAGTCAACCCTTCCAAATTTGAGATGAAGGAAGGTCAGTCCCACCAATTCAGAATCAGATTCATGCCCGTGGAAGGGATTCATGTAAACGCCCAGCCTCCGCTTACAATCAAGTCGGAAGTCGATGGCGTGACATTTCGAATCGTGAAGGTTCATGCCTCCAGCGATTATCTCGATCCGTCCAAACCTGTCGATATCGATTGCACGGCCGGAAGACTGAGCCCCGGCCTTCACAAGATCACATTCTCGCTTGGCTACACTTTTTGTTCTGACGCTGGGAAATGGTGCCGTATGGGAAACGATACGCTTTCGGTCGACATCAACATTAAGAAGTAGTTGCCTGAGAAGCCTCGTTGGAGAAACCTGCATACTTCGTCTCCGATATACATCTCGGTGCGCCTTCCCTTACGGCAGAATTTGAGTTGACGAGAAGGTCAGAGATCCTGAGATTCCTGAATGAAGTGATGACGAACGGCAGTCGGCTGATCATCGTCGGAGATCTTTTTGATTTTTGGTATGAATACAACTCGGTGATTCCCAAGGAATATTTCTGGTTGTATGCAAAGTTTAAGGAGATGATCGAAAAAGGTGTCACCATAGACTATGTTGCAGGAAACCACGATTTCTTTCTCGGCACGTTCTTCTCGGACTCGCTCGGTTTGAAAGTGTACCAGGATGGGTTCTCGGAGAAATTTGATGGGAAGAAGATGTTGGTAATTCACGGAGACGGACTTGCTGAGAAGGACTCAGGCTACAGGATGTTGAAAAAGATTCTGAGGAATGGTTTGGTTAGATGGGCAATCAGGTGGATACATCCTGATCTCGGTTTCCCGCTTGCCAGAGCATTCTCAAAAAAAAGCCGCGAGTACACTTCAACGAAGGATTACGGCGAGTCTGACGGAATGACGGATTACGCCAGGGGAAAGATTGAAGATGGCTATGAGTACGTCGTCATGGGACACAACCATTCGCCTAAGCTGCAGAAATTTGAAAAAGGTGTCTACGTAAATCTCGGTGACTGGCTGCGCCATTTTACTTACGCGGTGTTCGATGGTCATGAATTGCGATTGTTGAAGTGGAAATTTGAGAATGAACCGAAAAGTAGCAGTTAATTAGATGGTAGAAGAATTATGAAGTGGCGGTACTCTAAAGAAGAGATGGAGCGATACTTTAACGATCCCGAGTACAGAAAGAGAGCGAGAAGGAAGCGCAGGGCGCAGGGGAAAAATCGCCAGGTTTTGAAACTGAGCATGATCGCAGGACTTGTTGTGCTACTCGTCGGCTACTCTATATATGTGATAAAAGGCCTGCCTTCTCTCGAAGAACTCGAGAATCCCAAGCCGGACCTTGCTACAAGAGTGCTCTCTGCCGATGGACAGGTAATCGACAGGTTCTATTTGAAGAACAGGGCACTGGTCAACATAGACAAGCTTCCGCATTACATCGTGAACGCATTGGTATCAACCGAGGACAAGTATTTCTATTCTGACTGGGGTATTGATCCGTTCAGAATTCTCAAGGCGGCCCTCATTGATTTGGTCCGCATGCGTGCAGCGCAAGGTGCAAGCACAATTACACAGCAAGTCGCAAGGACTCTTTATCTTAACCGGGCAATCACGCTGACCAGGAAAATCCGTGAGGCGATAACTGCGATACAGATCGAAAGAGCATACACGAAACAGGAAATACTGTCGATGTACCTGAATGATGTCTTTTTTGGGAGAGGTACATACGGTATCGAGTCGGCTGCGCAGCTCTTCTTCGATAAGTCCGCATCGGAACTTACGCTTCCACAAGCCGCACTTCTGATAGGGATGCTGAGAGGCCCGGGTTATTATGATCCGATAGATCATCCCCGGCGCGCGGTTTTCGTGCGGAATGTTGTTTTGAGAAACATGCTGAAGAACCATGTCCTCTCAAAGGCCAAATACGAAGCAGCGCTCAGAGCGCCATTGGATATCAAGTACCAGCCTCCTTCTTCCGGATTGGCTCCCGCCTTTGTTGAAATGGTCAGGCAGCAATTGGAGAAGATGGCCGAGAAATATGGATTCGACATATACCGTGACGGCCTGACGGTCTACACGACCCTTGATGCGAGGATGCAGGCATATGCTGACAGCGCAGCGGCCCAGCATCTTCGTGAATACCAGAAGAAATTCGATTCCAGATGGAGCTGGAGAGAAAACCAGTCGACATTATGGAGCGCCGTCGACAACTCTATAAGAGCTTGCCCGGAATACCGCGATGCCACAGATCCTGCAGCGAAGAGAGAAATTTATAAGAAACTTCATTCGAGCGTTGCATTTGTCGATTCCGTTAAAGAGGCCGAGGAGAGGATTCAAGTTGGCTTCGTGTGCATTGACCCTGCAACGGGGTACATCAGGGCGTTAGTCGGTTCGTCCGACTACCGGCAGTTCCCTTACGGTTTGAACCATGTCACACAGATTGCGCGCCAGCCTGGCTCAGCCTTCAAGCCTTTCGTGTATACGGTTGCGATAGATAACGGCTATCCACCGTCTTACAAAATTCTCAATCAGCCGGTAACCATAATCAACCCCGACGGGACGACATGGAGACCTCAGAATGCAGACGGCGCTTTCGGCGGCGAGACTACTTTGCGTGATGGGCTCAAGTATTCGATCAATATCATAGCAATCCGCATGGTCTATGGCACGGATGCGATTGCGCCCGTGAGCCAGGTTATTCAGTATGCCCATAGAATGGGCATAACTACGTACATCCCACCATATCCCTCCATAGCAATCGGAGCGGCCTCCGTCATTCCTCTCCAGATGACTTCCGCGTACGGAATATTCGCCGATCAGGGAGTACTTACAAAGCCGATCACGATTCTCAAGATCGTCGACAAGAACGGCAATGTCATCTATCAGAGTCATGTTGAGGCCACCGAAGTCTTAAGCAAGCAGACCGCGTACATAATGACAAACATGCTGGAAGGTGTTGTCAATGGCGGAACGGGCTTGACCGTCCGGAGGTATTTTTACT
>JAKASW010000126.1 GCA_021818875.1 Bacteroidota bacterium
CCGGCTCGTAAGAAGTCGGTTACCAAACTCCAGAAATAGGCCACGGGCAGCAACTATGTCCGTTTTGATACCGCTTCCGCCCCAAGTACAGCCGTTAATCGTAGTCTTGTATGGCGACAATGCCATTTTATCGAACCACCCCCCCGAGACTTTATATGAATCATCACTCTCTACCTCTATAGAGTAGAGCGAATTCTTCGTCCTCAGAACCACCTCGTCTCCGGGAAGCAACTCGCACTTCCTTATCTGAAGCAAGCCGTCTGCCCGGTTGATGAACTCTTCTAAACCAAACTCCATCATCTGCTTCTCATCAGATTGACATATTCGGGTTCATCGCGGATGTTCTCGAAGTCCGGATCTCGCTTGATCCATTCGAAGTTTTCATACCCGTTCCGGATTGCCCGGCTTAGCAACTCAACTGCGTGTCGTTTTTCATTCAGGCGGGCATAGAGGCAGGCACCATAGTACATCATTATCGGGTCGTTGAAGCTAAGTTCCAGAGCGTTGTCGCCCTCCAGCTTTGCCTCTTCAATTCGACCAAGCTTTGCTAATGTGACCGCATGTGCCATCCTTCTGTATGTATCTTCGGGATGTTGTGCCAAATAATTCGGGACCACGGTTGCAACGGTGTCCAGAACCCTCCTGTAATTCTGTATATCGCCTGTTCGCTCATAGTACATTTCGAGATCATCATAAGCGGTGAAAAAGTTCGGATTAATAGATACCGCTTTCTCAAGTGCTGTTAGTGCCTCTTTGTCACGGTCAGTTGTATGATAGATCCTTGAGAGGATCCAGTATGCGTTATAGTTGTTTGAATCAAACTCAATGGCTTTTTTGCTGGAAGTCAGTGCCTCATCTAACTCGGATTTCCCGAAGTAAGCCAACCCCAGAGAAGCGTAGGCTTCAGAAAGCGTCGGGTCGTACATTAAAGCCTTTAGACTTGCTTCCATGGCCTTGTCCAGCCAACTCTCCTTTCTGTCGAAATCACGATACATTGTGCCGTATGCTTCTCCCAGGCCTGCATAAGCTGATGCAAATCGCGAATCGAGCTCAACTGCCTTCTGAAAGAGTAGAATCGCGAAGTCGAGGTTGTTCTTATTCCTATTGGACATAAAATTCCTGCCCCTCAGATAGCAATCGAAAGCCTCCGCATTCAGAGTCGGACGCTTCGTAAGTTCCACCTTCTCTATCGGCGAAAGCTTCACCATCAAAGCATCCGCAATCTCTTTTGAAACCTTCTCCTGAATATCGAAGATGTCGGCGAGCTTCCCTTTATATGTCTCACCCCAGAGGTGTGAGCTGATCTGGACATCGATAAGTTGTGCAGAGATCCTCAGATCATCCTTGAACTTTCTGACGCTCCCTTCAAGTATATATCGAGCTCCAAGTTCCTTGCCTATTGTCCTTGCGTCCTTCTTAGTCCCTTTGTATTGCATGGAATTTGTTTTCGCGACGACGCTGACTTCTTTTATCTTGGACAAGTTTATGATGAGCTCTTCAGCAAGCCCGTCTGCAAAGTAATCGGTCTCTTTATCGGGACTTATATTTTCGAACGGGAGTACCGCAATTCTTTTGGCGTCGTCGTCTTTTCGAACCGGCGGACCCTGCTCCGTTAAGGATCTTAGAGCCGAGACGAACGCGCCGGCATCCTGGTATCTCTCATCAGGATCCTTCGACAACAGCTTTTTCATTAAGTCATCGATTTCTGCCGGCAAGTCGCGTCTGCTTTCGGAAACAGGATCAATATCCTGATTCATTATTGAGTACAAAATCGCCTGTTCGAAATCTCCCCTGAACGGTAGTCTGCCGGTCAACATCTCGTAAAGAATTACTCCCATCGACCACAAATCCGAACGGCGGTCGACTTTTTCTCCGCGCGCCTGTTCGGGCGACATATACGCTGTCGTGCCGACTGTAGTCCCTTCCCGCGTTACGAGCGCACTCCACTTAACCTTCGCAAGACCGAAATCCATGATTTTTACCTGGCCGGATTTAGTGAGCATGATGTTGCTGCTTTTAATGTCACGGTGGACAATGCCTTTCTGGTGCGCTGCCTGGAGCCCCATGGCTATTTGTTCAATTATCCTGAAGGACTCTTCCGTATTCAGCGGCCCATTTTTCAATTTCTCACTTAATTCGGGGCCGTCAATGTACTCCATGACGATGAAGACATCGTCTCCATCTTCTTCAATTGAATGGATAGTGGCAATGTTCGGATGATTGAGCGCTGCGGCGGCCTGCGCCTCAACTTCAAACCTGTGCCGGTCTTCCTGGCTGGCGTAAACGTGACGCGGGAGGAATTTTATGGCCACACTCCGTTTGAGCTTTTGGTCCTGAGCCATGTAGACTACCCCCATCCCGCCTTCGCCCAATTTCTCCAATATCTCGTAATGCAAGATGGTTCCGCTTATCATGTGTCAGTCCGCTGGTGGGTTGAGTGGTTTCGGCGGACAGGTCCGCCAAGTTTCTGTATGATTTCGTATTGAACAAGATTACTACTTATCAGCTGGTTGTCCTCAATTGAGACGAGGGGATCCCTTCTTCACTTGTCCTTGAGCAGTTCGATGAACTCAGGATCGCTTCGGAGACTGTCGAGATCACTGTCCCGTTTCATCCATTCAAACATTCCATATCCTCCAACTACAGCTTTTCTGAGACAATCAATCGCCGTCTTCGGTTCTCCCAGACGTGCATAGAAGCAGGCAGAGTTATAAAGCATTAGCGTGTCGTTTGGACTCAGCTCAAGAGCTATTTTCCCCTGAGTTTTGGCCTCTTCAACCTTTCCGATTTCTGCAAGCTCTATGGCATGGAAAATTCGCGCGCGTGCATCGTCAGGATGCTGGGAAAGATACCGCCGTGCCATTTCGATACTTCGGCCCAGAGTCGCCCTCGATTGCTCGTTGTCGCCTATACGTTCATAGCACATGCGAAGATCTGCATAAGCCGAATAGAAATCAGGGTTCAGCGCGATCACTTTATTAAATAGTTCAATTGCCTCTCGATCCCGGTCGGTGCTGTGGTAGATCCTGCCCAGTATCCAATGTCCGACGAAGCTGTTAGGATCCAGCTCGATGGCCTTTTGACCGGCCGCGTTTGCCTCGTCGAGCGACTTCTTGTTGTAATAGGCGAGAGCAAGTGCTGCGTAGGCTTCCGATAGGGAGGAATCGTACATAAGCGCCTTCAGCCCCGACTCAATGGCTTTATCGAGCCACTGGACATTCCTGTCGAAAAACTGGTAGAAATGGGCGTACGATTCTCCTAGTCCTGCGTACGCAGAGGCGTAACGAGTGTCGAGCTCTGTGGCCTTCTGGAATAACTGAATCGCAAACTGCAGATTGTTCTTGGACATTCGATATAAGAAATCGCGGCCTCGCAAATAAAGATCGAATGCATCCGCGTCCACGGTTGATCTTTTTTCGAGAACAACTTTTTCTGTCGGGGATAGCTTCACTCTGAGTGCGTCCACGATCTCCTTAGACACTTTCTCCTGTATGTCAAAGACATCGGCTAATTTGCCCTTATAAGTTTCTCCCCAAAGCTGGGTGCCGGTATCGACGTCGATAAGCTGCACTGAAATGCGAAGGTCATCTTTGAATCTCCGTACGCTTCCTTCCATGACGTAGCGTGCCCGCAGCTCGCGCCCTATTGTCCTTATGTCCTTCTTGGTGTCCTTATATAGCATGGAATTAGTTCTTGCAACGACGCTCACATTTCTGATCCTGGACAGGTTGATAATCAGTTCTTCAGCAAGTCCCTCGGCGAAGTAATCCGTCTCGTTATCCGGACTGATATTTTCGAACGGCAATACAGCTACTCTTTTCTCTTCCTCTTCTTTCTCTTCCTGCGAAGTCCCGGAGGATTTAAGCCTCTGTAAGTCGGACAAGAAATCGCCGGCATTCTGATATCTTTCGGTGGCTTCCTTCGAAAGCAGCTTTGCCATGATATCGTCTATTTCCCGCGGGACATCTTCTCTGAAACCAGTGATCGGTTCGATCTCCTGGTTCATTATTGAGTACACTATCGCCTGCTCAAAATCTCCTTTGAACGGAAGCCTGCCTGCCAGCATCTCATAGAATATTACTCCCATCGACCAGAGGTCCGAGCGATGATCCGCTTTATCACCGCGCGCCTGTTCCGGAGACATATATGCCGCTGTGCCGACGGTCGTTCCTTCTCTTGTAACAAGGATGCTCCACTTCACTTTGGCAAGTCCGAAATCCATGATCCTGACCTGGCCGGCTTTTGTCAGCATAATATTCCCGCTTTTTATGTCGCGGTGTACTATTCCCTTTTGATGCGCCGCCTGCAATCCACTTGCTATCTGGGTAACGATCCTGGAAGACTCCTCGACGCTCAGGGGACCGTGCCTGATCTTTTCTCCAAGTTCCGGGCCGTCGATATACTCCATAACTATAAAGACCTCTTCTTTGTCCTCCTCAATGGAATAGATCGTGGCGATGTTAGGATGGTTGAGCGCTGCCGCTGCCTGTGCCTCCACTTCAAACCTGCTTCGCTCTTCCTGGCTTGAAGCGATGTGGTGAGGAAGGAATTTGATGGCGACTTCTCTTTTAAGCTTCAAGTCTTCAGCCTTGTAAACGACTCCCATTCCGCCTTCGCCAAGCTTCTCCATGATTCTGTAGTGTGAAATAGTTTCGTTGATCATCTCACCTCCCTCCCGCACTCGATAGGGCTACGGCGGACAGGCACTCCTTCGCCTATCTTATTATGAATGTTATAGTGAGAGATGCTTTTTCCTGTCATGACCCGTCTCCTCCTCTGTCAATAGACTTCCAGGCTGAATACGAAATTGTACCTGCCCAAAGCTTTCTATTTATTCACAAGCTGCTTTTTCTCACCGGCGAAGCTCGCGACGGCATCGATCTGCGAGTCGCGGACGTCGAAGACCATTGTCAGCTTCGTGATCACAAAGATGTTCTTGATGCTCTTGTTCAAGTTTGCGAGCTTCACTTCGCCACCATTCTTTGAATAATGGGTATGAGCCCAAATCAGAACACCGATGGCAGTGCTGTTCAGGTATATGGTTTTGCCCAGGTCGATGATTAGTTTCCTGTTTCCCCCGCCAAAGAGGTTTGTCACCTCACTTCGAAGTTCGTCGGTCTCATCGCCCCCAATCAGTTCTCCCCTTGGTTCGAGAACTGCAATCTCGCCATCAGCTAGTTTGGATAATTTCAACGCCATAAGCTTCTAACTCCTTTCAGTTAATTCTATGGATTAGATGTAAATCTTGAAAAGAAAAATTCTCTTCGGCATGACCGCCGAGAATTGAGATCCTTTCAGTCTGCCAACCTTCTTACTACTAATGCGGTGATGTCATCGTGTTGTGGTGCTTCGCCGGCGTGAGCTCTTACAGCACCGACTATCTCCTCGATAACCCGGCTTGCGGTTAAGCAACCGTTCTTCCTTATGAGCTCAATTAATCTATCTTCACCAAATTGTTCTCTGTCACGATTCATCGCCTCAGTAACCCCATCAGAAAAGGAAACCAGAATATCGCCCGGATGGAAGGGTACACCTGCATCCCGAAACTCCGCAGTATCAGTTATTCCCACTACTGTACCACCATCGTTGAGACGGACAAGCTCACCTCCAGCTCTGATCAGGATCGGCGGCTCATGTCCGGCGTTGCAGAATACCAGAGACTGTTCACTCGTATCCAAAATCCCGTAAAAGAGCGTCGCAAATTTCTCCGGGCTGGTACTCTGGTACAACTGTTGGTTCACTTTACTGACGCAATCCTTTACGGTATTTCCCAGATAGGTCTGTCCACGGAGGGATGCCTGCAAGTTCGCCATCAAAAGAGCTGCAGTAAGACCCTTACCCGAAACGTCTCCGAGGCAGATCGCAACTTTGGTTTCATCAAGCTGAATGAAATCAAAATAGTCACCGCCAATCACCCTGGCAGGAAATGTGGCGCCTGCAATTTCGTAGCCGCTGATTTTAGGAGGGGCTTTCGGCAGCAAATCGGCCTGGATTTGGGAGGCAAGTTTCAGTTCCTCCTGCATTTTGATCAATGAACGTTCTTCCTCATACAGTCTCGCATTCTCGACCACTTGTGCCGACTGCGCGGCGATGATGGATAGCAATCGCTGATCGCCCTGCGTGAATCCCGTTCCGCTCTTTTTGTTGTATACGGAAAGAACCCCTTTAAGGCTTGAACGGACAAGCATCGGAACACAAAGGACAGAATGCACGGATTCATCCCACGGCACACCGCGGAACCTGTCGTCGTTTGCGGGGTCGTTTACCATCAGCGGTTTTTTATTTAGAATCATCCAGCCCAGAAGAGCCTGATTGAAATGGAATTGCCCGTGGTCCGAGGAACTGACCATCGTTCTCACGAGGGTTTTCATCGGTTGGTTGGGCTGATCGTCTACCAAAGTAATCAAGCCCTGTTCAGCATTGGCTGCCCGCAGTGAGCGATTTATGATTTTTCGGATGACCTCTTCAGAATTATTGAGGGCACCGATTGCGGTAGCCAGCTCGTTTAGGATCGACAACTCATCGACTGCGCGGCGAAGCCGTTCGTTTTCCTCTTCGAGCCTTTGGACTCTAGAACCGGCGATGTCGGTCGGGGGCACTTATTTATTGCTCCCTGAAGAGGTGGTGATTAGATTTTCAGATTGATTTTTCCAGCGCACGCTCTGCTCCAAGCCATGAAGTCAACTGTGAAAGGCACATTATCCGAACATGCCTGGCTCGCCGTAAGTTCCTTGAGCGCGGCATTTGATGCAGGCCCGGCTTTTGCTCAAACCGAATCTGATGCGGGAGTCAAATGGGAGCGGCGACTTTCAGCGCATCTGTAATAAAACTCAACGGTCAGAAGAGAAAGGGGATAAAAGCCTCAGTAGTTGAGTTGTGTTTCTCCGAGGTTCCAGGTAAGTGCCCAGCCATTTTTGTCGCTTATTTGATCGACTCCTCCCATAGCACGGTCAGAATAGATTTGTAATTCGGCATTGGCAGGCACTGCTCTGTAAGGAAATGATTCCGCTTATAATTGCGGTCGTTGAGAAACCATGAGTCCGCAAGAACGGTGTGCGGAGATGTGTCTACTTCCTCGCCCCTGAAGAAAGCGTATGCTTCCGAGCTGTCGTTGACCTGGCAGCTCTTCCCGATGAATTGATACGGGAAGGAGTCGCTGATGGCAGACCAGTATACTCTGCCTCTATGAGCCATTATCGCGGCGATCGGGAAATTACCTGCCTGGGCATAACGTATTGCGGCTGCGCTAAGCGAGACGGCGAAGTACTCTGCAGCCTCCCGTATGGTATCAATCCCGGGGTCCTTATCTTTGATGAATGCTTCGTACCATTCTCTTCTCATGAGAAATTCCACCGCGAACGCGTTGGCATTGTTCTCGTTCTGAGGATTTGATCTCACAGGTGTAAGGTACTGGGACGAACACTTGTTTAGCCTGGACCTTTCGGAGAAGAAGTGTCCCATCTCGTGTGCGATGACAAACCTTCTGGCACCGGGCTCGCGGACGGCGCTGCTGATTTTGATGAGGCCGTAGTCTTGTTCGTACCTGATTTTTCCCTGGCAGTTTGCGAGGTACGCTTCTTCGATGATAATGCATTCGGCATTGGCGATGGCTTCGAGGTCGGCCAGGTCTTCCGGGCCGGTTATGCAATATGTTCGGTGCAGCTCACGGGCTTTCGATTCGGCAAGTGCTGTCATGGCACACCGCCGGAAGGAAAGTTCGCAGAGTTACACGCAGTACACCACAGAGTTCCGCTGAGTTCATCCGGTGATATTTTCCTCTGTAAAACTCTGTGTCTACTTTGTGAGACTCTGTGTCCAATCTTTAGTTCATTCATTCTTCTTCTCTTTCTTTGAAGCCTCCTTCGCCTCCTTGATGAGCCTGAGTTTCTCTAAGTCGTTCGCCGATTCCTTCTCGTCCTCCCCCGCTTCGCCATTCAGTTTCCTGTAAGCAACCGCGGCCCCCGGCAGTTTGCTGTCTTGAAAATCCCCTTTTCCAATCAACGATACTCTTTCCTTTTTCTCCTCATATACCAGTTTGAATTCCCTTCCGTCCGACAATTTTCTCTCTGCCTCATGTTTAGCGACGAGCGCCAGCAACCTTGCCTGAAGTCCCTCAATGTCAATGCCTTCTTCGACGAGATACTCATGAATATACCGCGGGTCTTCATCGCTAAAGTCGCAGTAGAAATCCATGAAAGCTTCTCGATCCACGTTGTACCTCCCTTTTAGTTTTCCGGCCCTGAAAAGGGCTTAATATAGTATTAGTAAATAGAATGTTAATAATCAGTTTCATGGTTAAACAAGATGATCGGCAACAGGATGACTTGATTTGACAAACCGGAGAGATTGCGGAGCGTCAGGTTTCCTCTGTGGCAACATAAACTTACCCAGCATTTTGTTGAACGGCGTCAGACTGCCGGCATATCAATCGAACCGGCGTGCATCTCGCAAGGCCTTATCGGCAATGCGTCTATATCTCTTCTTTGCATTTTCAACGGAGGCGAGATCAGAGCTCAAGTATTCGGCAATTTCTTTATTAGTTTTCTCATCGACGATACCCTGGAACACCATCAAGGCTTCGTAATCATCGGAGCGCTCTAGCTCGGCCTGCACATTCCTGATAAGGTCTGAGTTCTCAAAGTCTCTAACATGGTCACAATCACCAGCAGGATCGAAACCGTTTTCCGATGTCTCGCGTTCGAGGGACAGGTGCTTGTTTTTCTTGCGAACGAAATTGTGTCTGCCGTTCCTGAACCGGGTTAAAAGCCAATCTTCTAAAACCGGAGATTTCTCAGTGTCCCACACGGCGGGATTACAAAGAACGTCTCCCAAATATTGATAGAGTATGTCGTCTGCCGCAACTCCTCTTTCTCTTTTTTCAAACAGCCTCACGCGGATCTCGCGGTTGATTATTGCCACAAGCTTCCGAAACCTCATCCTGTCATTCACGAAAGCAGTAACTTCAGCCTTCTTAAAACAATCGTCGGATTGGACCATTTCCCCTCCCTGAGGTTTTCCGCATGTAAAGTTTAGTGTGGTTCATATTCTGCCTCCTCTACTTTGTAATGTTCATGGGAAAGGCCATTTTGCCGTCAGGCCAGGAACTTTTTTCCACAGCGGCAAAATCATCCGGCTGATGAACAATATCATTCAGAGACAGGAAGTCGGTACGGATAGAAACTGAACCGTGCAGTACATGAACGGAAGAAGAAGGTAGAATAATCAGCCGGTTCATTCCCGATTCACTCCCGATTCATTCCCGGTCGTCGCGAGGGTAGGTTTCAACACGACGCATGAAATTGAATAGAGGAAGTGAAGGGGTAATGCGCACGACTCACATACCCTGCTGACTTCGCTCTTAAGAGGGGAGGTAACTAGCGACCTCACCTAAGTCCTCTCCTAAGAGGAGAGGATATTATAGTATATGCCATTCAAAACCAAACGGAAAGGAGCAACCAAAATGGCACAGCTAACAAAAGCCGTATTAGGCAGAGTCAGCGGAAGACTCGGCGACACGGTATTCCGCCAGAGGAAAGGCAAGAACGTCATCGGAACGCGTCCGGCTCGCTACACTCCGCCCGGGGATCAGGCATCAATCGACAGGCGGTCGCGGTTCGCGTTCTCGTCGAAACTGGCACAGGCAATCTACTCCTTGCCGGAGCTTGCTGCATTCTGGGTACCTCTGACACCGGACGCGATGACGACTTTCAATTTTGTGGTTCAGAAGAACATACTCATCGTCAACCCAGGCTCGGTATCGGACCTCACGACCATAACCCCGCAGCGCGGTTTTGGTATCGTGTGCAATACTGCCTCTATCTCAGGCAACACGATAGCCGTTGCACTCGCAGCGGTCGGCAGTGCATCGGGGATCGACGTTACAAAGGAGCCGAACGCGAAGCTTGCCTACGTCCTTAGCCTGACGGGACCGGCTAACCAGACGTTCCCGGAGTTCCAGTTCGTGCCGGGCATCTCGGAGACCAAGCCGCTCAGTCTTGACACCGCGATCACTTTCAACATCGCGTTGTCAGGTCAAGATGTGGCGAGCTTTCAGAGCTACTCCGAGAGGAAGATCCTGTTGACGCTGCTGACGCTAGGCCCTGCAGATACTCCCATGGAGTATTCGGGAACAGTGGTAACCGCAGTGACACCTACGCTCTGAGCAACGCAGAGGCGGGGCCGAGAGGCTCCGCCTCAGATTAATCGGGACTTACAGGACGAGAAGAATAGAGGCCAGGCCGAGAACCCCTCTGGAAACCACAAAGACTCAAAGGCTCAAAGAAAAATGTTTGGTACAGGTTGGTGACTTGTCACGAAGTGATGCCTTTGGCAGTGGTTACACTTTTCGGCTGCGCTCATAGAACGTCCCTCCTTCAGTCGGATGCCGCATTATCCCTGCCAAGCGTTAAGTGAGCGGCATTGGTGAGACACGAATTAATGGAGAAGATTATTGCGCCCTCGAATTCCCCGAGTCAGGGAACGTGGATTCCAACGGAGTCTACGACTAACCATCAATGAGATGTTGGGGAATTAAATTGGCCCTGACCAGGGAGAATATCGTGGCCCTCGACATAATCACGGAGGATGTTATGACCACAGTATGTTCTATTGCCATCTGCGTCCTCCTCGTATGTTTTGAACGTGAATTCATTTACCTGGGACTGCCTCACTTAACTTCATACGTTTTCATCAAATATCCGAAGCTCATGTTCAGCTGCACAGCACCGTGCGGAATCAGGACGTACTTCCATGGCTTGCCACCGTGCTTTGAGGTGTAATCAGTGGCATGATTGCAGTACACAAGGGCGGCCTCGGTTTTGTCCTGGACTTCTTTCGATTCGATGTCGCCTTCCTTCTTTGTCTCAACCATGAAGATTGCATCGCCCGTTTCCACAACAAAATCGGGATGGTACTGTCGATTGCTGTGGTCCCAATAAATGCGGAATTGATTCGGAGCTGGTCTCAGCCATTTGAGAACATCGTTGTCTTTTTCAAGAATCGTGGCGAAATCTTTCTCTGTCTTCGAATCGAATTTGTAAAGATGGTGGCACGCCTTTGAGAATCCGCCAAAGACTTTCGTAGGTATCGCGCTTGTCGGAGTTATGGTCTCTGTGTATTGATAGATGTCATCCTTTGAATACTTCATGTAATTGTGTTCCTCGATGCGGGTGAATGGCATTACAACAGGGGTCTCAAATGGAGTCGGCTCGATGTAGAAATGTTCCATCATCTGTGCATAAATGTAGTCGCCGATTTCTTTCTTGTGATATTGAACCACGTTGATCAGCTTGTCGTCGTCAAGGTAGGATTTGAATTTGACAACCGCCTCATCAGCGAGCTTAAAGAGGAAATCGGCCTGCTTGTCGTAGTCGAT
>JAKASW010000127.1 GCA_021818875.1 Bacteroidota bacterium
AGTCAGATAGGCATTCACAGCACCACCAAGTACTGGTACCCAATAAGCGAACAAAATCATCCCGACACCGGCAATAACCGTGATAATTCTGGCAACCAGTATGACATCCTTCTGAGTCGCGTTGCGATTAAGAACATTTTCGTAAATGTCGCTTGCGAACACAGTCGCAATTCCGTTCAAGTTTCCGGACGTTGCAGAGAGCTGTGAAGACAACATGCCTACCACGATGATGCCTAGTATTATGTGAGGGATGAAGTGTGCAAGCATCATAGGAACGGCCGCGTCGGCATTACCAAGCGCAGGAAAGACAATTCTTCCTGCCAAACCAGGTAGTATCCACAGCAATGCAAACGGTGTTGTAACAAGACCTGCAAGCACGAGTCCCTTAGCGACGGTACGTGTGTTCTCAGCCCCGAATGCCCGCTGCAGCAAGCCTTGATCTGTGCTTGCCCACTCTATTCCTAAAAGAAAAATAGCCAGTATGAATTTCCAGCTGTAGTCTCCCGTCTGTGGCACAAGATTCAGCGAGCCTGGCGGCAATTTTGCTACCAGACCCGGCCACCACCCGACAAAACTCATCGCAAGCGGGAGCAAAATGAGGGCACCGCCCAACATAAGAATGAATTGCAGCACATCGGTGAATGTCACCGACCACATACCCCCAAGCATCGTATAAACGATGACCACGACAGACAGAACCAGAGCCAGACCGGTAAACGAATTCATCCCGGTCACGATCTTTGCCGCCGTTACGGCAGCGTATAGTATTACACCGAGCCAGAATGTCAGCCTTGTCACCCAGATGATGGCAACGAGCGTCCTCACCCCTTTAGTGTAGCGCATCTCGAGGAATTCAGGGATCGTTCTTATCCGCAATCGTCTATAAATCGGTATGACGAAAAGACCGGAGAAAATCAAAGCCATATTTCCCGTCCAGGCTTGCCATACTATGGAAATCCCGTGCTTGTATGCGACGCCAGATTGACCAATCATCCCATACAGATTTATGTTTGTTGCGGCAATTACAGCAGCGAGGACAAACGGAGTCAGGTTCCTCCCGGCGACATAGAAGTCGTCCGCACTTCCAATCCACCTGTAGAAAATGGAGCCGACCCCGAACATGATAATCAGAAAAATTAAGACTATTATATAGTCGGTAAGATTCACTTCTTGCCTCGTGCCTGATTCTGCAAGTCCATCATTTCCTTATGTTTCTTCTTTACGAGTGTCTTGATCTCTTTAACCGGGATCCATATCCAGACTACTAGTATGAAGAATCCAGTGAGCCAGATGCCCCATGTTATCCAATCGAAATACACTACTGTCTCCCAGGCGTTATCTAATTGTATATTGCGAGACCGGGATAATTCGCTTTTGGACAGACGCCGGGCACGGTTTTGCCGGAAGGACTTCATCGCTTCGAATTCCCTCATCCTTGAATAAACGTCCGACTAGCTCCTGCTCGCCTGTCACCCAAAAACTAATATTTGCCCCGTCATTCTTTTTGAACTTGATGGAACAGTCAATAGAATTCTGTCCGCGATCAAGGTCTGCCAGTACCCAGAACCACGTACCGTCTCCACGGACCACGTCTGTCTTCGTATCGATACCATTGACCTCTACCGAAAACTCCGGTTCCGATCTTCCCTGCAACTTTTCTTTTGTCTGAAGTAGAAAAGCGAACTTTGAATCTTTGTTATCTTCAGGCACTGCTATTCTGAAATGACCATCATAGCCGGATCCGGAAGTGGCCGTTTGAGATTGGACCTTGGCTTCGACTTCTTTGGCGGCAGTGCCAAATTTCACAATTCCCAGTTCCTTACCGTTTATGAGTCTTATCATCTGTTTCCGACCGGGTTCATCGTAAACCGTGAGATTTCCGCCTGTCGTTGCGTATCTAATCCCGACAGGAAGGCTCTTGTCAATATTATCCACTGGAATCAATTCGGCAGTAAGCACCTCATATCCGTCAAGGTTGAACGACAAGACCTGGTTTACCTTGATCGGTTTCGGAAAGATATAATTGTAAGGATAGATCACTTTGACGTAATACTCTTTCTTAGGGTCGATATCTCCAAGGTTAGGTGTTAGTTTGAGATCCACATTTTGGTCTGTGATATATGGATTCCTTAGGAGGAGAATTCCCTTTTCCTTCGTCAGATGGATGTATCCGTACACATGTCTCTTATTCGGATCGCCCAGCACCATCCTTGTATTATCCAGGACGTTCTGGTTTGCCTTCGCCCATTTTATGCCGGAAGCAATGGCGTTCCATTCTCCATTCGAAAGAAGGTCAGGGGTGACATACAGCTCCCACATCATCACTCCTCTTCCGAAGTACATCATGGCTTCGTCGCTGAATGATGCAAGCGATTCGTTGACTCCACCAAGTAGATTGTACCGACCGCGAATAATTCCGTGAGTCATCAGACCTGAAACAGGGAACAAAAGGTGAGACTTTCTGAAATTATCCCACAGGACTGCGTCTTTGTAGAGTATCGCTTTGTCCCTGTCGTTAATTGATGGAACGCTCTCCTGGTAACCGTAATCTTCTCCCTGCATCCAAATGCAGTTGGCATATCTCAGCCACCACGGCGACAACCAGGTTCCACTTGTAATGTTCAGAAAAATATCGGGATTGACCTTCCTGACAGATTTCATTATGTCGATGTAGTCCTTCAGTTCTTCTTCGCGAGAGTAAATTCCAGGAAGGTGTCCGTTTCCCGGAGAATTGCTTGCAAGCAAAAGCCCATCCCATTTGAAGTAGCCGATATGGTACACCTTTGCATACTCATCCATCATTTTCTGAAAGTATGCCTTGTACTTAGGGCCGGCGAGATCCAGGTAATCTCCTGTGGTTTCATAACCATGTTCCGCCGCCCATTTGACGCGCAAGTCTCTGTTGGAGTAGCCGCCAAATGGCGATGCCCAGAGGCCCAACCTTGTATCCATCCCGTTCAGCGCCTCCACGAGCGGGGAGAACCCGTGTGGAAATCTCGTCGAGTCGATTTCCCAAACTCTATTGTAGTTGTCCCAACCGTCATCGAGAACGAATCCGTTGAGATGAATGTCATACTTGTCAAAGAGATGCGTCTTGAATGATTCGATTGCCTGCAATGTGTTCTGCTCGTTCATGATACCGGAATCGCCATCCGCGATGGCAGGGTTTCGCAGATCGTACCACGAGTTGTACAGCAAATATGGATGAGGGGGAACGATCTCAATTGTCTTGACATAAGACATGAAGGTCTGTTCTAATTTCACACTCGATGGCGAAGAACCCAGGATTGCTTTGTGGGTCACGTACGGTTTGCGAGTAATATCCTGCCCCACGACATACCCGATCATGACATGGTTCCCGCTGATTACATTTTCTGCCGTCGGGTATTCCACTCCCATGAAAATATCCCTGTCGAACACCGGCTGTCCGAACTGACCGTGAGAGAAATCCGAGGGATTGATCGACATCGATTCAACATAGACCCGATCCAGGAATTGGATGCCCCAGGAGGAATCCGATACCTGCAGCCACTTCCTGAACGAAAATTCCCCCGGGTAAACTTCATACATCACGCGGAGGCGAAACGCTGCGTCTGCCCAATTGAAACTGAAATTAAGAGCCAGTTCCTTTCCTCCGCCGCCGACGTCTTTCTGGGTATAACCGGTAAAGTTGAAGTCTCTTGCAGTCAGTATCGGATCATTTTCTCCGTTCTGACTCTCAGTTGGAGCCGGGCCGAGACCGGAAAAGACGACCTGCAACCCGAACACGCTATCGTGGACTTTGTAAATTGTGCCCGAGAGCTTGTTGACAATTTTCACTGTGCCAACATGGTTCGGTGAAATACTGATGATTCTTTCCAGGTACTGGTTGCCCATCATAATAGTTGTTCCGTGCCTGATTAGATAAGCACCCTCACTGGCCAACAGCGGCGGCGCAAACGCCAGAAACGCCACAAGAATCTTCCTTAACATTTGTTCATCTCCAGATTTTGTCCCACCAGATCGGTGAATGAGAGATCGTGAACTCCAAAGTTGAAAACAGCCCCATACCGGAATTCTTCATCGGGATGATGGGCTTTCCGCGGTAAGTCTCCTGAAAGTAGCCTTTCCTTTGTACGCCGCGGCTGCCGGTCCGCGGACGATTTGCAGTCGAGCATCAAGACTATTGAATCCCGTCGAGCTATTCCACACACCTATGTTTGCAAGTCTGATGGAATAGGAAGGACGAGAATGCAGTTGTGGAACCGGGTCCGGAAGATTAAGGTACAATGAATATTCTCCGGCCGGCAAGTTTAAAGGAATACCGATTTCACCCGCAACATCCACCGTATCTCCTGGCTCCCAGAATCTTGGGTCAATCGGCAACGACGCTGCGTACCTGTCACTGTCGGAATTTCGTTGAAGAATAATTTGAACGTCTCGTGGATTGAAAAGAGCCGCAAACCCGACATTCGTGAGTCTTATGGAATAATGAAAGCCACTTCCGACACCAAGTGAGTCATCATAGGTCCCACTTAGTAACTCAAACCTGTATCCCAAGCGTTTCTTGACCTGATTAAGACAGCCCTCCTTTTCCCAAAGCTTATAGACTTCCGGATTCCAGGCGCTATTCAGGAGCGACCAATGGAGCCGAGCGAGCTGGTATAACGCGTTGCCGGGTTCACAGTATTTGCTTACATGGCATGTTTCTCCTCCCATCGGGGCGTAAAGACAGTCTTTGGCGATATACTCGTGGCCTACAGTCGTGTCCACATACGTTCCATAATCGTTCCAGTTTGCAAGAAAACAGTCGTTATGTTGACCAACTCTGGAATAGTTCGAACCATTGAAAGCTTCGGTCCGAGTTATGGGAGTGGTTCGATCAAAAATCCCCCACACATAGTACGGCGTCCGTACCATGATCATTCTCGACTTGGGCAATGCATTAAGTTCTGCAAATAAGATCTTTCGACGATCAGCAGCATTGTCAAGACCGTTTGTGGAGGAATGCCATTCTCCCCACGCGCCGATGAAACCTGCCTGCATGACCGCAATGATGTCCGCGTTGGCACGAAGGATAGGTTTGAGCTGGGCTATCTGTTCCAGTATGATACTCAGCGGGGCATCCGGTTCACCGATAGATTCACTGTACCCAAACCGGATAAGGCATTTCATTCCGGCTTCACGTACAAGCTTGAAGTCGTGATTGATAAGCTCCAATTCAGCCTTGCTCAACTTTCCGTGTCTAAACTTCGCAAGGTTGTAACCCAATGCCACTACAGACTGGTCTTTTGCTTTGATCTTATCCAGCCCTGCCAATGTAAGGCTGTCGACTTCATCTTTGTACTTTGACGGTGTCATGAAGCCATCCCTCGGCCGCGGGAACGGAGAGAAGAAGCCTCTTTCCGGATTAGCAAAATTCTTGTCGGAAGGCCGGTATGTGATCGTTGTTTGTCCCCAGGCCGGGACCGCTAAGAAAAACAGAAGAGCTGTGCAGAGTCTGTTCAATTTCCCATTCCAGTCAAGTTAGATTATGATGCTCAAAATTCGCGAAGCATTTGCCGAGTACAGTCGTTTCAAGGTTTCGTCACTCAGCCCTAGGCCATAGAGTGGCCAATGGTAATTAAACTCTCTGATATGGTCGGTGTTGTACACGTAAAAGTGTTCGTTCCTGGTTTCGAGGATCGTGAATGTCGCTTCGTACATGTGTTCCTTGATCTCCATGTCCGTACCGTAAAACAATTTGTCACTGTGCTTTTCGATGAACGCTTCCCCAAATCTCGGAATCGTCGCAACCTCGGAGAACCTCGCCGAAATATCGGAATATAGGTTCGGGTAACGGTCGAGCATTTTCCCGAGCCTTTCAAGATCGGTGACCTGGTTTGCAAAATGGCAAGCGATAAAAATCGTCTTCGGATGTTTTGCGACTGCACGACCGAGATGCTCCAGGTGCTGGTCAAGCTTAAGAATGCCATCCTGGTTATCCAGTCGCCAGTTATATGCATTCATCAAACCGTCGTTGGTGTTATCCATACGCTCATAAAACCACTGAGGCTCGCCAACATGGATATTTACCGGCATAGCAAGTTCTGCACAAGCGCCGAGAACCGTATCCATTCTGCTGTCGTCGATGAACATCCCCAGCGCAGGTGGATTATCATAGAAAAGTCCTCTCCCTTTGTCGCCGAGTTCACCAACTCCTGTCGCCCCCTGCTCAAAACACCTTTTCAGCTCCTTCACGGCGCCGGGTCCGAAGCCAGGTTTGTCATATCCGGTATAATCGAGTCCACAATAGAGGATGAACCTGTCGCGGTACTTAGAAAAGAATCTCACTGCATCATCGAACTCTTTCCCGTGCACCATGGTAAGGACAACTGTCTTCTGAATCGCGGCAACGTCCATTTTGTGCACCCATTCGTCGAGTTGTCTTTCCGATCTTGCAAAAATATGGGAGTGAACGTCGATCACTGGGTACTTGGCCCTCTCGACTGTTTTTCGCGGAACATTATATATACTTCTAGGTCTAAAGTCATTTAAGAGCAAGGTGTTCGGTGTTATTTCAACTATAGAAGTTTCGTCACCCAATTTAGATTCCTTTTCAATCGAAATATCTGCTATGATGAAGTCAGCCTTTTGGTTTCCCGATCTCCACGGCTTTAGAAAGTTTGACCACCATATAGTTATCGAAAGTGACTTTCAATGTCGGTGTCCGCGCGGGAACCATCGAAATGAATTTGCCCGTGTACAGATTAGAAGCCTTATACATCGAGGCAGTCAGCCCTCTTAACTGAACATCGCCACTGAAATGTCCTTTGGCAAAAAAGAAATAATAGAAGCTGCTTCCTCTTCTGATCACATGAGTTTCAGGTTTATAATAAGCTATATCGTAAAGATTCAGGTATTGCCCTTCGCTCAACTTCTCCTTGTTGTAGATTTCCATCCATCTTTGATAGTACTTCATCAATTTCGGAGTTAACTCCAGACTCGAATCTGCCTGTTCGATACCGGGTAAGGTAAATTTTGAAGCTGGTACACCGCCCACCGCCAGTGTCGAAGCAAAGTCCGGTTCCCCATCAACCACAAAAGTACGCGAAGTATCGTTCCAAACATGGTTTGTGAGCTCGACATGATCGCCGCTGTAAGCTTCGGTGTGGCTTCCGTATAATGCCCTGAATGTCTTGCCTTTCAACCGCACCTGCCACGATGACAGCGGATCCGATGCCACGGTCTGGTTGACAAAAGGCAGATTGTAGATCGAGAAATTCGTGCCGCACGGACAGAGTTGAATCAGGAATCCTTTCTTCAGCTTAGTGGCCTCAGAGTAAACATCTTTGAAGAATACAGGCACCGCATCAACCGATGCAAAAGGAGTTTTATGATGGTGATCGGGATTAAAGCATTCGGGCACCATATTCAAGTCCTGCCCGTCTAACTTGAATCCGTCGATCTTCCAATCAACAATAAACCTCTTCACCAAAAACTCATAGTAATGTCTTACGGCCGGAAGTGCCGGACAGAGCAAGTATGAGTTCCACCACGACACCCTGACCCTGTCTCCGGTTTTGTAAAGTATGAACCAGTCAGGGTGTTCAAGGGCAAGCTTACTTTGAATGTTGAAACCATATTCATGCATGCGTGATGAATAATGGGCTGCACTGTATGCCGAGTCCTGGGCCGACAACGGAGACCACCATAATCTGACTTTAAGACCATAAGAATGAATCGAATCGATGAAAGCTTCGAAGTCTTTTTCTCCCCCAGGAAACTTTGCCGGGTTGGGCTCCCAATCGCCCATATTGTTCTGCCAGCCATCGTCTATCGTCACCCAACCGAACCCCAACTTCTTCACCGTAGGCAAGCTCTCTAGGATCTGTTTCTTACTGAACTCTCTTTCGTAACCCCATGCACACCATTCCGGCTCGAACGCATCGGCGGGTGCCTTGGGAAAGTGGAATCCTTCATCTTGCATCAAATCGGAATAGGTTCTCAATCCGTTGAAGAAATCGCCATGGTGGACGATGATTGCGTACTTGATAAGGTTCAAAGATTGCCCCGGCGCAATCGAAGCTTCGTTTGAATCGGTAATCGAGAATGAGACAGGGGCCTCGGAGGTAACCTTGACAGGAAGAGAAATAAATTGCGGTTCCCGATTTAATACTGCAAATGCCAACCCCAGACTCCTTGTCCACAGATCGACGACCGGTATTCCGCCTCCGTAGTCCGGAGCATTCATTCCCTGGAAATTTTCCCTGTAATAGTCTTTCGTCAGAGGAAAGATCCAATCGTATCTCTCCTCATAACTGCCCCCCTGAAAGCTCCAGAACTTGTATGAGCTGTCGGCACCGAAATCTCTAGCGTCAATTGAGCTCTTTACAAGTCCATAAGAATCTACTGCCACCGGAACTTTGCCGTTATTCCTGATGGACGACTCGCAGATAACGACACCGGGGAAGCTATCGGGTATAATAAAATTTAAATCTTCCGAAAGGATTCTGTCTTCGGAGATCGCGGAGAATGCAACAACCTCACTCTCTCCATAAATGTTCTTTTCATACTCGCTCTTTATGGATTTTGGTACGACGAGAAATTTCGCTTGCTTCTCCGAACCTCCGGCATTAATGGTTGAAAGAAGCCCAGGTCCAGATACGAGGACTTTCTTCGTTGAGCCTTTGTCCGACAGATAGAAGACACGGAAATTCAGATTCCTACCGATGACGATTGCGACATTCCTATTCGAGACCGTAATCGGAAATGCGTTCTTTGGACCTGCACATAATGCTCCGCAAGATTGCATCCCTATCAAAAGGGAGACCAGGAAAGTCAACCCGTGCGACTTGCTTTGCGATATCAACACATTATTCATTTCTAGAATCTCATCGTGGTTCACAGCATTCGCTTGAGAAGGAGGGCGGGACACTTGCGCATGCGAGGTGAGCAACGTGTCCCGCCTTGGAAGCTACTACGACCTTTTAAGTGGCTGCGGGAGTCACTTCATCAAGACCATCTTCTTCGTGATGGAGACGTTGCCTGCTTGCAGACGATAGAAATATACTCCGCTAGCGAACCTGTCTCCATTGAAAACTGCAACATGTTCACCAGTCTGCTGAATGCCTGAAACCAGCGTCGCTACTTCCTGTCCCAGCACATTATACACTTTCAAACTCACGAAACCCGTCTGAGGCACAGAGTACTCAATATGGGCGGAGGGGTTGAATGGGTTCGGGTAAGCCTGTGCTAGAGCAAACTGACTCGGCACTTGAGCCGGAGCCTTCGCTATCCCTGTGATTCCGCCCGTGAACCAACCGGGGTCGCCGACAGGTTTCCCATCGGTGCCGCCCGTCATCAAAGAGGCACTGGTATACTGCATATCCTTCAACTCCGGAAGCGGCCACTGAGGAATCCAGTTCGATCCCGTAGCATTCTGGAGCTTATAGCCATAGACATCTGTAGAGGCAGTGTTTCCTCTTATATTCATGAAATACTGGAAGCCGCCGACCCCATCGCCCTGGTTCGGAAAAAGCATTTCATCAATCGAGGGTCCATAGCCCGGATTAAGGAAAGTGTTCCCCTTTGCGACAAAGCCGGGCCATTGAGTCGGATCGTTGAACATGTGAGTCGTCCGGCCATTCATCCAGGTTGTGGCGTAAAGTGAATCCGCGCCCGTCGCCGTGTCATCATAGGCTTTCCAGAAACCGATAACCGTATCCGGCTCGTAGAAATTATTGTTCTCAACTTGAATTTGCCGTTTCGCCTCTGCAAGCCATAGGAGATTGGAGCTCGATGAATCCTGCGGATCAAACACCTTTGCAATATCACCGCCCAGCGTATCGAGGTCGATCACAGAAGGAATGGCGATCGATCTAAGTTCGTCATAATAGTTCAGATATTCGAACTGCGTTATCCCGCCGAACCATGTCCCATAGAACATATTATTATCGATCTTCGCCGTGGTAGCATTGAAAATCCAAAACGGATTTTGAAAACTCATGATGTCACTATTGTGGGAGAAGTCTATATACCTCACGAAACTTGCGGTGACTGGAGCGCAATCATAACCATTTATTGCGAGGAACGTGTTGTCATGCATTATGATCGAATCCGTGATGGCAACGTTGCCAGTGTTCCGGAGAGCTTCGCCGGAGTACCACTGCGTGGCGGAAATCAGGTTTCTGAACTTGCAGTTGGTGATATAAAAGTTGTCCCAGTTGCCGGTATATCCGATCGCTTCGTCCGGCATATCTTCAAAAATCACGTTGTCCACATAGAGATCGACCGAATCTGCCGAAACCTGAATAAACGATCCGATGCCGTTTACGTTAAGCGCATTGATCGTATTGGTCGGTGCCAGGCCGGTCAGATAAAGGTTCTGAAATCTCGCGGTAGTACCACTGCCGTTGACGACGAACAAATAATATGGCAGCGAGCCATCGGCAAGAATGCCTCCCTGGATGCACGGCGGCCTTCCGTCTGCACCGAGAACGCCGATGACCTCGAAATTGGATTTTACGGTTATCGGCCCGAGCCAGATGTAAGTCGTGTCCAGCGAAACCAGTTCGTAGACTGAATGAGCCTGCAAGCCCGATGAAGTTGTGTCGCTGTTTATGACTTCATCAAGACTATTCGGGTTACTGGCATAGACAACGAGCGTGTCGTTGCCCTGTGCAAACGTCCTGTGCGGCATCGCCAACGCGAAAATAAATAGTAATGCCGTAACAGACAGTACGCTCTTTCCTTTCATGATTTGCCTCTTCCTTAAGTTGACTTGTGTGAAATTATTTGAGCAACATCATCTTGCGAACCTGCATGTATCTCCCGCTCTGGAGGAGACACAGGTAAACGCCGCTCGCAAGACCTGTACCACTAAACATCGTTTCATACCTTCCGGGATTCTCAACTCCCTCCACTAAGGTCGATACGAGTTGACCAAGCACGTTATAAACGACGATTCTTACAAAACTTCTTTCAGGAACTGTATATTCAATTTCAGTGGTCGGATTGAACGGGTTAGGATAATTCTGACCGAGCGAGAATGAAGTTGGGTTGGATAGCCCGAATTGTTTAACCCCGCTAACACTGTTCAACACGTACAAATATTTCTCCGTATGAAAGCTGTCGGGTGCGATGCTCACCATCGAATATGGTGAAGCAACAAGGTTCGTTTCGAAAACAAGACCGACCGATTTTCCGCCTCCATTTGGGAAAAGGGTGCTAAGCGGAATACTGAGGCCCGTCCAACCCGTGGTATCAACTTTCACCATTCCTGATGCCGGTGCCCACGACCAATCGGCCCCCCCTGTACCCGTGTACTTATAAAACAGGTCGTCTTCAACCATGAACAACGCACCCCAAGAGGAGGT
>JAKASW010000128.1 GCA_021818875.1 Bacteroidota bacterium
CTGTTAGGAGCCGCACTGCACATGAGCAGGAAAAGAAGGTAGAACTGAATGTCTAGCCCTTTCAACACTGCTGTTAGGAGCCGCACTGCACATGAGCAGGAAAAGAAGGTAGAACTGAATGTCTAGCCCTTTCAACACTGCTGTTAGGAGCCGCACTGCACATGAGCAGGAAAAGAAGGTAGAACTGAATGTCTAGCATAATGCCTTACTCACAGATTTGTTCTCCTGCAATGGCTCAATGTCCGCAGAGGAAAGACAACGAGTGCTCCTGCATTGCGGGCTTCGCGAGCATTGAGAAAACGTTGAGCGAGATGTTACTGCTTGGCCCTTCTTGGATTTTGGAAAGGTAGAACAGTGAAGAAAACTCCGTTTAACGAAATTCACAAAAGGCTCGGCGCAAAGATGGTCGAGTTCGCGGGCTTCGAGATGCCGGTCCAGTACACCGGTATTGTGGCCGAACACAAGCAGGTCCGCCAAAGCGTCGGAGTGTTCGATGTCTCCCACATGGGCGAATTTTATGTGACGGGCAAAGATGCCGAAAGGTTTCTTCAGGAGAATACAATAAACGATGTAAGAAAGCTTGAGCCTGGCGGCGCGCAGTATACTGCCCTGGTGAACGAAGGTGGTACGCTGCTGGACGACCTGATTGTTTACAGGCTTTTCAATGATGGAAGATTCATGATAGTTGCCAATGCTTCGAACATTGAAAAAGATTTCAAAGCGTTCTCCTCCAGAGTCAAGGGCGACGTCAAACTCGATAACGCCAGCGACCGGACTGCCCTCCTGTCGGTGCAGGGACCGAAATCCCTGGAGACCCTTCAGAGCCTGACAGACGTAGACCTGAAAGCGCTCCAATACTACCATTTCGTGAACGGCATAGTGTCGGGTATCGAAGCCGTTATCGCAAGAACCGGTTATACAGGCGAGCTCGGATTTGAGTTATTCTTCGAGCCGAAAGCTTCGAGCTGCGAAAGGATGTGGAATTCCATCTTCGACGCGGGCAAGAAATTCGATATCATGCCGATCGGACTGGGTGCAAGAGACACACTCAGGCTGGAGATGGGATACTGCCTTTACGGGAATGACATCGACGAAACCACGAACCCGATTGAAGCCGGCCTCGGTTGGATAACCAAGATAGATAAAGGGAGTTTTGTCGGAAAAGATGCCATTGTTAAAGCCAAGCAGAATTTGACGCGCAAGCTTGTAGGCTTCAAAATGGATAAAGGTGCGATCCCACGCCACGGATATGATATAGACTGCCACGGCAGATCCGTCGGGCATGTTACCAGCGGGACTTTTTCTCCTTCCGGTGAATCGGGAATAGGAATGGGTTATGTGGATGTATCCTGTGCAGCAGAGAATTCTTCTTTTCATGTGGACATCCGGGGGAAGAAAACGGAAGCGCGAGTGGTGAAGCTTCCGTTTGTTCCGAGCCATGCGCGAGACGAGATCATGGCACGGTAGAGTGGAGACTGTACTGACTAATGAAAATTGAAACGATCTTCTCGCCGACGAACGTTGACGAGATGGCCATGCGAGGAAAGAACGTCGTAATAATTGACATCCTTCGTGCTTCAACCACGATCTGCACTGCTTTGCACAGCGGTGCCCGCGAAGTCATCCCTACGGCAGACATAGAGACCGCAACGAAGATCTACTCGAACCTCAGCGCGGATTCACGTCTCCTCGGAGGTGAGAGGCAAGGAAAGATGATTGAAGGCTTCAATCTCGGCAATTCTCCGCGGGAATATACTCCGGAGAAAGTCCGCGGGAAAACCATCGTATTTACCACAACGAACGGCGCAGGTGCGATATACAAGTGCCGGTATGCATCGCTTGGACTCATCGGTTCGTTTGTAAACATGTCGGCCGTCGTCCGTACCATGGTCGATCTCGGCGGAAATTGGACAATACTCTGTTCAGGCAGAGAGGGGACGTTCTCGCTCGAAGACTCCGCGTGCGCCGGTATGATAATCCAGAAGATCAGGGAGGCCACAGAAATAGAAACGGATGACGGAGGAAAAACTGCCGTCATACTTTATAGAAGTTTCAGAGGAGGGCCGCTAAGCGTGCTCAAGCAGTCGGAACACGGTAAATACCTGATCTCGATAGGTTTCTCAGACGACCTGCAGATTTGTGCCTCGGTAGACAGCGTGCCCGTGATACCGGCTGTGGATGGTATGGGCATCAAACTCAGACAAACAGGGCTTGCGGCAAATGGCTGAGACAAAAGTGGCTGCTGAAAAGACCGAGAGGCGAAAGAAACCGAAAAAATCTCTTGGTGTCGAAGTTGTAAACTTCTCGCTCATTGTCATCTCGATCCTGGTCATCCTGAGCATCGTTTCATTTTCACCGGCGGATGACTCGGGCACGGAGAAAATACACTTTCTCGATACGTTCAAGCTCTTCATGGGTAACCCGGCTGCGAGTGCCAAAGCTGCCACTGTTCACAACTGGCTTGGATTATTCGGGGCATACGTTGCGAACTTCTTTGTCAATTCGACACTCGGCTATTTCTCCGTTGCATTCCCCGTGATCCTCTTTATTTACAGCTGGACCACATTGCTCCGTCGTGATTTCAGGAAAGCTGCTCAGGTTAGCACCGTGGTGCTTCTTTATGCTCTCGTAGCATCGGTGCTGTCCGGCTTTCTGAGCACACTTATCGGATCAGGAGAGATCGGAACACAGTGGTACGGGTTGATTGGAATCCAGTCGGCAAGTGCGCTCAAAGGTGCCATCGGTGCGGTTGGTGGTGGTGCTGTAATTTTTCTTGCGGTATTCGCTCTCGTCGTCTTCACAATGAAGATTTCTCCGAGAGAAGTCCTGGCGGCGATCGGGTCTGGATTCTCCTGGACTTTCGATCTTATCGGCAGCCTCTTCAGAAAGGAGCCGTCTTCGGGGCGGTCGCGTGGCACTGTAATAATGGATAGAGGAAACGAGAAAACAAGCGCCCGGGCAGGTGAGCCGGTGAAGATTGTCCGTGATGATATCAGAGCACAGCAGCAACCAGGAACGAATGAGGCCCAAACCACAATTCGCCGGGCGTCGACCAAGGCCGAGCTGCATGAGGATGAGCATACCGATGAAGAGGCCGAATCGCCCGAAGAAACCGGGGAGCACCAGGTTGCAACGAGGAGGGCAACGCCGAAGCCTGTTGCTTCTCCTGCCGGCAGTGTAAATGAGAGCATCAACGCAAACGAAGAGATTCCGTATACCTCGCCATCGCTTGACTTGCTGGATGTGCCCGTCCATGTTGATAAGATCCCTGACGACGAGCTGCGAGCGAATGCCGATCTCCTTCGCTCGAAGTTGAAAGTATTTGACATCGAGATCGAAGATATAAGTGTCATTCCTGGTCCCGTCGTAACCTTGTACGAGCTAGTGCCTGCGACCGGCGTGAAGATCAGCAGGATCACCAGTCTTGAGGACGACCTTGCGCTGGCGCTTCAGGCCAGAGGCATCAGGATAATCGCACCTATACCCGGCAAAGGCGCCGTCGGCGTGGAAATTCCAAACCGCAAACCGCAACTGGTGAATTTCAGAAGTGTCGTTTCTTCGCCGAAGTTCCAGGACTTGCGATACAACCTTCCGCTTGCGATGGGCAAAACCATTTCGGGAGAGGTGTACGTCGACGATTTGTCGCGGATGCCGCACCTCCTGATTGCAGGAGCGACCGGATCCGGAAAAAGCGTCGGCATAAATACCATAATGATGAGCATGATTTACAAGCTCAAGCCTTGGGAAATAAAATTCGTGATTATCGATCCCAAGAAAATTGAGTTGACTCTGTACAAGAAGTTGAACAAACATTTTCTCGCCAAATCGCCGGATGTTGAAGAAGAGATTATTACCGAGTCGTCGAATGCCGTACTTGCCCTGCAGTCTGCGGAGGCAGAGATGGACCGCCGGTACTCTGTGCTCGCCAAGGCAGGCGTGAGAAACATTCAGGACTATAACAAGAAGCTTGAAGATGGCAGACTGAAGGACGACGATGAAGTGAAGTTCACCAGGCTCCCATATATCGTGATCTTTATCGACGAACTGGCAGACCTGATGCTGATGGCTGCCCGCGAGGTCGAAGACCCGATTACCAGGCTCGCTCAGCTTGCAAGAGCAGTCGGCATACACCTGGTGCTCGCAACCCAGCGGCCTTCAGTCGACGTTATTACCGGATTGATCAAAGCTAACTTCCCCGCTCGCGTCGCGTATCAGGTCGCTTCGAGAATAGATTCTCGTACCATATTAGATCAGAACGGCGCGGAGCAACTTCTGGGTAACGGCGACATGCTCTACCTCGCCGCCGGCAGCTCCAAGCCTGAAAGAATACAGAATTCATTCCTCAGCACGGATGAGGTTGAGAGAGTGGTCGATTATATTTCATCGCAAAAAGGTTATGCTCAATCGTACCAGCTTCCGTCCGTTCTTACAAATAAGAAGAACGGGAATGGTGGAGCGGGAGAGGTTGACGAGATGTTCGAGGAAGCGGCAATCCTGGTCGTTCGCCACCAGCAAGTTTCGACATCCTTTCTCCAACGGCGGCTGAAGTTGGGCTATGGTAGAGCGGCACGCGTGATTGACGAGCTGGAACAGGCAGGCATCATCGGTCCTTTCAAGGGGAGCAAGGGTCGCGAAGTGTTGGTCGAAGATGAAGACGCATTGGATGCAAAACTAAGAGAGATGGGAATGTGATGGAAGGCAGTAGCAAGATGAATGAAGCCAGAAGTCAGGTGAAATAGGAAGGGAGAGATTAGAATGAGCACAAGTGAATTCGGGAATATTGGAATACTGGAATGCCGGAATGTCGGGCTGTCAACGAATGCATCCGGCAATCTTGTCAATAAGCCCATCGATTCAATACTCCATCATTCCATTATTCCACTCCTCTTCATCATACTTTTCAGCTCCTGGGGATCCCCTTCTCCCGCCTTCGCCGACAGTCCGTCTGCGCGCGACATAATCAACAAAGTCCAGGACAAGTACAATAGGACAGAAGACGCAGTCATAAAATTCACTCAGACGGTGAAGTATCCTTTGTCAAAGCTATCCAAGACAACGGAAGGTACGATGTACCTGAAGAAAGGAAACATGTACAGGATAGACACAGGCGACAGGGTTATCGTCACAGATGGAAAGACATCGTGGATTTACACACCGGCTTCGAACCAGGTTATCATAGACAAGTTTCGTGACGATAAAAACACCATTACTCCGAACCAGTTCCTGCTGGACGTGCCGGCGAATTACTTCGCCGTTCTCCTGTCGACAAACAAGCAAGGCGGTGAGACAACGTATACGCTTAAGCTAACGCCGAAGAGCGACAACTCCTTCATACGCGGAATAGTGATCGTCGTAAGCAACGACTGGACGATCCGAAGTGCAGACGTCTCCGACATGAACGACATCAAGTATATTTACAATGTTGACAGCATAAAGCTGAATACCGGCTTGCCCGACTCGGAATTCGAGTTCGTACCGCCAAAGGGGGCACAGGTCGTAGATTTGAGAAACAGATAATCTTCATTTGAAATCACATCGAAATCTTTTCCGAACTCTCCTCGGCCTTCTCGTGGCCGCGCTATTCGTATTTTTCGCGTTCCGGGGAATCTCCTTTAAGTCTCTTCTTCACGACGCACTCGGCGCGAATTACTATATCCTGGTCGCAACTGTGCTGGTTGTGCTTTTCAGTCACGTCCTCAGAGCGCTGCGCTGGCGTATAATCCTCCAGGAACTCAAGCATGACATTTCGATAGTCGACACCTGGGGAAGCATAATGGTCGGCTACATGATCAACAATTTCGTGCCGCGCCTGGGAGAAGTAATGCGTGCATATACGACCGGCAAGTTGGAAGAAGTCAGCATCAGCGGTGTACTCGGGACAATTGTGCTGGAGAGACTCTTCGACATGGTTTCGGCAGGGTTTCTCTTCGGATTAGCTCTCTTCATTTACGCGGGCAATCTCCTCAAATCGTTCCCCTTTCTGCGGACTGCCGGCGTCATTTTAATTGTTGGCTCTTTGATGGGCGGATCGGTTCTGTACCTTGCCTCGGTGTCGGAAAAGTTCAAGAAGAAACTAACAAGGACATTGGAAGCGGTGCTTCCTGCCAGAATTGCAGCGAAGGCCGAGTCGATGGTACTCTCTTTCCTCGAGTCGTTCCGGCTCCTCCGATCCGGTAGGCGGCTCTCAATCATACTTTTCTACACGGCCCTAATCTGGATAGCCTATGTTTTCACAATGTACATTCCCTTCTTTGCCTTCCCCTTTGGAGCGGCATTGCATCTTACTTTCTACGATGCCTTCCTTCTGATTCTCGTGACCACCATCGCATGGATTGTACCCAGTCCCGGTGGGGTGGGAGTTTACCAATTTTTCGTTTCCCAGGCTCTCGTGGTAATCTCACATGTGCCACGACCCGAAGCGCTAGCGTACGCGACACTGACGAATCTGTTCGGCTACATCGCAATTACCATAGTCGGTGCGATATTCTCACTTGTCTTCACACGAAGGCTCAAGATAAAATCTATTCGCAAGCTCATCAAAGAAGAAGAGACTGAAACCGAAGTGCAGCCATAAGGGGGCACTAGAGGCCAGGCCGAGAACCCCTCTGGAAACCACAAAGACTCAAAGGCTCAAAGAAAAATGTTTGGTATTGGTGTCGTTGTACAACACTTAGTGACCCTGCCTCGTATGTTAGAAGTTGATGGAAATGCTGTTGAATGTTTGCCTTGGTAGAAGAGCATGTACCTGCCTTGGGCCACAGAGTCCGTCCGGTAGTTTATGCTCCCTGCCAGGGCAAAGTCGAGGAATAACTTGGTGCATTAGACACCGTATTGGGAAGAGGATCATGTTCCTGGAAAGGCCAGCGATGTACCGAAGTTAGTCGATACAACAAACCCTTGGAGACATCGTGCCGAATCGGAATGAACTGACAAATTCAGATATGCTTCAAGGGTTGAGGCGATGGTCAAACAGACTGGCTAACTTTCTTGCAATGCAACTTTCTCAACAGGCAGGTGATTCGCGCTAAGGCTTTCCATGGATTGCATCGCCGGCTCAGGAAGCAGGAGAGTCAACAGGAAGCCAGCTACGGCGAAAACGAAAGTTATCGTCAGTGTACCGTTCAATCCAAAATGATCTGTGAGAAGCGGAAAAACAAAAACTCCGATGAAAGCTCCGAACTTGGCAATACCGGCAGACAGACCGTGTCCCGTTGTCCGCAGGCTGACCGGGTAGAGTTCTGCAGACAATATGAAAGTCGTGGTGTTGCAAAGAAGTAACTGAGACCGTAGATCAGGAGAAATGGGGCCACCATAGTGGTTATGTCGGGGATTACTCCCATAGCCAGGAAGGCCAAGCCCATGATGGCAAAACCGATAAGCTGGAGCCTTCTATGGCCGATCTTGTCAATATTAGTGAAGGCAAGGATATAACCTGGGACAGCAGCGACGGCAAAAACGATTAGCGACCACGCTAAATTTGTCACCAAGCCGGCGTGGGGGGCAATCATTTTCATAATCATTGGAGTAGAAATTGAATTTCCGTAATAAGCATAGTCAAAAACGAACCATGTGCCGGCCGTTCCGATCAGTGTTTTTAACAACTTAGCATCAGTCAAGAAACTCCAGGCAGAGAGACGCTTGCCGGAAACCTGTTTCGTTTCCTTCACGATTACCTGACCATCGGAATATGTGCGCAGACTTTCTGCTGCATCCTGTTCGCGACCCAATACCTGACTTACGTAGCGCGGTGATTCAGGCATCCTCCGGCGGAAATAAATGACAGCCATTGCCGGAAGTGCTCCAAGTCCCAGCATCAAGCGCCAGGCCAGATCATGACCGATCCCGCTTGCCACCAGGGTTAGAGCCACAATCGGTCCAAGGATCAAGCCAACGGCTTGCATAGAAAACACCATTCCAACCAGCTTGCCCCGATCCTTGCGATTCGCATACTCGCTCATGATGACGGCGCTTACCGGATAATCGCCTCCGATTCCTAAACCCATGACAAACCGGGCGACGATCAACCATGTTATAGTGGGCGAGAAGGCGGATGCGATTGAGCCTATAGCCATGATTGCCGCTTCGAGGCCATATATTTTCTTACGTCCCAGAACATCGGCCAAGCGTCCAAAAATAAACGCGCCGACAAAAGCAGCTATCAATGAAGTGCTGCCTAAAAGGCCTACCGCCGTGCTGTTCAACTGCCACTCGCCTCTGATGAGGAGTATCGCTGCCCCGATGATAAACAAGTCGTATGCATCCGTGAAGAAACCGACTCCGGATATCAAGACGGCCCGCAAATGGAACAGACCTAACACAGCCTCGTCGAGCGCTTGCGTGACTTCGTTGTGTCCATGTTCAATTTTATTTGCCACGTGATTCTCTCCTTTCAACTCTAATTGTTTGGTTTCTCTCCTCTCGCTATTCTAAGACTTCATTGTAAAGTTGCTTTTAAGCCAGTATGAATTTATTGTAAAGTCTGAGCCGGTAGCTTCGTTGCCAAACATGCTCCCTTCCGACTCTCAGGGTAACCATCAGGAGGCCACAAGATCACAGACAAATCTCCATGTTAATCCTGTCCCAACAAGACTTTTCCCGCCTTTTCAACGGATGAATACTATCCCGGGATGCTCTGCCATTCCAACCAACGACGGAGACGATTCTTCACTTCCGGTTCTATCGGCACCATCTTGATTTTTCCCAATCCCGTTTGTAAACTCATTCAATTACGGCGGCACCAATTCCGCCTTTTCTATATAAATTCGAAATAGGCAATTCAAATACGACGGCATCGACGGTATGGCAAAAAGGATGCTACCCTAACAATTATGGCAATGTTAAACCAGATAGAAAAGGTGGAATATGTCGGAACAAGCTCTCGTTGAGGAACCCTTCTTTAAAATCGATTCGTTGTATCGGCTTCCATGGACGATGCCGGACAACGGCATAACGTGGCTCGAGCCCACGGCGCAATGCAATCTCAACTGCTACGGATGTTATAGAAAGAATATCAAGAATTCACACAAGTCCCTTGAGGAAGTGAAGCACGAACTCGACTTCTTCCAGTCGATGAGGAAAACAGATTGTATTTCAATCGCGGGCGGCGATCCTCTTCTTTACCCTGACATTGTCGAGCTTGTGGCAGACATCAAGCGCCGCGGACTAAAGCCGATAATTAATACCAATGGCATTGCGCTGACGAAGGAGCTTCTCCATCAGCTGAAAGAAGCCGGGATATTCGGATTCACGTTCCACATCGACAGCAAACAAGGGAGAGGTCGTGAGAAGGAATGGCTGAATAAAAACGAGATTGAATTGAACGAGCTGCGACTTCATTACGCACAGATGCTGGCCGATGAAGGCGGCATAGCTTGTTCATTCAATTCAACCGTGTACGAGGACACGCTCCACTACGTTCCAGAGCTGGTGGCGTGGGCACAAAAACACATCGACATTGTCCACACGATGGTATTCATCATCTTCAGATATATCACACCGGACACACCTTATAACTTCTATGCCGGTGACAAACAGATCTTCTTCGATGATATCCACTATCATTCGGACCACAGCGAGGTGACCAACATAATGGCACCGGATGTCGTCAAGGAAATTCGGAAACGTTATCCGGACTTCATGCCCGCAGCATTCTTGAACGGCACATACCGACCCGACCATTACAAGTGGCTTCTCACCGAAAGGGTCGGAACGAAGGATAGAATTTTCGGCTACGCTGGAAAGAGGTTCATGGAACTTGTCATGACATCGTACCACTACATGCACGACAGGTATATTTCGTACGCGTCACCAAAGTCACTCGGCTTTGGCCGGACGACTCTGCTCTCAGCGTGGGGACTTGACGGAGGAATAAGGAGAGCGGCGACAAGATACCTGAAGTATCTGGCAATAAATCCATTCCGGATTTTCAAAAAAGTCCGGATGCAATCTATTATGATCATACAGCCGGTAGACTTGATGCCTAACGGCGACCAGAGCATGTGCGACGGTTGTCCCGACATCACTTACTGGAAAGATGACAAAGGACACGAGCAGCTTGTGTGGTCGTGCAGGCTTGAAGAGCCGATGAAGTACGGTGACTTCCTGCGGATGGTACCGAAGAACGAAGTGGAGACAGAACAGGAAGCCGAAAAAGAACTCGTGAAATAGAAGAGGTAGCCGGACCTTGTCAAGGGTTAAGAGGAGCCTTGGCAAGGTTTGCTTCAAGGCCTTGATCTTGCGGCCTTCGCAAAGTTGCGTTCAACCTGTCAAGCTGGTGTTCCCGGTTCGCATTTCCTGAGTCCGTGCCTTCCGCCAACCATTTTTCAACAGCGAACTCCTTTGATTTCCGGCCTCGTGGATCATCCCGGGCTATCGGCACAATCTGAAACTCTCCGTCATAGAAGTAGTCGCTTTCAGCGCAGAAATCCCAACTCCCTTTCAACTTCGCTTTACAAATCCTTAACATTCATTTAATAACTTAGTTACGGCGCAGGGGTAAATTGCAAGCAAAAAGGAGATATAAGTTGAAGCGATCAGTATACCTCTTTGCAACCCTTCTCTTGGCTACCCTGACGACTTTCCTCGGTGCAGGGGTGTCATTCGCGCAGAACCTCCCGAAATTTTCCGGGTTATTCTTCGGCGATTATTATTATGTTATACAGCATGACAACGCAAACCCGGTAAACCCAACTTCGACTTTGGGTGTTGGCGGGAAACTACAAAAGGATCTATCGGCGTTTGACTACCGGCGTATTTACCTCACTGCCGATTACAACTTCGCACCGGATTTCCTCGCTCAATTCCGATTGGAGTCGGATCCAAGTGCGTCAAGCCTCGGTCCGGGAAACAACACCGGCAAATTCTCGACTATGGTCAAGGACGCTTTTATCCAGTGGAATAATGTCGCGCCTGGCGCCAACATTATTATCGGTCTGCAGGGAACGCCCAATATAAACATGGCTGAAGGCATATTCGGATACAGACCATTGGAGAAGACAATCCAGGATCTTCACGGTATTTCCGGTTCGAGGGACCTTGGGATTTCATACAATCAGACATTCTCCGATGAATTCAAAGCCGGCATCCTTTTGGGCAACAACAGCGGCAACGGTGTACCAACTTCCAGAAAAAA
>JAKASW010000129.1 GCA_021818875.1 Bacteroidota bacterium
CAGACTCACTACGCGGGACGTGGCCGGCGTTCTGGCTGACCGGTACGCATTCATGGCCCCCGGAAAGCGACATCATGGAATACAAAGGCAACGACACGTGCTGGCAGAACACTTACACCGGCCGATGGCAGGTGCATCTAACGAAAGTCCTGTTACCGGGCAATTGGCACAACTATAAGGCGATAATCACGAAAACGGACTCCGCCGATGTCGAGATCAAGTATTACATAGATGGCCGGCTGACGTCCACAAATCGTGCAGACTTCGTGGGTAAGCCGATGTGGATAATCCTTGATTATCAGATGGAAGGTTCATCTGGTTCGCCCGGACCGAAAGATACAACATACATGAAAGTTAAAGATGTCTACGTCGGGAGAGATCGTGCATTCTGAATTTGAATTTCAACCTTGTGGCGCGAAGACCGCTCTTAGTGCAAAGTCAGGTCGAGTAATTTTCCTTTTGCTCATTGCATTTGGAAGCGTGCGCGCGCAGGCGCAGGACTGGAGCGCGCGGGCTAAGAAGCTTGTCGGCAAGATGACACTACAAGAGAAGATCGAGGAATTGCATGGGCTCCGCGACAGCGTTCACCTTCGTTACGTGGCACCAATTCCCCGGCTCCATATTCCCGCGCTTCGTATTGCTAATGGACCTGCCGGTGTCGGTCCTGCGGATGAGATAAAGCAGAAACCAGCCACTGCGCTACCGGCTCCAATTTCCCTGGCGGCAACCTGGGATGTTAAGCTCACTTATCGGTTCGGCGTGATCATAGGCAAGGAGGCGAAGGATTTGCGCTACGGTCTCCTGGAAGGGCCGGACGTGAACATTGCACGCGTGCCGCAGTGCGGACGGACGTTTGAGGCTTTCGGAGAAGATCCGTACCTGACCTCCCGGATGGCAGTCAATGAGATCGAGGGCATTCAAAGCCGGGGAGTAATCGCCGATGTAAAGCATTTCGATGCCAACAATCAGGAAACGGATCGAATGAAGATAGATGAGATCATTGGCGAACGGGCAATTCGGGAAATCTACTTACCCGCATTTAGAGCAGCCGTCGAGGACGCACATGCCGGGGCTGTTATGGCCGCTTACCCGAAGATCAACGGTGTCTACTGCTGCGCCAACGGAGAACTCCTCGACCAGATATTGAAAAAAGAATGGGGATTCCGGGGCTTTGTCACTTCAGATTTTTGGGCGATGCACAGCACGGTTCGTTCTGCCATGGCAGGGTTGGACCTGGAAATGCCGAACGATCAGTATTTCGGAGCCCCATTGATGAAGGCAGTTGAAGAGCACAAGGTTCCAATGTCGGTCATCAACGACAAGCTCGTCCGCCGCTTTCGTACCATGATGAGATTCGGTCTCTTTGATCACCCAATGAAACTGAAACCGATACCGGCACGACGAGATGGGGAGGAAGCACTTCGAATAGCTGAGCAAGGCATGGTGTTGCTTAAGAACACAGGCAATGAATTACCTCTTGATGCAAAGAGACTTCATAGCATTGCGGTCCTCGGACCGTACGCCGCTCGTGCCATGACCGGTGGCGGTGGTAGTTCAGAGGTTGTCCCGCTGTACACTGTTTCTCCGGTTGACGGAATCGAGCGACGCGTCGGCAAAAAGGTGAAGGTGCTTTTCTCCGACGGCAGGAATATTTCAAAGGCGGTGGAACTTGCAAAATCGGCAGATGTGGCGGTGGTGATGGTCGGTGATTTCGAAACCGAAGGGAAGGATCATCCGCTGACGCTCCGGGGAAATCAGGACTCTTTAGTGGAAGCGGTAGCCGCAGTCAACCCACACACGGTCGTGGTGCTCAAAACCGGCTCGGCGGTACTCATGCCGTGGGTTGACAATGTGCCTGCAATTCTTGAAGCGTGGTATCCTGGCGAGGAGGACGGCGACGCTGTCGCGGCTGTTCTCTTCGGTGATGTCAATCCTTCCGGCAAGCTTCCTCTCACATTTCCAAGACGACTCGCCGATCTGCCTGCCAACACTCCGGAAGAATATCCCGGCGTTGACGGCGTGGTACATTATTCGGAAGGCATATTTGTCGGCTATCGTCATTACGACGAGGAAAACATCAAACCATTGTTCCCCTTCGGCTATGGATTGTCTTATACAACCTTTGCGTTTGAGCACCTGGCAGTCGTCACCTATGAAACTTCTTTCAAGGACAATTCGCGCCAGGCACTGACGGTGTCGCTTGATGTAACCAATACCGGCAGGCGGTCCGGCAAGGAAGTCGTCGAGGTTTATCTTGGTCTACCATCAACACCGTCCATTCCACAGCCGCCCAAACAACTGAAGGCATTTGCAAAAGTTGCTTTGAATGCCGGCCAGACCCGCCGCGTTCGACTGACTCTTGACGGACATTCGCTCGCCTGCTGGGACACCGGTCGGAACAGTTGGACAATTTTACCGGGGACGTATCATGTCATGGTAGGGTCCTCGTCGCGAGACATACTCCTGCAGAGCAGCTTTGTTGTCCCAAAAGATTGATACAGAAACTGAATTCACAACAATGAGAAGCAGCATCGAAACATTCAAAGGAATCACAGGCATAAAAATGAATCGATTTTCGTCAGCCATCTTCAGGCATTATCTCTTCGCTGTAGTGTTCATCCTCGTAACCTTTAATTTTTCTATCTCTTACTGTCAGCCATCCGAGCCTGTGAGGCTAACAAAGGACTTTGATCTTGGCTGGAAGTTCTTCAAGGGTGACCCGAAAGGCGCGGAGATGCGGGCGTTCGACGATTCAAAATGGAAAAACGTGGAACTGCCCAATGACTGGAGCATCCTGGGTCCCTTCAGCAAGAACAATCCGAGTTGCCAGGCGTACCTGCCGGGCGGAATAGGATGGTACAGAAAAACTTTCGACATGGCCAACGAGTACCGGGGTAGAAAGGTCATCATCAAGTTCGACGGCGTTTACGAAGACAGCAAGGTATGGATCAACGGTCACTATCTTGGCGAACGTCCGTACGGTTACATCGGGTTCAGATACAATCTCACTCCGTACCTGGAATACGGAAAGAGCGAAAACGTGATTGCCGTGAGGGTAAATCATTCACAGGATGCCGACTCAAGATGGTACAGCGGCTCCGGGATTAACCGCAACGTCTGGCTCATCATCACCAACAAGATTCATGTTAAGCAGTGGGGCACGTTCATAACCACCCCGCAAGTCTCACAGGCATCGGCAACAGTCGAGGCAGAAACCTACGTCCGTAACGAGACCGACAAGCCTGAAACTCTCGACCTTACCACAGCCATCCTTGACGAGAACAAGCATGTTGTCACCGAGGTGCAAACCAGCCACGAGGTCTCCGGCAAAGGCGGCTTCAATTTCACACAGTCTCTAAAGGTGTCGCATCCTCAGTTGTGGTCTCCCTGGAGCCCATACATGTATACGGCGGTGAACCATTTGATGCAGAATGGAAAAGTTGTCGACGAATACACGACTCCATTCGGAATCAGGACGATCAGATTCAGCGCGGATAGCGGCTTCTTCATAAATGGAAAGCATATCAAGCTCAAAGGTGTCTGTATGCATGAAGATGCCGGCAGCATCAGCGGTTCGGCTGTTCCGCTCAGCGTCTGGAGGCTTAGATTCAGACTCCTGAAGGAAATGGGAGTAAACGCAATTCGGACCAGCCACAACCCGCCGGGGCCTGAGTACCTCAACTTATGTGACCGGATGGGGTTCGTCGTCATGGAGGAAGCGTTTGACGAATGGGCACTCGGCAAGAAAAAATGGCTGAAGGGTTGGAACGTCGGAAAGAGTGATCTGTCCAAAGGTCTTGGGACCTACTACGACCTTTATGGCTACCACGAACATTTCGAGAAGTGGGGAGTCAAAGATCTCTCAGATATGATAATCCAGGATAGGAACCGTCCCTCTGTTATTTTGTGGAGCATCGGCAACGAAATCGATTCACCAAATGATCCTTATGCCGATCCTAATGATCCATATTATGAAAGCTGGAAGCCTTCTGCGGAGGAGATAGTCCCGATAGCCGAGAAACTTGTCAAAACGGTAAAAGAACTCGATACGACTCGTCCGGTGACGGCAGCATTAGCAGACATTCCTCAATCCGATACGACTGGATTTGCTAATCTATTTCGCGTGGTAGGATACAATTACATGGAGGCATATTACAAAAGGGACCATGCATTGTACCCACATAGAGTGATCTTTGCGAGCGAGAACGGGCAGTCATTTCAAGAATGGGCCGCGGTCAGGGATCATCCATACGTCGCGGGCGAGTTCTTATGGACCGGGGTTGATTACCTCGGCGAGGCAGGGAAATACCCCGACAGGTGCAACGGTGATGGGCTCATCGATCTCGCCGGCTTCAGGAAGCCATTATACTACTTCCGCCAGAGTTTATGGACGCACAAGCCTGTCGTTCACATAACGGTTGTGAAAAGAGACACCACGGGGCCAAGATTTGAGCTGGTGGATTCCTGGAATTGGGAAATGGGAAAGGAAGTCAGGGTGGTCTGCTTCACAAACGCACGGAAGGCAAAACTCTTTCTCAACGGCGAATCTCTCGGGACCAAAGAGCGTGTTGCACAAAGCGCACCTGTATTATCATGGCAGGTTAAGTATGAACCCGGAGTATTGAAGGTCGTCACAGACAACGGAGCAAAGACAGTAGCCACAGATGAGTTGCGCACCGCCGGATCAGCGTACAAAATCGTCACGCTGCCGGTCGAATCAACGATAAATGCCCATGCGGGGAATGTAGCTCTCGTGAAGGTCTTGGTTGAGGACAATGAAGGTAATAGAGTGCCTTATGCGGACAACCTGCTGAAGTTTGCCGTCGAAGGAGCCGGCAAAATCCTTGGGTCGGAAAACGGAAACGATTACGATGTCAAGATTTACCCATCAAATGAGAGAAACGCCTATCAGGGCAGGTGCATGGTGGCGGTCGAAAGCAACGGGGTTCCCGGTATAATCACGCTGTCAGCTATGTCAGGGAAGTTGAAGAAAGCTGTGGCAGTAATTCGAGTGAGATGATGAAGTTTCCAGGAAAACAAAACCTTGGCACACTGAATGCGCCAAAACGCGGAACCATGAAATGATATCACCGAATGGACACGAAACATCAGATGGATCGGGTATGAATGACAGAATGCGATCATTTGAGGATGGCCGCCATCCTTCTTGTTTTAACTTTACCAGATTCGTCTTAACCCTACGATATTTTAAGAGTTACAGAATCCCTATTGTGATTTACATTGCGTTGATCTCTATCATGGAGGTTGAGAAGTGCATAGCCAAGGCAAGTGATTCCGAAAATTGGATCACGCGTCAGCACCTACTCATGGACTACAATTGGAAGTTCACACGCGGCGATGTGAAAGGCGCACAGAGCCCGAGCTTTGATGATAGCAAGTGGAAAACCGTCATCATACCTTACGATTGGAGCATCGAAGGCAAGTTCAACGAAGCTGCTGCGGCGGGCGGCGCAGGCGGTTACCTCCCGACCGGCATAGGATGGTATCGGAATCATTTTCGCCTCCCAACTTTTCGAAAGGGCGACGATTGCTGGATTGAATTCGAAGGAGTGTATGAGAATAGCGATGTATGGATCAATGGACATTTCCTTGGCAACCATGCTTACGGATTCACAAGCTTCTATTACGACGTGAGTCACTATATCGAACCGGGAGTAAATGTAATAGCTGTACGCGTTGATAATTCCCGCGAGCCGAACTGCCGGTGGTACTCTGGTTCCGGGATTTACCGCAATGTCTGGCTCACTGCAACAAGTCCAGTTCATATCGCTCAGTGGGGCACTTACATAACAACACCTGAGGTGGATTCGGCATCCGCGACTGTCATCGTTCGCACGACGATTGACAACAGGCTACCGTCGAAAGCAAATATCCTTTTGCGTTCATCCATAGTAAATGATTCCGGTCGGGTGGTGGCATCTATCCAAACTCCGTTGCCAATCGAAGCATCCGGAGGGACCAGAACAGTGCAAACACTGAACGTCGCCTCGCCGCTATTTTGGTCCGTGGATACGCCCGCGATGTACAGGTTAGAATCAATCTTGCTTGATGGCACGAAGGCTATTGACAATGTGACCACTCCTTTCGGCATTCGCAAGATTGAATTCGACAAGAACCGTGGGCTCCTTTTGAACGGCAGGCACGTGAAGATGCACGGAGTCTGTTTACATCCGGATGCAGGCTGTCTTGGAGTCGCAGTCCCGGTTCAGGCGTGGGTGAGGCGTCTCAAAGTCCTGAAGGCGATGGGCTGCAATGCAATAAGGACGGCGCACAACCCTCCAGACCCGGATTTCCTCGATCTTTGTGACAGGATGGGGTTCCTTGTAATGGATGAAGCTTTTGATGAATGGGAAATCGGGAAGGGGCAGATCAAGTACGGTTATCATACCTTTTTCAAGAAAAACTGGAAATCAGATTTGCTTTCAATGATCCATCGCGACCGCAATCACCCATCGGTTGTTATTTGGAGTGCAGGCAACGAAGTGCCGGAGCAGGGCACCGACTCGGGCACGGTCATTCTGAAAGAGCTCACGGATACTTTTCATAAGGAAGATCCGACTAGACCCGTGACCGTCGCGAACGACCATATTGCGGATCCGACCTATCCGGCGAAGCTTGCATTTCTCAACATGGAGGACATCGTCGGCTACAATTATGTCGACCGTTGGGGAAAACGAAGGGAGCTTTACTACAGCGTTGACAGACATAACCACCCGAATCGGAAAATGATTGGCACGGAGAGCGTTTCGATTCCAAGTATTCGCGGATATTATGTCATGCCATGGGATGAGATATCCAGTCCATTTGGAAACTACTTCAATTACACGACAAACATGATTGAAGCAGAAGAACTTTGGAAGTTTGAAGATCTACATGACTACGTGATCGGTGACTTTATGTGGACCGGCATTGATTATATCGGCGAATCGTTCTGGCCCGCCAAGAGCACAAGCTTTGGTGTCATCGATCTCTGCGGATTTCCGAAGGACAGCTATTACTTCTACCAGAGCCAGTGGACCGATAAACCGGTCCTCCATCTTCTTCCTCAATGGAATTGGACAGGGCATGAAGGACAAGTAATCCCGGTGATCGCCTATACGAATTGCGACAGCGTAACCCTTTACCTGAACGGTAAGTCGTTCGGAACGGAGTCGTATGTTTTTCCCCAGCAAGGTCATGCAGGAGCCTGGGACAAGTACGCGCATCCTTTTGTGTTTCCTACTACTTCAGACCTGCATCTTTCATGGTCTGTCCCTTATGAACCTGGTACACTGATGGCCGTCGGAAAATGGCGCGGCCAAACAATCACAACTGAAGTTCATACTACCTCGGTCCCATACGCGATTAAGCTTTCAGCCGATAGGACGAAGATTGATGCTAACGGCGAAGATATAGCCGACATAAAAGTGGAAATAGTCGACAAGCATGGGTGGATGGTTCCAACCGCCGACAATTTAATCGATTTTAAGGTTGAAGGCGAAGGGAAGTTAGATGGAACAGATAATGGAAATCCAATCGACACAACTCCTATGAAGAGTCCAGAACGGAAAGCTTTCAACGGACTGGCGCTTGCAGTAGTGAGAGCGACAAGGAAACCAGGTACGATTGAGCTGACAGCAACTTCGAGCGGGTTAAAGGGAACCTCGATCGAGATAATCTCGCAAAAGCCGGTGGATGGTCCAATGACCGTGGAGAGTGTACAATGAGACAACTGTTGATCATACTTTCTATTTTGTCAATCCAACCTATTATCATGGCACAGACGCAGTTTGCCAGCGGCGCCGATGTCAGTTGGCTCCCGCAGATGGAGGCGGCCGGATATGTGTTCAAAAACCGATCCGGAGTCGAGATGAACTGCCTGGACATCTTGAAAGAGGAAGGTATAAACGCGATCCGCATCAGGGCATGGGTTCATCCTGTGGACGGAATCTGTGGCACACAGTACGTGACCAAACTTGCCCGCGAGGCAGACAGCATGGGATTCAATATACTGATAGATTTTCATTGCAGCGACACCTGGGCCGATCCTAGTCATCAGGCTACACCGGCAGCTTGGGCGAACGATTCTCTTCCCCAGCTCCTTGTCAATCTCTATAACTATGTCTATGGTGTAATGGATACCTTAAAGATCGCTGGAGTGGTTCCCAAGTGGGTTCAAATTGGGAACGAGACCAATAACGGGATGATGTGGCCGCTCGGAAATGCCACGAAACACATGGCTAACTTTGCGCAGATGATCGACACAGGATACTCCGCAGTGAAAGCGATAGACAGCACGACAATGGTGATCGTGCACTTATCGAATGGACATGACGATGCTATGTACGGATGGATGTTTGATGCTCTGAAAAGCCGCGGTGCAAAATGGGATGTCATCGGAATGTCAGTGTACCCCTATTGGGCAAACTGGCCGAACAGCCTTCCATGGCAAACTGATGACAGTCTGGCTCTAGTAACGATGAAGGATATGATAGCAAGATACCACAAGAAAGTGATGGTGGTTGAGGCAGGATATGCGTATAACCAGCCTGTCACGGCGAATCACTATTTGATAGACCTCATCGCGAAGACCAAATCGGTCGGCGGCCTGGGTGTCTTTTACTGGGAACCCGAATGTTATAACTGGCAAGACTACAACATGGGAGCGTGGGATCCTACAACACAAGAACCAACTGTCGCCTTGGATGCCTTCCTCGGCAAGTATGCTACTCCGGTGCTTGAAAAGAAAGGCCCGATGGGCTACAAATTGAACGTATATCCTAACCCGTTTAATCCAAGCGCCACTATCGAGTACGAATTGCCGACACCTTCAAGTATATCGATTGCCGTTTACGACGTGATCGGTCAGAAAGTGGCACAGCTTGTTAGTGGTCGCGAAGGCGATGGCTACCATGAAGTGGTATGGGCGGCGAATGAAGTTTCAAGCGGAGTCTATTTCTGTACGATGAACTCAGGGGATTACTTCGCTGTAAGGAAGATTGCGTTAGTAAGATGAACTCATCAGGAGGCAATTAAGCCGTGACACTCTCAACTTTCCGCAGTTGTTTCATTGTACTCGCTACAATATCGTGCATATCGCTCAATGTCACTGCAGGGGAGATGCCCCGCCTGGTATCCAAAGACGGTCGCCATGAACTGCTTGTGGATGGCAATCCGTTTTTCATATTGGGCGCGCAGATGAACAACTCCAGCGACTGGCCCGCATTTCTCCCACAAGTCTGGGCAGCAATTGATGACATACATGCCAACACCCTCGAGGCTCCAGTCTATTGGCAGCAGGTTGAGCGGCATGAAGGCAAGTTCAATTTTTCGGACTTAGACACTCTTATAAGCCAGGCTCGCAAACACAATGTACGCCTTGTGCTTTTGTGGTTCGGATCGTGGAAGAACGGTTCGATGAACTACGCACCAGACTGGGTCAAGCTTGATACTGCATGCTTTCCGAGAGAATGGGACGCAAAAGACCAGCCCCAAACAATACTGTCAGTATTTTCGAAAGCCACTCTCGACGCCGACCGGAGGGCGTTTGTCGCACTGATGCAGCATCTCAAAGAAACGGACGGCACCCGGCACACCGTCATCATGGTACAAGTCGAAAACGAAACAGGAACGTGGGGATTCACCCGCGACCATTCACCGGCGGCAGAAAGTGCATTTCGCGGACAAGTTCCACCAGATCTTCTTCAAGCAATGCACAAGGAGCCCGGCACGTGGGATCAAGTGTTCGGTAGCGACGCCGATGAAACTTTTTCGGCCTACACAATCGCTCGATTTGTCGATCAGGTTGCATCTGCCGGAAAGGCGGTTTATAATCTTCCAATGTATGCCAACGCTTCGCTGCGCGACCCTGAAGACCCGAACGCAAGGCCGGGCGCGACCTACCAGAGCGGCGGCCCGTCGTACAACATGATAGATGTTTGGAAAGTGGCGGCGAAATCGCTTGACATCCTGTGTCCTGATATTTACCTGCACGGAGCCTCATCATACATGAAGACTCTGCAGCTTTATGATCGACCGGACAATGCGTTGTTTGTTCCCGAGACGACGAATTTTCCCGCTTACTCCCGTTTTCTTTTCGCCGTGATCGGCATGGGAGGAATCGGCTTCTCTCCATTCGGGATAGACTATACGAGTTACACGAATTATCCATTAGGCGCTGATCGTATCTCCAAAGATGCACTCTTTCCGCTGAGTGAGGAGTACCAGCTTCTCTGCCCGATGGATGAAGAAATAGCCCGGTTGAGTTATGAGGGGAAAGTCAAAACGGCCGTTGAGTACGCCGACACATCGGTTCATACTGCCACCTTAAATTTCGGGAAATGGGTGGCGACAGTTTCATACGGCTTGCCGCAGTTCGGATATGGGGACAATCCACCGGGCAACCCGAGTCATGACGGCTGTGCGCTGGTCGCGGAGATCGGTCCGAATGAATTTCTTGTCACCGGAATTGATTCGCGCGTCCGCTTTAGCCTGTCTGCTGCCGAAAGCGGCCAGTCGATGCAATTTCTGCGAGTGGAACAGGGCGAGTACGTAAAAGACAAGTGGAAATTTCTTCGCCACTGGAATGGCGACCAGACAGATTGGGGATTGAACTTCAAGCATGATCCCGCCGTGCTTCACGTAAAACTGGAGACGTTCTGACATGCGAGGGAAGATTGACAGACGTTCGTTCATCGGGAAGATGACAGCTGCTGCAGCAGGCGCCGGACTCCTGAAGTCCTCAAGAGCCGGAAGAATTCTCGGTAATGGATCGGAGCTAAATAAAAGCACGACTACAGAATTCAAAGTCGAACAACCCTCCCCCAATCGGGAGGACTTCTCCAATGGAATAATAACGGGGAAATACATCATCCCGCCCAATACTCCCGAGTGGTCGGGCCACGCAGTTTTCTATCAGGTTTATCCGCAAAGTTTTTTCGATTCGGACGGTGACGGGATCGGGGACCTCCATGGAATAATAAGGAAACTCGACTATATCAAAAGTCTCGGCGCCGACGCCGTCTGGATTAACCCTTTCTTCCAATCGCCGTTCCATGATGGCGGCTATGACATTTCTGACTACTACAAGAT
>JAKASW010000130.1 GCA_021818875.1 Bacteroidota bacterium
GAAGTTTTCATGGTAGCGGGAATTTTCGCCTTTGATATCAAACGATTGAACCGACCCGGTGATGTCGGGGGACTTGATATTGCCAGGGACAAGATTTATCCGGATGCCGAAGTAGCGGCCGAGAGATTTGGTATAGATCGAGATGTCGTTTGCCCAGGGAGGATGAGCATAGATGTGCCAGCCTCCGTCAATTTTCTCGATGTTCATCTCCACTTTGCAGTTGTCCGAAATGTTCACTTTAGCGGCGTTCCACACATTCCTATACAAAAGTTGAATCGTCACAACCTTTGCGCTCGTATGTTCCACCTTCATCTCAGACGGAGTTATGAAGTTGAATTGGATACTGTCCACTTTCATTATGGTTTTGTCGTCGCGCTTCAGAATGATTTCCTTTTCCTTCGGAAGAACGGAAATTGAAAAGTGAGCGTGAGGATACTGGGCAAAAGCAATTATGGGCATCAGCAAAACCACGACAATCAGGGTCCGAAGAAAATTCACAGTTCGTCTCCTTTTTAACAGCTATGGTTTTAGAATTCGTATAGGGGTTACCGTCACCGGACCCAACAGACCGGAATCGTACAGCGGCCAGTTGGCAGCGTTGAAAGGCCTGTAGTTTATGTTCACAAAGTTGATGCCATGAAATATCTTCCACTTCACATGCCGGCGGTCGAGATCGCGTATCCGATTTGCGGAGACATTTGTTACTTCGATCACGAGCCGGTTGTCGGAAGGTTTTAGTTCCACGGGGGCCTCAAACGGCGGAGTTAATAGTGTGCCGAGACGATGGCCGTTAAGGCTGACCCGTGCATTCTGGCACACTTCCCCAAGATCGAGGAAGTATCGTCCCTCCCGATTCTCGGACACATCGAATGTTAAACTGTAACGGGCTGTGCAGGCGAACCGCTGGACATTTGTGTCGCTTCGCGCAGTCCACGACTCGAGCTTCGCGGTCTTGAAAGGAAGAGGGAGCACCGGCCCGCCCCGAATGAATTTCACATGCCACTCGCCGCTCAAATTGACTGGCGGGCCGTCTCTTTGCCAGTAAGTCCGGGCCCTCTCATCGATGAGGCGATTCGCGAAGAGGTGCAAGATTACCGAACCGCCGTGCGGGAGCTGCAGGTACACTTGAGTTTTTCCGTCTTCATGTCGAACGGCGGCTAACCCGGTCCTGCCCGTCATTGGATCCATCATCACGACAGATCTCGCGGGGCAACCGAGTGTTACCCAACCATTGAGCGGAGTGCCGTGGCGATCTGCGATAAAGTAGCTCCATCCTCCCGGGAAAATCCGTCTTATGAAAAACACTCCGGCGTGATCCACCATGGGTTCCCGCGTCACACCTGCACGCTTCAAAGCGGCCTCGCCATTGCCGACCGGGATCCGACCTCGCCCAATATTTGCTTCCTGCAGATTCTTTCCGACGGAAACCGTATGGATTTGAGCCAGTAGTCTCTTCAGTTCTGAGCGTCGTTCCTCCAGGCGTCCCCGGCCAGGCACATCGTCGGGAAGTTTTGATTCGAAAATTACCGTCGCTCCATCTTTCGCAAGAGCGATCAGATGACGCAAGGTCTGTAGCGGTATGAGGTGACACGGTGGTGACAGGACCAGCCGGTAGGTGCCGCCAGGAACCCGGACTTTTCCATTGAGGGCCTTCGCTGTTCTCAGCTCACGGTCGGAAATGTAATCGAAAGAATAACCGTGATCCCACAATGCGAGCGCGGTCGCGCCGATTGGTTGGTTTGAAAACCAGGCAGTATCGCTGACGGTCATGTCGGGGAGCATACCATGGGGGTTGTTCCACAGATCGGAGATAGGCCAGTATAGAAGTATATCGTTGTCCGATCGTCCGGCCTGCAACACGGATTGGCAGCGTGCAACGTAGGAATTCAGAGTTAACACATCATACCATATCGAATTGCGTGGGTTCATCTCAGGACTTCGACATGATCCGGCGGAAAAAGGACTTCAGAGCCTGCTGGTCTTTTGCCGGACTCCCAACGTCTCGTCTTCGTACCGCTGGATCTCGCTAACGTAACCTTCGCTGACCGGAACGTCCTCAGTGAGGCAGTAGTAATCGTATACCGCTCCGAACGGTTTCGTCTTTAACAATTCGAGCGACGCAAGCCGCTCAAAATTCTTCCCCGCCTCCTCAAGTTCCCTCAACACGCCTGTCGGTTCCAGAAGTGCAGAGAGTAAGGCAAGCTGGACGGCCCTTGCCCCGACAACATAAGCGCCAATGCGATTGATGCTCGCATCGAAATAATCGAGACCGATGTGCACCCTGTGCAAAGCATTTGCACGAACCACTTCCTGCGCGAGAAGCTGAACATCATCAGTGAATGTCACAACATGGTCGCTGTCCCAGTGCACGCCGCGGCTGATGTGAAGCATAATCCCATCGAGAAACTGGAGCATAGCCGATATCTTGTCGCCGGGTTGTTCGGCTGGATGATAGTGGCCGGTATCTATACATACGATCTTATTGTTCTTGACCGCATAAGCCAGGTAGAATTCGTGCGAGCCGACGGTCATGGACTCGACACCAAGACCAAAGAGTTTTCCTTCAAGCGAATCAACCAGGTGCTCTTTCGGAAACTTCTCTGCAAAAATCTCGTCAAGCGAATCTTTCAGGATGGCGCGATGTGCAACCCGATCTACAGGAGTATCCTTCGAGCCGTCGGGTATCCAGATATTATTCACGCATGGTGTGCCAAGCTGCTTTCCCATCTCCGACGCAATTATCCTGGTCCGTCTCACATGCTCGATCCAAAATTTCCGTACCTCCGGCTCTTTGCTTGATAACGTGAAACCTCCATCGGCAAGCGGATGAGAAAAACAGGTTGGATTGAAATCGAGTCCGATTCCGAGATTCGTCGCCCAATCGACCCAGCTTTGGTAATGCTCAATGCCAATCTCATTTCGGTCAACCTTCCTGACATTGAAGTCCCCGTAGCTCGCATGAAGGTTCAGCCGCTGTTTCCCCGGGAGAAGACTCATCACTTTCTCGACATCGCGGCGAAGCTCTCTTAAGTCTCGGGGCTTCCCCGGATAATTCCCGGTGGCCTGGATACCTCCGCCCTCAAGCTTCGCGTCGGGAGTCTCAAAACCACCCACGTCGTCAGCCTGCCAGCAATGAAGACTTATTTCGACTGCGTTCAGTTTCTTTAAAGCTTCCTCTGTGTCGACTCCAAGTTCAGCATACTGCTCTTTTGCATTGCGATATGCATCTTCTATCAATTTGGTGTTTGCCATTCCGTGTCAATGTCCTCCAATCTGAACGCCCAACAAGTTGCCATATCCGACTATCAAGGTTGAAACGATAAGGGTGAAGAGGGACATCCCCAATAAGAATTTTGAGAGACCACTTGTGTTTCTCCATTCTTTAAGAAATATTCCCCAGAGCGAACCGAAGATAATTATGCTCGCCATGTGTATCGTCCAGCTCGAAAATTTGTATCTACCCATTTGCGACTCTCCCATCGTATAAAAGAAAAATTGGAAGTACCACGTTGTCCCGGCTAATGCACTGAAAAGATAATTCGAAATAAGAGGCATCCGTGGCGCGCGTACCTCCGAGGTCATGTCTGCAGTTTTGGATAGAAGCGGACCGTCAGAAGGATCGAGCGCAGGAGCTGCGCTTCCGGCGGCGGCTGCCTCCCGGGTCAAAACTTTTACCCTTCCGAAGTATTCACCAAACGAACCGTTCTTTTTTAGAAGATATCCGCACCAAACTAAGTTCGTGACGAAACCTCCTGCCGTGATCACTATGATTTGCGGTAGACCGGACCATATCAGCGGAGAACCGTAATGCTGAGCAGTAACAGAAATGGGGGCTGCGGAAGCCAACCCGAATGCAAAACATGAGCTCATCACGCCTGAAAAAATTGCTACAAGTATTCCTTTCTTGAGATTGAACTCCTCTATAGACTTTCGCTTCTCCTCCAGACTCATTTCCTTTTCTTTGGATAATCCTGAAGATGCGGTTAAAGCGATGCCCATCAATGCGAAGATTGAGCCGATGAGAATTACCTGGCCGGGAATTGTGTGAAGCTTAGCTCCAATCGTACCTTCAAATATTGGGGGAATCCAGGTGCCGAACAGGGCGGTTAATCCCAGAATGATACCCGTTCCCAACGATAGTCCAAGATATCTCATCGTGAGGCCGTAAGTCAGACCACCGAATCCCCACATCATGCCCCAGAAAAAAGTCCAGCCAAGAACACCGAACGGTTGTGATGCGAGTACCTGAACAAGGTGCGGCACGATTATTAAGGCGAGTACCCATGGAGCTATTATCCAACTGAAGATCCCACCGAACAACCAGTACACTTCCCATGACCACTTCTTCACTGCTTTGAAAGGGACGTAGAAACTTCCGGAGGCAAAGCCGCCGAGCCAGTGGTAGACGACACCGATAATAGGATTGGGATTCATCTTCTTCTATCTACTCCGAGCAATCAAGGAAATCGATATATGGGAAGAGCCCGGGTTTGTCTCAATGATGACCGCCGAGTACTTCCACCATTTGTGAACGATCCGATTCTCGCCAAGCTCGTGTGAGGACCTGCCTCCTTCCTCGTTCTGAGCTGCGAAGAGAGTATCGCTCCCGGAGCGAGATATATCGTATAATCCCGCATACACGATTCAGCCCGGAGAGATTTCATCTCATGCCGGATCAAGTTGTGCCTACGAATATATTCTTCATTCCAACCGGGCCTCACCTTCATTTTGGATGCGAGTCTTTTCATGCAAGCAGCTGCTCAAGGAATTCCATCGGATGGTAAACGGGGACCGTCAGTTCCGACCGTATCTGCTCGCGACACGACGTGCCGCTTGCGAGTATCACCGCAGCGGGATCTGCCGCTAACGCGTTCTTGATCTGGTCAATCAAGTCGTCACCGACTCTCTTGCTTACCCCGTAATATTCTTTCTTGTAGCCGAAGCTTCCCGCCATGCCGCAGCACTCGACGTTCGATGTGTCAACTGTAAATCTTAATCTACTGAAGAAATCTACTGCCGAATTTCCGGCACCGATTGTTTTCATCTGACAATGTGCGTGATAAAAGATATGACGTGTGTTCCATGATGTTATATTCAGATGACGGTTGATCTCCAGATGTCCCTCTGCTGTCAGCTTCTCAAGGTATTCGAACGGATCGAATGAGTGAGCGGCAATCCTCTCGAACTGCGGTTCGTTGCTAAGAAGAGTCCGATAATCTCGTCTGAACATTGAAAGAACGCTGGGCTCCATAACGATAATTTCATCCCCGCCGCCTATCAAGTCGACGAGGTAAGGTGCTAGTTCGCCAGCCCTCTTCGATGCGTCTTTCAGAAGACCTTGTGATTGGGCCCCCCTGCCGTCATCAAATACTCTGCTGAGTTTGACCGGAATTCCAAACCTGTCGAAAACTCTGACGGTGGACATCCCGACACCCGGGTTGTTGAAATTTGTGTAGACGTCGGCAAACACAACCACCGAGGAAGTCGTCTCCCCACCTTGAGCGGGGTAATCTGCTTTTCGATACTGAAGGTACTGCTTTGAAAGTGTCCTATTCGCGAACGGCGGGATCTTCCGTCGCCTGTCTATATGAATCACCTTCTCCATAATTGCGCGAGTTGGTGGGAGATTGGAGATCCAGTTCACCAGACCCGGTGCCATCGCAGCGATATCTGCCGACTTAGAAAAGTCCGAGAAGAACCTTTGCTGAAAAGACGGACCACCCGAGTGTTCCATCAATCGACTTTTTAGAACGGCATTCAATCCCGGTATGTCTATCTTTACCGGACAGTTTGGAACGCATCTTGAGCAGCCCGTGCAAAGCTCCGCAAATTTCGCCTTATCGATATTGCCGGTTGTGCCGAGAGTCCATGCGCCCCCGATGCCCCCGGTGTAACACTCCCCTCCAAACGCATGCCCGCCTACCGCCTGGAAATTCGCGCATGAATTCATGCAGGCACTGCAACGAATACAAAAGAGTGTCTCCCGTAAATCTTCGTCATCCCGCATCTGCATCCGGCCGTTGTCGACCAGAACGAGATGGAATTCTCGTTTCGAATCGGTCCGACCATTCAGGTTCAAAACCGGGAGCTCAACCGGAGGCTCCAAAATACTCGTGTACGAAGTGAGCGATTGACCGGTACCGCTCGCTGCCAGAAGCTCAATAAAAGTCCCAAAATCTTTTGTCCTCCGGATAATCTTTTCTATCCCTGCCACTGCAATGTGGACTGCCGGGAGCTGGCTTGTAAGTCGAATATTGCCTTCACTTTCCACCAGGAGAATCGCTCCTTCGTCGGCGGCGATGAGGTTTGCCCCCGTAATGCCGATATCGGCTGAGAGGAATTTCTTTCTCAAAATATCTCTGGCAAATCGAGTGAGCTCCTCACCGGTTTCCAAAGGAAGGTCGGTATTGAAATTTCTTTTGAACAATTCCGATATGGTTTCACGGCTCCGGTGGATGGCAGGTGCGACAATGTGCGACGGCTGTTCCTTAGAGACTTGCAGGATGAACTCAGCAAGATCGGTCTCCGCGACTTCGATGCCTGCATTCTCCAATTCATGGTTCAACCCGATCTCTTCACTTGTTATCGACTTAGCCTTCACAACGAGCCGGGCACGATGGGACAGGCAGACGTTCGTGATATACCCTGTTGCTTCGGTCCTCGACTTCGCCAAGAAAACGTGCCCACCTCTTCCTTCAATCGTTTTCGTGAGCGTGCCGATGAGATCGGGGAGGTCCGCGATTGATTCCTCTTTTATGTTTCTCGCGCGCTGCTTGAGATCCTCATAGTCGTCGATCTTCTGAACCGCTATGTACCTGTTCTGATTGAATGTCTGTGTGTTGTGTCTGAGTGCTTCAGTTTCGACATCGAGAGCCAACCCGATCGCCTCCTGCAATGCGCCTTGAACCGCCTTATCGGCAACCTGTCGCGGCTTTATTCTGTAGTCATTAATATTCCCCATGAGACTATACTCCGTGCGGATCCCTCCCGGAGAGTAGTATGATGTGCAGCTCTCCCGGGCCATGAACTCCGATGACAAGCGGCCCCATATCGGCGGTGGCACTCGGCCCGGTGATGAACGAAAAACTTCGGTTCAAATTCTTCATCGAAAAAGACCCGGCTGAAAAAACGTCTCTCGGCCTCTGGACTATCGTGCCCGCATCAACAACCGCGATGTGCTTTCTCGTCAAGAGACTTGCCGGGCTTGTGAGATTTTTCGAGACAGACACACAGACAGAGCCCGTGCTGGCTACTCCACAAAATGCATCGGTGACCCCGGCATGGATAGTGGAGAGTTGTTCTTTAGTAGGTTGCGAGACGACTCTTTTATCCTGTCGAAAAAGATCAAATAGTTCAGGTTCCAGGAAATCAGGATCTGCCAGCAAGACAAATTGCTCCCCGTCGGTGGCTTTCTGTAAAGAGACACAAAGCGTCTCGGGTGATTTCTTGATGACTTCTACTGTTGCACCAAGATTGCGCACCGACTCAACGAAGACTCCAGCGAGGTCAGCGGAATATTCGGTCTGTTCAGTCACGCCGGTCAACAGAAGCTTTTCCTTATCACTCTCTCATGCTTTCCCGCCGGATGATACCCGGAGAAACGCCTCTTCATTATGGTCGAAGTAATCGCCGTTCTTCGGTCGATATGTCAAAGTCTCAAACGATCTTGCAATTATTTCTCTCCATTCATCGATACCCGAGATCGCGCCGATTGCCAGCGCTTGCACTCCGGCATTTCCTACCACGGTACCTTCAACCGGACCGGCCACCAACGGAATTCCGAGCGCATCGGCCGTCAACTGCATCAAAAGAGTGTTTCGAATCCCGCCGCCGACTGCATGTACTACTTTTACACTCCTACCTGTCAGAGCTTCGATTTCTTTTACAACCTCTCTTGAACTAAAAGCAAGGCTCTCAAGAATCACACGAGTAAAGAAACCGATTCTTTCAACCGTTGTCTGTCCGGTTTCCTCGAGAAAGGCGGATATTTTGTCAGGCATGCTTCCCGGCTTCAGGAATCTCGAATCGTTCAAGTCAATCCAGGAATTCGACGGGCCTTCTTCTTCGGCCAAATCGACGAGAGCAGAATAACTGAATTCTTCACCTTTCTCCAACCAAAATCTACGCGCTTCCTGGAGCGGCCACAGCCCCATTATGTTTTTCAGGAGCCGGGTAGTTCCGGCAGCTCCTCCCTCGTTCGTGAAGTTATACCTCATTGCATCGACAGTTAGATACGGCTGCAAAGTTTCTGCCCCCACAAGCGTCCAGGTCCCGGAGCTCAAGAATGCCCAATCTTCACGGGAATTGTCCGGTACCGAAACAACAGCCGAAGCTGTATCATGGCTCGCAGTAGCAATTATCGGTGTGCCGCTATCCAACCCGGTTCGCCTTGCTAACGAAGGGAGTATTCTCCCGATAATGTTCCCTGGCATGACGATACGAGGAAACAATCGCCCCGGTAATCTAAGTTTCTCGATGAGATCGATCGCCCAGTCTTTGTTGACCGGATCAGTCAAACCGGTTGTCGATGCAATTGTATACTCCGCGAAAATCGTTCCCGACAATAAATAGCTTATGAAATCCGGTGTCATCAACATTTTGTCGGCCACCGAGAGAAAGTTTGTTTTTCTCTTCTTTTCAGACTCCAGTTGAAACACTGTATTGATCTGGGCAAACTGGACGCCGGTGCGTTTATACATTTCCTCTTCCGGGACCATTCCGAAGGTCTGCTCCATCATCCCGTCGGTCCGGTTATCGCGGTAATGGTACGGATAGCCGATGACCCTTCCCTCAGCGTCGAGAAGTACGTAGTCCACTCCCCACGTGTCCACACCAATGCCGTCGAATCGCTGTCCGAACTCAAGTCGTGCTTTCGCCAGTCCGGTGACAACGTCATCGAATATGCGGAGGATGTCCCAGTGAAGCCCGCTATCAAGCGAGACGGCGTGCGTGGTGAACCGATAGACTTCTTTCAAGTCGACCTTTCCATCCTTCAGTGTGACTACAACGCATCGACCATTTTCGGCCCCGAGGTCAATAGCGATAAACTTCTTTTCCCCGTTCATCAGTCTTATCTCACGAACGCGGCAGGGACTCCGCCGTCGACGTTTACGACGTTGCCGGTTGATTTGTTGAGAAGCCCGCTCACGAGAGCGAAGCAAGCGTTGGCAATGTCTTCAGGAAGTATGATCTCATTCAAGAGAGTCCTTTTGGCGTAGAATGCGGGAAGCTCCTCCACTTTGACGCCGTAGGCTTTCGCTCTCCCTTCGGCCCATGCTCCGCTCCAGATCTTACTGTCTGTGATCACGGCGTCGGGGTTCACAACGTTCACCCTGATTTTCTCGTTGCCCAGCTCCGCCGCATTCAACCTGCTCAAATGTAATTGGGCTGCCTTGGCCGAGCCGTATGCTGCATTGTTCGGCCCGCTGACAAGCGCATTCTTACTTACGATATTTATCACGTCACCGCCGAATCCCTGCTTCCGCATGACATCCGCTCCCCTTTGCGTCGTGAGAAATTGTCCTTTCACCATGACATCGTATTGGATGTCCCAGTCTTTTTCAGTGTGTTCAGCAAGCGGCTTCGAAATTGAGAGCCCGGCACAGTTGACAACAATATCGACTCCGCCGAACGCAAGCGAAGCTTCGTCGAACAACTTCTGTACATCCGACGAGTTAGTAACGTCGAGTGTTCCGGCAATGAACGCATCCTTGCCATATTTGCTTTCGAATTCCGGTTCAGCGCCCGCAAGTCTTTCCCTGTCGTTGTCACAGATGACAACGCAACAGGCTTCGGCCGCGAACTTCTTCGCGATTGCCTTCCCGATTCCACCTGCACTGCCGGTTATAAGTGCAACCCTTCCCGTGAGAGCTTTCGGCTTTGGCCTTCGCGCAAGCTTTGCCTCTTCAAGCAGCCAGTATTCAATATTGAAAGCTTCCTGACGCGGCAGCGCAACATATTCGGAAATTGCCTCCGCGCCTCTCATCACATTTATCGCATTGATATAAAACTCCGCCGCGACTCTTGCTGTCTGTTTGTCCTTAGCGAAAGTGAACATGCCGACACCGGGGTATAGTATGACGACGGGGTTCGCATCTCGCATGGCCGGACTATCGGGACGTTTGCATTCGTCGTAGTAATCAGAATACATCTTTCGATATTCTTCGTAGAGCGGATTGACCTTCGACTTCACCGCTGCGAGATTGTTCAAGTCCTCCTCGGGACCAAGATTGAGCAAAAGCGGACGGATCTTCGTGCGCAGAAAGTGATCGGGACAGCTCGTTCCCAACGGGGCAAGTCTGCCAAGGTCATTCGAATTCACGAAGTCGAGTACCTTGTCGTCGTCGGTGAAATGACCGACCATCTTCGTCTGTGAAGAGCAATAGCCCCGGAGGATGGGTGCTATCGATGCCGCCTTCTTCCGTCGGTCTTCTCCTGACACTGGTTTAATCTTGATGCCGCCAAACACAGGACGCCGCTTTCCGACTTTGCCGTCAATATAGTCGGCACATTTCTCGATGACTTCCAGCGAATTGACATAACACTCGTACGACGTATCTCCCCAGGTAAACAGGCCATGCGATTGCAGTATCATTCCACGGATGCCGGAATGCTCATCGACGTATCGCCTTAGTTTCAATGCGAGATCGAATCCCGGGCGCTGCCACCCTATCCAGCCGACCGCACCACCGAACAGCTCGCTGGTGATCCTTTCGCCGTCTTTAGAAGCTGCAATGGCTATAGCTGCATCCGGGTGGAGATGGTCGATATGTTTGAAGGGCAGAAAGCCGTGGAGCGGAGTGTCTATCGATGGGGCCTTTGAGTTCAGATCGAAGATACAGTGATTGAATAGCTCTACCATTTCGTCTTCATGGTCGATGCCATGGTACACTTTCTCCAAATCCAGGAGACGATCCAGGTAAAGGGCCGCCAGGCCGCTCTTCGTCATGGTTCCAAGGTCGCCGCCGGAACCCTTGACCCACATGACTTCCGTTTCGTTACCCGTCAGAGGATCTTTCGCTTTTGTCTTGCAGGAGGTATTCACCTCGCCGTAGTTGGAGATCTTCAAGTAAGAC
>JAKASW010000131.1 GCA_021818875.1 Bacteroidota bacterium
CGATCTGATCTGGGACCTTGGCAACGAAGTCGATGGCGAGCCGTGGATTATCGGCCATAAGGATGCAAAGGATTACATCAATTTCGCGAGAGAAGCGGCAAAGATCATGAGGGACGCCTATGACAGTCTTACGTTTGTGATTAGCGGATCATCGTGGTACACGCCCGATGGCAAATGGGTGGATTGGAACAGGAAGGTTATTACCGGTCTGAGAGGCATCGCCTCCTATGTTTCGATTCACGGATACTGGGACAATTCAAAGAACTACTACGACTACATGGGGCAGAGTGCGATGGATGTTGAGCGGAAGATAACCACGACCGCGAACATAATTTCAACGGTCGAGTCGAAATACATGATGACAAAGCCGATCTACATTGCCTTCGACGAATGGGGTGCGTTCGGGAACAGCCTGCTTCCGACGCTCGCTATGGCACAATACTTCAACTCCTTCATCCGTCATGCAAATGTAGTTAAGATGGCGAACTACACTTTGCTTACCTCTATCCTGGACCGGGATAACGAAGGTCAGCTTTTCAAGAGCCCAAGCTTCTACACCTTCAAACTCTTTTCGAACAATTGCAGAGGCATCGCGCTGAATCCTTTGGTGCAATGCGACACGTTCAGTACGAGCAGCTATTACAACGATATTCCGTACCTGGATGTTTCCTGCGTCTACAAACCCGGCTCGAAGTCACTCGTTATCAACGTTGTGAATCGCCATGAAAAGAAATCCGTTGAGACCGATATCGTGAGCAACTCAGGCGACTTTGCAGGAAATGCTTCCGCAACTGTAATCACCAGCGACAGCATTCACGCTCCGTACAAGTACGCTGACCGAAACGCGTACGTCCCAGTACCGAGAGAGATAAAAGTAACAGGGCACGAGTTCAAATACTCCTTCCCCGCGCATTCGTTCACTCAGATAAAGGTGAAAATTGACTAAAGGGAAGAAAGAATTTTCAATTATCAGGGCCAAAGTGGCTGCGCCGCTATTGAAAAGGTCGTTAAGGAATGCGTTCTTTGTGCTGCTCATGCTGGTGTCGACATGTTTAGCCCAATCGCCGATACCGCCGGGTGCTAAGCTTGAACGCGTTGCAACAGGTTTCCTGCAAGCCGAGGGACCGGTGTGGTACAGCGGCCCTGGCCTGAAATCTGCTGTCGACAGTTCTGTCCTGTTCTCAGATATAGCCGGCAACAAGATATATCAATACTCATTGGCGACGGGCAAATGCACTCCATTTCTCGATCCGTCAGACAGCTCAAATGGGATGACCTTCGATCGTGAAGGTAGGCTGGTCTTTTGCCAGATGGGTCTTCGCAGGGTGGTACGCATGAACCTCGACGGAACGATGGTTCCTCTCGCCTCTTCTTTCAGAGGGAAAGTGTTCAACAGTCCGAACGACATTGTAGTAAAATCCGATGGCTCGATATTCTTCACAGATCCGCCGTTCAACATTCCATTTGGGCAGAAGCAGGAACTACCGTTCTCGGGAATCTACAGAATAAGTCCGACCGGAGTAGTTCAGTTGTTAGATTCGACGCTGACCCTCCCGAACGGGATCTGTCTTTCTCCGGACGAATCCAGGCTCTACGTCAACGATTCTCACGCCTGCTTGATCTATGAGTGGGATGTCGTCAATGATTCCCTCCTTGAGAATAAGCGGCTCTTTGCGCGGATAAAAGCGTCCGGATACGCCGACGGTATGAAGGTGGATTCTGCGGGAGATCTTTTCAGCGCCGGTCCGCTTGGAGTCTGGGTGTTCGATAAGAACGGAAACTGCCTTGATACCATACTGATTCCAGAATCGACATCGAACCTGAATTGGGGTGATGCCGACAGGAAGACTCTCTACATCACGACCAAAACAAGCCTGTACCGAATTCGTGTTGGAACCCTGACAGGAATGAAGTTCGATGGCAACAACCTACAGCGTCGGTCTTTCGAATTGTTCTACAATTTTCCGAATCCGTTCAATCCGACAACAGCCATCAGCTACCGGCTGTCGGCAATCGGTCGCGTATCATTGAGAGTTTATGATATTCTCGGCAGAGTAGTGAGAATTCTTGTTGATAGAACTGAGAACCCCGGAGTGCATCGGGTTGCATTCGACGGGAGCAGTCTGGCAAGTGGAGTCTATCTCTACCGGTTGAGCTCTGCCGGTTTTTCGGAAACGAAGGCCATGGTATTGATGAAATAGATCGGGCGGAGGGGCTGTTATGGAGAGACGAAGATTCTGTGAACTTGCCGAAACGGGAACAAGCTTGGCTGTCGTCATTTCCAGATGTGTTGAATTTGCAATCCTCTTCCTAAGGAGAATCAAATGAAATTGAGAATCGTCAAATCAATAATTGGGATATTAGCTATTGTCGTTCTCAGCTCAATATCGGTTTTCCCCCAAACTACCACTATCAATGCGGGCAGCAATCAATTTGTAGACTGGGAAAAGACACACTCCGCACAGCTCAGAGGGAGTGCATCTCCCGGTAGAATAGAGGTAGAATGGACCTGTCCCCAAAACTCAGGGGTCGTATTCAAAGACGCTTCCAATCCAGTAACTGAAGTCACTTTCCCCCGCCCGGGTTACTATTTGTTGATTCTATCTTCACGAGGCACGGGCCAGGACTCGACAGGCAGCTCCACCATTGTGAATGTCTTGAAGCCGCATTCATACAAAGAGCGACTGTCCGACATGATAGGCCTGATGACAGTCGATGAGAAAATTGCACAGCTCACCAACCAAACGGATTCAATTCCCAGGTTGGGAATTCCTGCATACAACTATTGGAGCGAGGCTCTCCATGGTGTGCTCGCAAGTGGAGCAACATCGTTCCCGCAAGCCGTGGCAATGGGTGCAACCTGGGAGCCTGATCTCGTACATCGCGTGGCGTCGGCCATATCCGATGAAGCGCGGGCTCTTCACGTTCTTGATGGCAAAGGGCTGACATACTGGAGTCCCACAATCAATATTGCACGCGATCCACGATGGGGCAGAAATGAGGAATCGTACAGTGAAGATCCCTACTTGCTTTCGCGAATAACTGTCGCATTCGTAAAGGGGATGCAGGGTGATGATACGTACTATCTGAAAACGGTCTCCACACCCAAACATTTCGTCGCTAATAATGAAGAAGACCGCCGTCATTCGGGTTCCTCCGATGTTGACATGCGCAGCCTGTACGAATATTACCTGCCGGCTTTCAAGGCGGCAATTGTCGAAGGCAGAGCTTACTCCGTCATGGGTGCGTATAATGAGCTGAACCATATTCCATGCAATGCGAACTCGTTCTTGATGACAGACCTGTTAAGGAACGACTGGGGATTCAAAGGCTATGTGGTGTCCGATTGCGGTGCGATTGGCGACGAGGTATTACCACATCGTTTCTATAACACCGGCGCCCAGGCTGTGGCAGGAAGCATACTGGCCGGATGCGATCTGGATTGCGGGGGAGAATATCGCGAGTACCTGAAGCAGGCTCTCGATGAAGGTTTGATCCAGGTCAAGGATATTGACCGGGCTCTCGAAAGAGTTCTCTCCGCGCGTTTCAGACTTGGTGAATTCGATCCGCCCGCCATGGTACCTTACAGCTCAATTACTCCATTCGCACTTGATAGTAAAACAAACCGTGCTCTTGCCCTTGAGGCTGCGCAGAAAGCGATCGTTCTCCTTAAGAACAACGGCATACTTCCTCTGAACAATAAGAAGACACGATCGATTGCAGTCATCGGTCCGAACGCAGCCGAAGCGCACCTTGGAATTTACAGCGGGTTTCCGAACGTCGAGGTCAGCCCGCTTCAGGGGATAAAAACAAAAGCTGAGAAGCTGGGAATCAAGGTGAAGTATTCGATGGGTTGCGTTGTCAGCAGCGGACTACAAGAGCCCATCCAACCGCAGTACTTCGCCGAAGTTGCCGGGACAAATAAGACCGGGATGAAAGGCGAGTATTTTGACAATATGAGTTTGACGGGGAAGCCCGTTCTTACTCGCATCGACTCCATGGTGAACTTTAACTTCGGCACAAAGTCTCCGGCTCCAGGCTTACCGAAAGAGCACTATTCAATCCGGTGGACAGGCAGGATAGTTCCACCCGATACCATCCACCACATCGGTACAGTCAATGATGACGGTGCGCGGCTCTTTGTGGACGGGAAGATGGTGATAAATGACTGGACCGATCATGGTGCGAAACCCAATAGCGCTGACGTGGAGCTCCTGCCTGGAAAAGAGTACAATATTGAGTTCGACCAATACAACAACACTCTTGGTTCTGTCGCCAGTCTGACATGGGATTTGGGCCGGAACGATTTTGACGAAGCCAAAGAAATTGCCGGGAAGAGCGACATTGTAATCATGGTTGTCGGAACCTCACCCGATATTTCCCGGGAGGAGCTGGATCGAACGACGATCGAATTGCCGAAAGTCCAGAGAGAACTGATCGATCAAATCGCATCCGTTAATCGCAACATTGTTCTCGTGCTTGTAAACGGAGGTCCCGTCGCTCTTGCCGGAACCGAGAAGAAAGCAAAAGGGATAGTTGAAGCGTGGTATGATGGTGAATTCCAGGGCGAAGCAATCGCCGACGTTTTGTTCGGTGACGCCAATCCAGGCGGCAAACTTCCGGAGACATTTTATGCTTCGACGAAAGAGCTTCCGCCAATGTCGAATTACGATCTTGTCGACTATCCCCGGACTTATATGTACTTCGACAAGCCCGTTCTTTACCCGTTTGGGTTTGGACTCTCCTACACTACTTTTCGGTATAGCGACCTGAAACTCAATTCCGACAAGATCAAAAGCGATGATACACTCGAAGTGCGGTTCTCGATAAAAAATACCGGCACAATCAAAGGCGATGAAGTGCCACAGCTCTATCTCCACTATGAGACAGCATGCATGAAAGTGCCAATCGATCAACTGAAGCGGTTTCAAAGAATCTCACTTGCTCCCGGTGAAAGCAGGGCTGTGGCATTCAGAATACCGGCATCGGAATTTTCATTTTACAGCACAAGGACCAACGATCTGAAAATAGAACCCGGAAGGTGGGAAATCGAAGTCGGCGGCTCGTGCAAGGACATCCGGTTGAACAAAACTATCGAGGTTGAGTAGAGGCAAATGAAGTATTTAGTGAACGAAAATCCCGCTCCCGAAGGCAAAGGCATCAGCCGGCGACGCTTCGTGAAAATGGTCGGGATTTCCACTCTGGGAGTCTCATCGCTGCGACATTTCAATTTCAAAACACCTGGGGTATCCATCGTAGTACATCCTTCGGACGCCATTGCAATGTCATCGTCTTCTATGTGGGCTGTGATGGAATTCGAAGAGTCGCTTATGTCGGAAGGGATAGATGCATTTAGATGCGAAGAAATTGCAAGGGCGAGAAGAGGCGATCTGATTGTTGTCGCGGCAGGTTCAGATTCTCCTATCGCGCGCCGCCTGCTTAAAGATTCGAAAGCCGAAATCCCTGCAGCTCCCGAAGCACTTGGCTTGGTACCATCTGCATCAGGCGGCAAACGAGTCCTGTTGGCTTGCGGACATGACGTGCGAGGACTCGTCTACGCTCTCCTCGAACTTGCAGATAGAGTTCGATATTCGGATCAACCTTTAGAGTCGCTGACAATCCAAGAGTCCGTTGTTGAGCAGCCAGCCAATGCCATTCGCAGCGTCGCCAGACTCTTTGTAAGCGAAGTTGAAGATAAACCATGGTTCTACGATCGTGAGATGTGGAAAAGATATCTTACGATGTTGACCACGCATCGTTTCAATCGATTTAGTCTGAGCCTGGGAATGGGCTACGACTCTCTTCAAAATGTAACCGACACATATCTTCTTTTTGCTTACCCGTTCCTCTTGTCTGTACCAGGATACAACGTGAGAGTGCCGCAGCTGCCTGATGCTGAACGAGATAAGAATCTCGAAACGCTGAAGTTCATAAGCGAGGAGACGGTCGTCCGCGGAATTCAATTCCATCTGGGAATCTGGATGCACCGCTATGAATGGATCGATAGTTCTGATGCAAACTATACGATAGAGGGACTGACCCATGAAACACACGGACCATATTGCCGGGATGCGCTTCATCAACTGTTGAAGGCCTGTCCTGCAATCGGCGGGATAACATTTCGGATTCATGGAGAGAGCGGCGTAAAAGAAGGCAGCTACAATTTCTGGAAGACTGTATTTGATGGGGTAGCTGCCTGCGGCCGCAAGGTAGAGATTGATTTACATTCGAAAGGGATGACACCGGAGATGATCGACATTGCTCTTGCCACGGGCATGCCCGTGAAAGTGTCCCCAAAATTCTGGGCAGAGCATCTTGGATTGCCGTACCATCAAGCCGATATCCGCGAGTATGACATACCGAAACCCGGTCAGAAGGGAAAAGGACTGATGACCCTGAGTGAGGGCTCCCGAAGTTTTACGAGTTACGGTTACGCCGATCTTCTGAAGGAAAATAGAAAATACGACGTGTTCTTCAGAATATGGCCCGGTACCCAGCGTCATTTGCTTTGGGGAAATCCGGAGATGAGTGCCGCATACTCAAAGGCTTTCGGCTTCTGCGGCAGTGTCGGAGCCGGACTCATGGAGCCGCTGTCGTTCAAGGGGTGTCGTGGATCGGGAATCGCGGGCGGTCGCTGCGCGTACCTCGATAAGTCCTTGAACCCTAAATGGGATTGGGAAAAATATCTTTATGGCTATAGAGTCTTTGGCAGACTGGCTTACAACCCAAACACCAAGCCGGACGTTTGGCGTCGCTATATCACCAAAGAGTTTGGTGCAGGAGCGGAGAATGTCGAACCGGCTCTGGCAAATACATTCCCCATACTTCCTATTGTGCTGACATCCCACGGAGTCTCTGCTGCGAACGATCATTACTGGCCGGAGGTTTATACGAATCTGTCCATCGCCGATCCGGATAATGAGAATCCGTTCTTCGATACTCCGTCGCCGAAGGTATTCGGAAATGTCAGCCCGATGGATCCACAACTGTTTATGAAGATCGACGAATTTGCAGAAGAAATGTTGAAAGGAAAACGCAACGGCAAGTATTCGCCAGTCGAATATGCGCAGTGGCTGGAGGACTTTGCCGATGAAGCGAGCAAGCAACTTGAAAAGGCAAAGATAAATTCAAAGGGTCAGCGTAGGCCTGAATTCCGACGTATGGCGGCTGATGTAGCAGTAGCAGCCGGCCTCGGCCGTTTCTTCGGAGCGAAGTTCAGATCCGGAGTCCTCTTCGAAATTTTTAAGCAGAGCGGCGATCGACGCACGTTGGAATTATCTATTGAGACCTATCAAAAGGCAAGGGACTTGTGGGCGAACCTTGCCGGTCGTGCGAAGGACATTTACAAACGTGACATTACGTATGGTGAGCCTGACTACATCAGGGGGCACTGGCTCGACCGGTTACCGGCAATCGATGCGGACATCCGCTTCATGAAGAACATACTGGATCAGACCCGCGTTAGTAATGTTGCCCAACCCGAGAGTGTAAGGTCGGCTGTTCAGGAAGCCCTGGGACGGCCCAAGCGCACGTCTGTAAAATGTCTGCACAATCAACCGGAACATTTCAGGGCGGGTGAATCTTTGGGCGTCGAACTGGAAGTTGAAAGGTCGATCGGCTCCGTTCACTTATATTATCGACACGTCAGTCAGGCTGAGCGATTCAAGACAGTCAGGATGGAGCAGAGTGGAAAATCGTTCCGTGCCACGATACCCGCGGAGTACACAGATTCAATGTATCCTCTTCAATACTACTTTGAACTCAGAGACAGGCCGGAAAATGCCTGGCTTTACCCGGGTTTATCACCAAAGCTGACGCAGCAGCCATACTTTGTTGTAAGGAAGTCATAGTATGTACAACAACCTTTATACTTCATAGAGCTGGCAAAAATGAAAAGAATACAAAAATTAACCATAAAAGAGATAGCCAAAAGAGCTGGAGTGTCAAAGGGAACTGTGTCTGCAGTTCTTAATGAAAAAGATACCGTGAAGCAGGCCACCAGAGAAAATGTCCTGCGGATAATGAAGGATCTGAACTACCGCCCGAAAGGGTTCGCCAGGATTATGAAGAGGGGTGATGCCGGGAAAAGTATCGGTATTATCATTAAGGAATTGAATTATCCTTTTTATACGACCATTGCAGAGGGAGCAAAGACATATGCCAATTCCAAAGGTTATTCCCTGATCATAGCAAGTTCCGATTACAATCTTGAGAGTGAAAAGAAACTTACCAGCTTGTTTTCGGCAAAAGACGTAAGAGGCGTCATAATAACACCCGTTGTGGAGGGGCATTCGGAAATTGAACACCTTTTCAAGTTGAAGATGTTGAATTACCCTTTCGTTCTGCTGGCGGATGTTAAAGGCATAGCTGCGAACGTTGTAGAGATTGACAATGAAAGAGCGGTCGGAAAAGCGGTAGAGTATCTGAAAAGAAACGGCCACAGAAAGATCATACATTTTGCAGGCCCTCCAGAATCGGCTCACACCAGAGAACGCATTCAGGGATTTCGAAACGCGTTTAGCGAGAACCCTTTGGCTTTCAACGAGGAAATGATTGTCCCGGTCGGATCCAACAGCAAAGTGAGTTATGAGAAAACCATGAAATATTTCAAGAGCAGGAAGCGAAAGGATTACCCGACTGCAATTGTATGCTTCAACGATTTGCAAGCACTGGCTGTCATGACCGCTCTTAGGGATCTAGACATAAAAGTCCCCAAAGATATTTCGATTGTCGGCAACGATGATATTCATTACGCGGAGATATACTCTGTGCCCCTAACCACTATTAGATCTCCTCAAAGAGAAATCGGCCAAAAGGCCGCGGAGATTTTAATAAGACATATTGAATCGTCGAATTCATTGCCGATAGAACGAATCGTTCTGGACACCGAACTAATCATAAGAAAGTCGACAAGGAAGCTGAGCATAAAATGATATTGCAGGAGGACCGGTATTAGTGCAGTGCCCAAATTCAATTCGCGATCTATTCTCGAGAATCCTTTGTCAGCAAAGAGAAAGAGGAATGGAGGAAGTGTGATGAGGCTTCGTGAACCAGCAATGCTTATTTCAGGAATTGAGCTCCGCCGGTCATCTCGGCAGTTGTTCCGCAGATCGTTCACATTAACTGCGACGATTCTGGCCTTCGCTATTTATCCGATTACGGCATCCGCCTCTGAGAAAGAATTTACGACTGTGCACAAATGGGTTGGTACATGGAGCACGGCACCGCAGCTCGTCGAAACGAACAACAACCCTCCGGCTCCAGGCTTGAGCAATAACACGCTTCGACAGATAGTCCACGTTTCAATCGGAGGGGACACCTTGCGGATCCGGTTTTCGAACGAATTCAGCACGCAGCCCGTGACCATGAATTCGGTTCACATAGCCGTTTCAAAAGGGGGCGGAGTCATTGATACGACGACAGACACTCATATTTACTTCGGTGGGAAGAGTAGCGTGACAATGTCGACGGACAGTGCCGTTTGGTCTGATCCTTTTGCATTTGCACTCGGCCCTTTAACAGACCTGGCAATCACCATCTATTTCGGCAGCACCTCACCGGATGTGACGGGGCATCCAGGATCGAGGACAACCTCTTATCTCCTTACTGGCGATCAGGTCGCGAGGACAGATTTTTCCGGAGCCATCACTACGGAACACTGGTACGTCATCAACACTGTTGATGTAATGGCCGCGGATTCCACCTATGCCGTCGCAATCCTGGGTAACTCAATTACGGATGGAAGAGGTTCGGGCACAAACAAACAGGACCGTTGGCCGGATGAGCTTTCCCGGCGTCTGCAAGCGAATACTGCGACGCGAGGGGTAGCAGTATTGAACGAAGGGATCGGAGGCAACTGCGTACTGGGTGAGTGCCTGGGACCTTCCGCGCTAAGCAGGTTCAACCGTGATGTGCTTCAACAAGACGGGGTGAAGTGGCTGATCATCCTCGAAGGAATAAACGACATCGGTGGATCGTACGGGGGAGCGGCTTCTGCAACAGTGGCAAAGAATCTTGTTGCTGCCTATCAGCAGATGATAGACCTTGCCCATGCCAGAGGTATACTTGTGTATGGTGGAACACTCACTCCGTTCGCCGGCTCATTTTACGACTCGAAGGATCATCAGAGTGCCTGGCAGACAGTTAACGATTGGATACGACATAGTGGTCGTTTCGATGAGGTCATCGATTTTGACGAGGCTTTGTGCGACCCCAAAGACACGTTAAGACTATTGCCCACTTGTGATTCTGGTGATCACCTGCATCCCAGCGAAGCCGGGCACCATGCGATGGCAGAGGCTGTCGGCCTCTCTCTATTTTCTGCGGGATCGCAGGTGGATATAAATGAAAAATCCGGGGATCAACCCGCGTCTTCATCACTACTGCAGAATTATCCGAACCCTTTCAACCCTTCGACGACAATTACATTTACCCTGATTAGGAAGGCGTTTGTGACACTGAAAGTCTTTGACTCTCTTTACCAGACAGTAGCGACTATAGTCTTCAGGGAGATGCTCCCCGGCCTATACTCAAGACAATGGGAAGCCGGCGGATTACCGAGCGGCGTTCATTTTGCATGTCTTCGGGCTGGATCTTATCTCACGACAATGAAACTGGTTTTACTCAAGTAAGAACGACCGAGACCGGTTATGAAAAGAACAAGCCGCCTCGTTCATTCAACTGTTGAAAGATGAATAGTTTTGATCTGCAACAAGATCCTGCAGCCTCTCACTTTGAATGGTATTTCTCGTAAAGGAGGCAAAGCGAGGTCAAGAGCGCATAAGAGATTATTGAATCGTCGCAGTCTCACTTTCTTCCATTTGGGTCTTCGAGTGAAAAGAAAATGATGCACTGCTCAAATTTCGTTCTCTTCAGAAACTTCAGAAAGGGAAAGACAATGCGAAGAGGTCTAGTAGTTCTAACGTTGCTCTTTATAATCAGCGGGACCGGTATCGCACAGAACAGCGACTTGTATAAATATTCAAAAAGAGCTACCACGGATATCCGGGGCGAGGAGTTAGATCG